>JBLNAA010000122.1:0-10828 GCA_050259135.1 Methylocystaceae bacterium | reverse complement strand
GGGTTATTCGCCGCCGACAGACTCTCGAAGAGTTATGGCCTGAATAAACAGCCAACAAGTTTATCCCACCATATAAATACTGTTAAGGCCTCCCCTTTAAGGGAGGCCACCTTTTTTCGGGATGTTTTTTAGGTTCGGCGATATTTACCGTGATCAAAAATAACCAGCCCCTGATTAACCAGACGGTTAAGATGTTCCTTGATTACAGCCCATTCCCAGCAGTAAAGAAACTCATCGGTAAATATCCTGGAGCCATAGACCAGACCAATACGTACAATATCCTCCAGGCTCATCGGCTCTTTAATACAATTCAGTATTTGGTGGTCCCGCTGTGGTATCACTTCCAGGTATCTTTCCAACTCGGCCGCAAACTCAGCTTTTGTTACCAGGCCCCGTTGATGACTGGTTATAAAAATATCGGCATCCAGCTCAGCAACCCGATGAGCCGAAGCTATAAACTGATCAGCATCCTCACACCATGGTCCATGCTTGGTTAAATCAATGTCACCGCAGTAAACAATACCCTGGTCAGGGAAATACATAACACTGAAACCTTTCGAATGGCCGGGGGCTGCAACTATTTCCATTTTGGTGTGCCCAAAATCAATGGTCTCACCCCAACGATAGGTACCGCCCAGCCGGGCTAAAGAAAGATGCCACTCATGACGGTAGGTGGGAGTAAAGGGACTCTTCGGACTGTTCGGCTGTTTAATCAGTTCCAGCCACTTATCTGCCCAGGCTTCACCCATAGCTTCAAAAACCCCCGTCATTTTGAGGAACTCCCGGCGGTCTTGAAAGTAGATCGCCTCGTGCTCGTTCACCATAATCCGGGATTGGTTAAAAACATAGTTGTAAACGATATGATCGAAGTGGACATGGGTATCAAACACCAGGTCTATATGTCGGCTTTCATTAATCTCCTGCAGTATTTCCAGCCCGGCCCCGGGATCGACAACTGCTTTAACGTTATCGTCGATCAATAAAGTATTGCAAAAAGGAAAACGCCCGCCGTTATTGCCGGGTATAACCTTTATAAGTCCGAAATCCTGAAGCTGCTTCATCATGATCTCCCTGTGCCACTAGGAATTGAAATTCCAATTATAATAAAGTATATCTTCTTTCAATTGGGATAATATTCCTTTTCCAAAGTTAAAAAAATGCGGCCTTTACTTATGGTTTAAAATAAATCAGAAGCTTGTTGATGGAGACAACCTAAATGGATTAATATTCGTTAATCCATTTAGGAATATAAATGCCTGTATTAAGTAAACAGCTTATGAGAACAAGTGCCGATTCCCATCAAAGTCTAGTTTACTTTCTGATGTGCTGCGAGTATAATACCAACTAGACTCATTAAGGCATGTGACCTGGACTAATATTTTGTGAGTTAGAAAAGCAAGTATCTCAAATGCCGATATATCAACATTTTTGCGGCAGTGGCGGAATCGGCAGACGCGCCAGACTTAGGATCTGGTCTCGCAAGGGGTGGGGGTTCAAGTCCCTTCTGCCGCACCATACAAACAAAAATAGAGCTTCCAAAATGAATGGAAGCTCTTATTTTTTGTCTGACAAGCCTGACGAAAGGGGACTTATTCCATTGCGAATATGCCCAGGGCGTTAGGGCCGGAATAGCAGGCGACTGTGGAACCGATCTGGGACACAATGATTTCCTTGGGGTTATATATCTGAATGAGTGATTTTACCTCATTAAGAAGTTTCTCATTGCTGATGGTATTTAAACCGACCGTTTTATTGGTTAAATCGAGATGAGAGATATGTTTAGAGATCCATTGCAGGATACTTTTCTCCTTTCCCCTGAACTTATCCGCCACCTTAATCCGGCCTGTACCGTCCGAACTGCAGACCAGGTTCAAGCGAAGAAGATTGCCCGCAATATACTGGGCTTTACTGATTCTTCCACCTTTAAATACATAATCAAGCGAATCGATGATTATGGCATAATTCATTTTTTGACGCATCATCATAATAGTGTCCGTAATCATATTAATAGGTTGTCCGGCTATCGCCATTCTTGCTGCTTCTATGACCTGTAATCCCTGTCCGAGAGAAACCCCCAAACTATCCAATACGGCTATCTTCCTGTCGGGAAGTGCTTTAGCAGACATAACTGCCGAGTTATAGGTATTACTGAGCTGGGAGGACATCGTTACCGCAATAACTTCATCACCATTACGGGTCAGTTCTTCAAATGCGTTGTAGAACTGAATGCCTGGAATCTGAGAGGTTTTAGGGGTTTGTCCTTTTTGGATGTATTCACATACCTCAGCCGGGGTAATGTCAATGCCATCCAGGAAGGAATCATTATTGATGTTGATACTGAGGGGAAGTACCATCAGGTTATATTTCTCAATATACTCTTCGGGAATATCAGCTACACTGTCGGTTACAATTTTTATCATCAAAATCACCTGCAAAAAAATTAGAACACCTTCAGGCTATCACAAATCAGATTCATTCAAAAACCAAAGAAATGCCAGAGATGTCAGATTTAATGGAGGGTGAATTTAGAAAACAATAGGGATTAATTGTGTAAACCATACTATTGCGGAGCTAATCAAACTATCAGTTTAAAGGTAAGTCATGCTGTATGTACTTTCTGTTGCACCATATTAAGATTGATAAAGGTGATCATGATAATAACGATCACCTTTTTTATTATTTGCACCCGTGTAACTATTAATAATTCCAATATATTGGCCTATATTACTGGTTACCGATGATGTTCCAAAAAATAAATTCAAAGTCTCCATGTTTCGACAACAATTTCAGTATAACGCAATTTATTATTAGAATATCAGTAACCTAGCTTAAGCCTGTTGTTGGGGGTGCTTCAGTGTCTTTGGCAGTTAAAGAGTTGTTGTTAGAAATTGATTCACTGAAACGAAAACTATCATATTATGAGGATCTTCATCAAAATGATGGCGTTAGCCCAAACGTAGAAGCAGGCGTTTTAATGCAGTCTTTTCATCTCAGTCCGGTTTCCATGGCCATTATTTCTAAGGAATCCGGGTGTGTACTGGAGGTTAACCAGACATTTTGCCGGGCAACCGGTTATAGCCGCAATGAAATAATCGGTAAGAGCAACGATGATAAGGGTTTTTTTACCCGAGTTGATGGTGAAGAGCTGTTTAGTGAGCAATTTATCGGTAGTCAGGTCGAAGTGCAATTCTTTACCCATAGTGGTGAACATCGGGTTGCCATGATGGGCTTCGAAGAAATATTATATGGCGATAAAACCTATATCCTGGCCTCTTTTTCGGATATAACCGCTCGTAAGCTTATCGAGGGCGAACTGCGCCACTCCAAGGAACAGCTGCAGCAGATTATTGGTGCCAGTCCGGCACCCATATGTGTATCGACCTTAAAGGAAGGCCTTTACCTGAATGTAAATGAGAGTTTCCTGAAGCTGACCGGTTATACCCGCGAACAGGTAGTTGGTAAGACCATCGATGATATTAACTATCTGCATGGCGTTAAACGTACTATCTATGTTGACAAACTCATGGCCGGCGAAAGTGTCAATAACATGGATATTACTGTAAAAAAGAGTAATGGAGAAATTGCCTACTGTTTAATATCGGCGCAGTTATACCAAATTGATGACCTGGATTGCGTTCTGTCAACGGTGATCGATATTACCGAAAGCAAGTTATCGGAGAGAGCCCTGGCTGAGAGTGAAGCCCGCTTCCATTCTGCCTTCCAGTTTAGTCCCACCATGATGATAATTGTCCGTGCTGATAATGGTCAGATTATCAATGCCAATAATGCCTGGCTGTCTACCATGGAGTATACCCTGGAAGAAATTATCGGAAAAAATGTCGCTGATCTGAGTTACTGGGTGGATAAAGATCGCTACCATATAGTCAAGTATATCGAGGAAAATGGGCAGCTGGGCAATACAGAGCTGCGGATTCGGACCAAGACTGGTAAGATATTAAACACTCTCAGTTCGGCAGTGCAAACCACAGTAAATAATGAGCAGTGTGTGCTAAACTACAGTGTTGATATTACGGAGGATAAACGGATTCATAATGAATTGGCACGTCTGGACCGGCTAAACCTGGTGGGGCAGATGGCAGCCTCGCTGGGTCATGAGGTACGAAATCCGATGACGACGGTTCGTGGTTTTCTGCAGATGCTGCAAAGCCAGGAAAACAATCGGGAAAACCAGGAATATTATGACCTGATGATTGAAGAGATAGACCACGGGAATCGGATAATTTCAGAGTTCCTGGCGCTGGCTAGCAATAAGAATGTAGACCTCCTTCCCAGTAATCTCAATATGATCTTGGAACAGGTTTATCCTTTACTGCGAGCGGAAGCTTTATTGCAGGAAAAATGGGTTAATTATAATTTAGCGGTTATTCCTGATTTGCTGCTTGATGAAAAGGAGATTCGTCAGTTGGTTATTAACCTGGCGAATAACGGCCTTGAGGCTATGGCTCCCGGGGGGTACCTGGAGATATCGACCTGTCTCTCCGCTGGCCAGGTAGTACTCGGTATAACTGATCAAGGACACGGAATAGATCCTGACCTGGCCGAGAAATTGGGAACTCCGTTTATTACCACCAAAGATAACGGAGTAGGACTGGGATTAGCTATTTGTTATAGTATTGCCCAACGCCATGGAGCCAGTATAGAGTTTGATTCCCACCCCTGGGGAACTACCTTCTGGGTCAAGTTTAAATTGTATTAGGAATAATTTCGGCCGCCATACCACCCGTTTATCACTTCCTAACCACTTCTCCCGATTAAAATTGTCTTAATTAAACTCCATAAAAAGTGTCAGTACAGGCCTGGTGCCGCATATATTTAATCACTTACTGGCATAGCTAATTGGTTGTAAAAGGGAGGGGTGTAAGTTGGCACAACCGGTAATTGAACAATTGAGTTCACCCAACTTCAAACCCGGTCGGGGTGGAAGGAAACCGATAGCCATCGTAGAACATATTACCGCCGGCTTAATGCCAGGAACTCTGAGCTGGCTTCGTAACCCCAAGGCCAAGGCCAGTTCGCATTACCTGGTAACTAAAACCGGACGTATAATTCAATTGGTCCGGGATGAAGATACTGCTTTTACAGCGGGTAATGTTGAAGCTCCAGACTGGCGCTACTATGATGGTACTAATCCCAACAGCTATATTCTGAATATTGAGCATGAAGCCATGGCCGGAGAATCCCTTACTGAGCCACAGTATCAAGCCACTCTTTGGCTCCATATTCTGTTAGTTGATCGCTGGAACATTCCAGTTGATAATGACCATATTATCGGTCATTATCGTATCGATGGGGTGAATCGTAAAAATGACCCGGGCCCCGGTTTCCCCTGGGAAAGGTTGTTTGCTGATCTCAAGGCAGCAACCAATCCGGCACAAATGCCGCATAAACAGGTATACATCCGTATCGGCAGAAAAAGAATTAACGGCCTGATGGCAGGAAACAAGGCTTATGCCTGGGTGAGGGAACTGGCGGCGACGCTGGGCAGGCAGGTGGAATGGCATGAAGATATTAAGGCGGTGGTGATACCTCCGGCTGATATTCCGCCCCCTTCGGCCGAAGGTATAATAATTCGGGTAGGTGGTATTACTCTTCCGGCCATGATGTTGGATAATCGGGCCATGGTACCAGTTCGTGAGTTTGCGGAAGCTTTAAATTACAAGGTGACCTGGAATGAAGCGACCAATACGGTAATCGTTGTTTAAAAGGTGGATAAACTGGAGGCAATGAAAGATTGCCTCTTTTTTATTGGAGTTTTTTATCAATTAATCCGATGGTTCCAATAGAAATACAAAAAAGGAGAAGCGTATATGGATGCCAAGTGGGAACGGTATAAATTAAATCAATTATCAGGTACTTATTTAATGCTGGATAACCTGCTGCATAGCCAGCGTGAATTATTTAGCCAGCCGGAAACCGAACTGTTAACCATGGCTATGAATATGCTCAAAGAAAAAAGTGAAGAGCTGCGGGGAGGCAGTCCCGGCGGCGGGTGATGTATAGGTGGAAATTGATCCGGTCAGGGTCTTTTAAAATAGCCGGGTACACACATAGTCTGCCATATTTTCCACATGCTATGGTCATGGGCGAGGGCTCCTGGAGGTGGACTGGATGGCACCGGCTAAAATTATTCGCTTTCCGTTAGAAAGACGGGAGGTTTATACCGGATTTGATAAAGATCGTTGGTTTCGGGAAGCGGTGGACGAGATCATAACTGGGATGGATGAGTTTTTTGAGCACTTCGATATTTTTTCCGGGCGGCGCAAGAAACCTGCCCGGAAAAAATAGGAGAAGCATTTATTAGTCAATCTGAAATACCGCCACCTGCTCAGTAAGGGCTGAAAGTTCCCGATTAAGCGCATCTATGGAGCGGGTTACCTCCTCGACCGAAGCTGTCTGCTCCTGGGCGGCGGCAGTTATTTCCAGGGTGGAAGAGGAAACGTTTTGAGACAGTTTCATCAAATTGGCCATCGTATTATTAACCTCTTCCTGTGAATGTTCCAGGTTTTGTATCCAGCCTGTTACCTGGCCAATTTGCCGATTGATTATCTGGCAAACTTCAATAATCTGCTCCATTTCTGAGGTGGTTTGCTCAACCACATCAGTTTCAGACTGGAGGCTGAAGCGGAGGTCACTTATGCCTGAAGTCACTAGTTGGGTGACATTCTGCATGCTGGATAATAGTTCGGTTATTTCTGCTGCCGAACTCTGTGAGCGGTCAGCCAGCTGGCGCACTTCTTCTGCTACCACAGCAAAGCCCCGGCCAGCGTCACCAGCTCGTGCAGCTTCAATTGCTGCATTAAGGGCCAGGAGATTAGTCTGGCTGGCTAACTCGGAGATGAGCTCATTAACCTTGATAACTGCCTGTGAACGCTGGTTTAAATCAGCGATCAGGTCGGTTAATTGTTGAATTATCGAATTGCTATTCTCATTCTTTACCTTTAACTGATCAAGAACTCCCAGACCCCTGGCAGCCAGTTCATTAGCCATTTTTGACTTGGCAGACATAGTGTCGGCGCTGTTAACCAGTTCCTGAAGCTGAGCACTGTTGGTGTGCATAATGTTCAGGGTGCTTTCTGCAACTTTAACCTGATGGTCGGCAGCCAGGGCAATATTTTCCGCTGATGATGAGACTTCAGCCATGGCCTTGGCCCTTGCTTCAGCAGCACACAGCAATGTTTCTGTATGCTTTGATACTCTCAGGCAGGTAGTTCGGATGCCGGAAACCAGGTTAGATATGCTTCCCATGAGCAGATTAAGCTGCTTGCCCAGTTCCTCCAGTTCGTCACCGGAATGTATCTCCAGCTTTTGAGTCAAGTCTCCGCTATTACGCGCAATATCGGCCATGCGCCATGCTGCATCTGTTAGTGGGCGGCTGAACCGCCTGGCAAAGACCAGGCTAATCAGCATAGCCACCAGGATGGCAATCAATGAAGCCAACAGTGATCGTATCAAAGTCATCCGAGCCATTTTATTGATATTGCTTATATCTTCATCTACCCCTAATAAACCCACTACCTGACCGTTCATGTCCTTGATCGGGGCATAGCCAGACAAAAAGGTGCCCCATTGGTCAGTATATGGCTTCGCATCAGCAGCCGCCCGGCCGCTAAAGGCTGTCTTCATACCCGGCAGCATATCATAGGTTTCTCCAATTTTGGCCTGATCTTCAGTGGCAGCATCGACAACAAAGAGCGGCGTACCATCAGCGGCAAGGCGAAAAGTATATACATTGGTTAGACCAGTGACTTTTTGAAAGGCTATTAATTGATCACGAATAGCCAGATAGTCCGGTGTATTTTCATCACCCGGCTGCAGTTTACTATGGCTGATCGGGTCAATCTGCATCACTCCGGTTTGGGCAACCACCATTAGATGAGAACGTAGCTGTTGAATCTGGTTATTGTAAGCGGCTCGGTATCCGGCATAGCCTGTAATCAAGGCCGTAATTATCGATACCAGAGTAAAGAGAATGAATAATTTTTTGCCGATGGACAGACTTCTAACGGGTAGTGATGGCTGATCATTGGTCATAATAATTGACTCCTTAATTGTTAAAAAAATATCGGCCAACCTGATGAGATCAGAAAGAAAAACTGGAGGGCTAAAATTTCTATACAAATTATAATCTAAAACGTAAAGAGTCGACCATAATGGTCGACTCCAAATTGTAATAATCAAATAAATTTTTTCACTGATTATTCCTGTATTAAATTCTCACCCTGAACCAACAAGCGGGAAGCCATTTGGTCTAATTGGGTAAGAGAGGTGTTGATTACCTGTAAACTGTTTTCCTGGTCATTGGTTACAGCCGATACTTCCTGAACGCTGGCGGCCAATTCCTGTGCAGTTCCTACTACCGACTGCATAGCATCAACTATCGATTGGGAAGAGGCGGATAATTGTTTCTGCATGTTAAGCATGTGCTGTACGGATTTATCTATAGTTTGGGCTTCATTTTCTATGTATCCAAAGGTGGATACGGTCTTCTTTAAATCGGTTTCCTGTTCAGCAAAAGCATTTGAACTGTTTGCAGTCCGCTCCTTGGTTGTATGGGTGCTGCGTTGGACTTCCGCGATGATAGAGGCGATAGTGGCAGCCGCACTTCCCGACTGTTCGGCTAGCTTACGGACTTCCTCAGCCACTACGGCAAAACCGCGGCCGGCCTCTCCGGCTCGTGCGGCTTCAATAGCTGCATTTAAAGCCAGCAGGTTAGTTTGACTGGCAATGTCGCTTATAGTGTTAACAATATCACCAATGTGCTGCGACTGCTGATCGAGGTCAGCCACAGCCTGCAAAACCTGTTGATTGGCTTCCAAAGTTGACTGCATGCTCGTCAGCTGAGCGTTAAGGGTTCTCTGGCCTTCCTCCACATAACCCACCAGACGCCTTGACAGCTGTTCCATGCCGCTGGTACTCTCTCCAATCTCCACCAGAGCAGTATTCGCCTGTTGAACAGCAAGATTGCTTTGTTCAATACTCTGGGTCTGATTCTGGGAACTGACAGCGACATCCTCCATGGCCTGGTTGATTTGTTGAAATGCTTCTTTGACTTTACTGGTTATGGTTAATAATCTTTGCGACGATTCGTTCAGGTCACCCGCGTCAACTTTTATTACCTGGGCAGCGCTGGTCATTCTCTTTACCGAGGCGGTGGCTTCATTTTCCTTATTGATGGCCAAATTAAACAGCTTTTTGGCCGCCAGAGTTCCGGAGGAAGCGGCGATGGCGATCCAGAGGTAGATAAAATAGCGTATAGCCAAAGCCGAATCCTGTGACGGGTGGGATTCGGGATATAGCATTAATATTGCGGTATTGACGGCAACACTTAAAAGACAGGTATACAGGGTAAGACGGGTATCAAAATAAAATACTGAAAGCATAATTGATACATATATGAGGGCTGCCAGCTCGTGGGCGACACATAGTGCCGCAGCGAACAGACCAAAACTTACTACTACCCCGGTCATTACTAAATAAGGGGTTCGAGGAGTTGCCTTTTTTAGCTTGACGGTTGGAAGCCAGGTAGCAGATAAAATGATTGAGCCCAGGATGGGATATCCAATAGCTTTAGCCAGAGTTAGACTTGCACTTCCTTTACCAGCATAATAAACGCCAACTGTAGCCAGTCCACCAAGAATCATAATCAGCATAGCGGTGAACAATATTCGGGAATTAGTCTTCTCCATGTTTTGGACAATTAGTCCCTTCTCTTCCACTTAAAGCAATCCCCCTTTACTTAAATACCCCCCCCGAAAATTGAAAGGTAATTAAATGGACTCTGTGTAAATAATAAACAAAAATTTAGTAATAATCAAAGTATTTTGTGTTAGTAATAAGGCATTTAGTTTGTTAATTCTGGAATAACTCAGGAAATGTTTGGAGTTAGAGGTTTTAATTTTATTGTCGAGATAACGCTGGCTTAATAAGTGAAATTAAGGAAAAAGGGTTTTCAGAAAGAGAAATATTTATTACTCACCCGGAAGATAGGATTGCCTTAAATAAGGGATAAAGTACCGCTAATGCTGGGACAATATGACAGCGTTGGCGGTATTTTACGTCCGGGGAATAAAGGAATTCGTAAAGTATGAACGAATTATATTACCTATGGTAAAACTATAGTAAGATTTTTACAACACTATCTGAGGAGGGTTATTAAAATGCCGGAACAGTATAAGGGGAAGAATTATACCTGCATTTTTCCATGGTTAACCGAGGACGGAATTGCTTATATGCAGTTTAATCGTCCTAAAGCGTTCAATGCTGTTAACCAAATCTTAATGGAAGAGTCAGCCGAGTGTTTTGCTTTGATGAATGATGACCCAGAGGTCAAAGTAATCATCATCTGTGGTGATGAAAGGGCATTTGCTGCTGGAGCAGACATTAAGCATGTCGCCACCATGAATGCCTTTGAAGCACGTAACTATGATGACTGGGTACACAAGACCATTTTCGCTGTAGAAGACAATCATAAGCCAACCATCGCTGCCGTACGCGGTTTAGCGCTTGGCGGCGGGCTGGAAGTGGTTTTGGCCTGCGATATCCGGATCGTAGCAGAAGATGCAACCCTGGGGCTGCCGGAAATCAATTTGGGTATATTCCCTGGCGGCGGCGCTACCCAGCGTATGCCCCGCAACACCAGCATGTGCTTAGCCAAACAGTATATCTTTACCGGTGATTTCTTTAAAGCCGAACAGGCTTTGCAGATGGGAATTATCAATGCAGTAGTTCCTGCAGATCAGGTTATGGATGCGGCTCTGAAGATGGCCAAAAAGATTGCGAAGAAAAGTCCGTTGGCCTTACGCGAAGC
>JBLNAA010000121.1:0-10420 GCA_050259135.1 Methylocystaceae bacterium | reverse complement strand
CACTCCCTTATTTTCATATTGTTAGCACCTCTCCATTTATCAGCAGCAGGACCGGGGGCTTTACCTTATTCAAAAGCAATAAATACTAGCTTCCGGCCAAAGCCTTTAATCCGTCCTCAACTGTCGCCTTAAAATATACCCGATTGCCCTTATTGCACTCATAAATAAAATCCTGCAGGCTTTGGCTCGGGTAAGAGCTAAAATCGCCGATAATGGCTATTTTCATATCATAATTGGAAAACTTCTGCAGTACTTCACCGGCAAAACCCGTTTTCAGGTCAAAAAATTTATCGTCAAGACATCCCTTATCCAATACCATGGCTGTACATCCACTGTAATGGGCATCAGCCATAAAATCCAGAACATCCTGAATATCATAAATCTTCTCATCCTGATTCAATATCGCCACCGCTATTTCATTTAAGATTTCTACCTTCATACTCATCACCTTTTTTGACCCGCTGCAAGCTTTAGTCACTTATTACCGAAATCCTATAACATTTATCTTTGATTTACTACTTATTTGATTTGACTTCTGCTTTCTTAATATTCTCGTTAACTTTAAAACTGACTATTTCACTGATTAAATTGTATGGCAGGGGCTTATTAATGGGAAACTGTACGGAACCTTTTCCAATTTTATATTCTGATAATTTGTCTTTGAAAGCTTCAATTCCACTGGCCGTTGGATAAAAGCCTATGTGATTTTTAAAGGCAGCAAAATAAACCAGGATTCCATTTAAAAAGAAGGCTGGCATTTGATAACTAATCTTTTCTTGGGCGGTCGGGGCTGCCTCTTTTATCACCCTTCTTAAGTCATTTAGTATCTCCTGGGTCTGGGGGGTAAACTGTGAGATATATTCATCAATCGATTTACAGGTAACCTTATTTTCTTCCATTACCTACTCCTTTACTGGCCTCAGGTTATAAAACCCCACCTTCATAATATACACAAAAGGCACTACCTTTTATCGAGGCAGTACCTTTAATCGAATAACCAATAATCCCTGAAATCCTTATTGCTTTTCCTTTTGAAGTCGGTCTACTGCCGGTTCATGATACATAACCCCGGCATTATAGAGATCCTTAACCTGATCCTTACTATATCCTAAAAAGTCAACCAGTACTTTCTCATTATGTTCACCTAAAAAGGGGCTGTACCCACGAATGCAGGAAGGTGTTTCTGACATCTTAAGCGGGCTGCCAAACATCTTCATCGGGCCGATAAAAGGCTGTTCTACCATCGGCATCATCTCACGAGCAATAACCTGGGGATCACCGTCAACCAATTCCTCAATCGTCCTTGCTCTCATGCAGGGCACCTGTACCTCATCTAGCAGTCTTTCCACTTCTTTAACTGAATCCATGGACATGACCCACTCATCCATAACCTGGTGAACCAGGGCAACATTCTTGCACCTGGTATTGGTATCTTTAACCCGGGGGTCACTGAGCAGCCAGCTATATTTCTCACCCATCGCTTTAACCAGCGGCTCCCAGCGGTTTTCTGACAGACAGGCAATGCCTACGACTCCATCCTTCCCCTGATATATGCCATAAGGCGCATAACCGCCATGAAGCCGGCCAATTTTGGGGGGATTAATCTGTTCACCGACCGCCTGGCCCAGGGTTATCCAGGGTATAGTATTCTCATGCAGGGAAAAGAGGCAGTCGGTCATCGAAATATCAATGTTCTGCCCTATTCCTTGTTGGTATTTTACCAACAAGGCTGATACGATCGCCAGCGCTGCATGAACACCGGCTACCGTATCACCAATAGACACTGGTGCTAACTGAGGAATTTCATTTTGGACCGTCCAACCGCTGGCCATCTGGGCAATCATATCATATCCAGGCTTGTGGCTGTCGGGTCCCCAATGGCCAAAACAGGAAATAGAACAATAAATAATATCATCCTTGATCTTTTTTACAGAATCGCAATCCAGCCCCAGTCGGTCCATAACCCCGGGAGCATAATTTTCAACTATGACGTCAGCCTTTTTGATCAGGTCACGGATCAATTCCATTCCCTCTGGCTTTTTTAAATTAAGGCAAACGCTTTCTTTCCCGCGATTGACATTAATCGAGTAGGAACTCTGATTAACTCCATTGGGATCTCTCTGCAGGGGAAGATGCCGCTCGTTAGCGCCAACCCCATAAGGCTCAATCTTAATCACGGCTGCTCCCATGTCGGCCAACATCTTGGTGGCATGAGGACCAGCCAATACCCAGGTAAAATCGATAACTGTGATACCATCCAGGCTCCCAGGTTTTGTATTGTTCAGTTCATACATGATTCTTCCGCCCCTTATGTTGTCAGATATTAAATTCCTGTGACCTTTCCACTTTTCAGCGGTGAAATGCAGCAATGTAGTCAGCAATGATAAATATACGGCATTTTTTAACAATACCATTACCCTTTGCAATATATGTAATTATAGCTTATTATTATCGGTCCTATGGATTGCTTAGTTTCCCAATTTTTCAACTTATCTCTCCTTATTTTTCTATTTTATCAATGAAAGGGAACGGACGTCGGGTCAAATGCTCTTTGTTTCCGATAACAATTGGGCCGACCCATTAGTTATTTTTTTAATAATTTCTTGGTACCCTTTTTCACAAGCAAACTTGTTGGATCCAGCTTATTCAGAATTTTTATAATTTTTTTAATCTTGGCTACCAATGTAGTAAAATAGAATGCGCCTGTTGATTTTCCCCTATTGTTGAACCTAATTCAACTTTAAAGGAAAGTTAACAGAAAACTGCTTAAAATAACCAAAGAATACGGCACTAGAGGAGGAAAGAAAAATGAAAGTAATGGTACTGGGTGCAGGCACGATGGGGGCAGGAATTGTACAAGTTGCAGCCCAAGCTGGTTTTGATGTTATCGTACGTGATATCAAACAGGAATTCGTAGATCGAGGTATTAAAGGGATCGATACCTTACTGACCAAATCGGTTAGCAAAGGCAAGATCAGCGAGCAAGATAAAGCAGCTGTTATGTCCAGGATTTCAGGAACTGTTAACCTGACTGAAGCAGCCGATTGTGACTTGATCATCGAAGCAGCTGTAGAAATCATGGATATCAAGAAAGCGATTTTCAAAGAACTGAATGACATTTGTAAACCCGAGTGTATTCTGGCTTCTAATACCTCGGCACTCAGCATAACCGAAATTGCAGCTGCCTCCGGCAGAGCCGACCGGGTAATCGGGATGCACTTTTTCAATCCCGTTCCAGCTATGAAGCTGGTTGAAATTATCAAGGGTGCATCGACCAGCCAGGAAACCTATGATCGTACAAAACAAATAACCGAGCAAATGAGTAAAACCCCGGTAGAAATCTCTGAAGCACCTGGATTTGTCGTAAACCGCCTCCTGATCCCCATGTGTAATGAAGCTTTTTATGCTCTGATGGAAGGCGTAGCTAACGCTGAAGATATTGATACTTCGATGAAATTGGGGGCAGGCCATCCGATGGGGCCCCTGGCTTTAGCCGATATGATTGGTCTCGATATCTGCCTGGCTGTCATGCAGACCCTGCATAAAGAGTTTGGTGATGATAAATACCGTCCCTGCCCATTGTTAGTTAAACTGGTTCGGGCTGGTAAATTGGGCCGGAAAACCGGCGAAGGTGTTTTTAAGTATTGATCTTAGTCTAGATAAAACCGGGAGATCTGACTTACAACTGATCTCCCGGTTTTATTTTAGCCTCTCAAATTATTGCCGATATTTGCTCTTCCATGCCTCAAAGTCCCAGGTATTAAGAAAATCTCTGGCTGATTGCTCACCATTGGCAAATAATAGCATGCTCTCTTCCTGGGTTATATCAAAATTGGTAGTCTTGATGGCCTTGGGGGTACCATTAAGATCAATTACGGTGGAAATTCCGATAGTCCGGTCATAATCTCCCTTGGATTGCGAGATATAAAAGTTGTCATGGGCATCCATCATCGTACCAGCAAGAGCCAGTAAATAATGTATGGGATTATCGATATCGTTTTTCTGCCCGACTTTTAGTTCCCTGGTATTCGGCTCGATCAATTTAAAACCAAAGGTCGGCCAGGGCGGATTATTTGAATTGTCGTCCAGAAGCCAGATCGGATAGTTGCTCAGCACTCCCCCATCAACAATCATATGAACTTTACCCATCGAATCCTCCAGTCTGACGGGTTCAAAAAACAAAGGAATGCTCATACTCATCCTTACTGCCCGGGCAATACTGAACTCATCAGGTATAAAACCGAAGTCTTTAAGATCCTGTGGCAGTACCAGCATCCGATGATCCGTAATATCGGTAGCGATGATCTGCAGCCTATACCGATACTTTTCTTCAGGATAATCTGTTTTTATCTGCCCGAACGTAGTTTTACCCTTTAACCTCAGTAAATTGTTGAACCAGGATTCAAAATACTGTCCTTTGTAAACTCCGTCGGTAAGGGCAAGGTTAATGCTTTTACCGATAATTCCACACTTATCAAGGAAGCCTTCATCCTTAAAATTATTATAGTTCAACTTCTCGAGCTCGGTTTTTATTTCTGAGGCTGTGTAATCTACGGCCAGTAACCCGGCAATAATCGCCCCCGCCGAGGTACCTGCCAAATTTTCAAATTCATATCCCGCCTTTTCAATCTCCGCTACTGCTCCGACCAATCCTATCCCTTTTACACCACCGCCCTGAAAAACTGCATCAGCTTTCATCCAAAACCCCCCTGCTTATCATCAAAAAGTTTGCCTACTCTCTTACTTATATTTCCAGTACCGTATTTGTATGATATTCCCTTCGATCATTTGTACCTCTTGATGCAGCAGGAGGCCTAACAGCCACCAATCAATCTAATCAATGGCTTGTTATTGGGTGATTCTACCCTAAGATTCACAAAGGACTGGTCAAAAGACCAGTCCGGGTGATTTATTTTGTAAGTCAAATCACTTCTTTATAATGTTGTTGAAGATTTAGGCGTCAATTCTATTAGTCCGGGTCCAGATTTTCAGCTCGTTGGCTTCCCTTACCAGTGCATCTCTGAACTGGGGATGAGCTAAATCGATCAGGTTTTCAGCTCTGACCCAGATATTTTGAGCCCGCATTTTTTTAACCCCATATTCAGTAACGACATAATCGATCATATGCCGGGTCAGGGTGGGGTTGGTTCCACGAGGGAATGTACCCACGATACGGGACTCCAGAGTGCCATCCTTCCGCTCCCGGGTAGAGGGGAGACAAACAAAGCTTTTGCCGTCTTTAGACCACTGCGCTCCCAGGGTAAAGTCAAGCATACCACCGCAGCCAGTGATATGAGTTGTTCCCATGCTCTCGGCGCTGACATTGCTGAACATATCCAGCTGCATAGCCTGGTTTATGCTGATGAAATTATCATTGAGAGCGATATTCCTGGGGTTGTTGGTGTATTCAACGTTGTAGCTGGCAATGGCCGTATTGTTATGCATCCAGTCATACAAACGCTGGGTGCCGACCGCAAAGGTGTAGACCGCTCTCCCCTTATCGATCTGCTTTTTGCATCCGTTCATCTGCCCCGACTCGATCATATCAACATAGGCATCAACCAACATCTCGGTGTGAACTCCTAAATCCTTCAGATCGGTCTTAGCTATGCATGCACCCAGCGCATTAGGCAGTCCGCCAATTCCTAACTGGATGCAGGAACCATTCTGCATGAACGGAAGTATATGTTCTGCAATTCTCATCTCCACCTCAGTAGGGCCCGGCATATCGTCCGGGACGGCAAAAATCCTTTGTTCTTCTGGTGCTTCGACAATGGCATCAACCTCGGAAATATGAATACCCTCACACTGACCGCCCAGACAGCGGGGCATAGTCGGTACCACCTCGACACATACATGAGCTACGGTACGTGCACTGGTTAACGATTCAGAATTGCTGGGGCCGAAGTTAAAATAACCATGTTCATCCATGGGAGCCACCTGGATCCATTGCCAGTTGGCGGATCCGGTAGATTTATAGTTATCAACTTCCCCCATGCTGATAAACTGTTCAACAATATGGTACATAACCGGTGAGTAAATCACATTGTCATAGTAATTTGCCAGCATTCGCGTCAGCTTTGACCAGTGCCAATCTTGATAAGTGAATGTGTCCTTGTGCTGGATAACTTCGGGGACCGGCGGCACAGTTGAGGCAGCCTCTAAAATGACGTCTACAAGCTCCTCGTGCCTGGCAGCCAGGGCTTTGTCCAACAGCTGAGGCTTGCCGTTAAAATACCCGTACTTAATCATGCTGTGAGACTTAACTGTCGCCGCTACCGCTTCCGGCGTCGTCAGTTTCCTTTTGTACTCTTCCCAATAACCCACAATAACACCCCTCTCATTTCTAAAACGCTTCTATCTTTGTAAATGGTCACCTACTTCGCTCCCAAGAAATACCTGAGCGAAATATTATTGTTTTATTTTCTACTTTTGCTACATTTTCCCTGCCTTTTTTCAAAATTTTCATAATTAGCTGACAGTTAAAAATAATTTAGACCATAAATTTGCTATATATTTTTTCAATTTCCTTTGAAAAGCAAAAAAATCTCCTTACGGAGATTTAGATGTTGTAGACAAAATCATTACTATAAAGCAAAAAATTGCATTGTTACTGTGAGCGAATTGTACCATGTGTAACCTGCCTCTCAGTAATCTCCTTTAAAGATTTCCAGATCTGCCGGCTGCCCCTCCAATTTTGGGAAAATATTTCACAAATCCTCGTGATTGGTTCCACCCATCTCAAGCGTATTGGTAATCAGCAATTTCATTACCACCTAACACCTGAAACCTGGTCAGTATCAATGTACAATACGCTGCCTATATGTGTTTCTGGTAATCTCCCCAGTTGTCCTGTAACAACCTGGGGGTATCCAGACCATACGGGCAGTTATCCTTACAATGATTGCACTCCGTACAATCCTCAATCTTCTTCATCTTTTCCTGCCAGTACTCGTTTAAATATATTGACGTTGGAGCCCGTCTAATCATTAAGGACATTCGGGCCGAGGTCGGAATATCAATCTCGGCCGGACAGGGCAGGCAGTAACCGCAGCCCCGGCAAAACTCTCCGCTCAAGGCTTTTTTATCATGGTTAATAATATTACAAAGCTCTTCATTAAGCTGCGGCGGGTTTTCTAGATAGGATATGAATTCGTCCAGCTCTTCTTCCTTTTGAATACCCCATATCGGTAGTACATTATCATACTGTGCCAAAAAGGCATAGGCGGCAGCGGAATTAGTGATAAGTCCGCCGGATAATGCTTTCATGGCAATAAAACCGATATTCCGTTCCCGGCACAGCCTGACCAACCCTATTTCTTTATCCATAGCCAGATAGCTGAAGGGAAACTGGATGGTCTCATACAGCCCCGATTCGGCTGCTTCGGTCGCTACCGCCAGCCGATGGTTGCTGATGCCGATGTGGCGAATCATTCCTTTGTCCCGAGCCTCTGACATGGCTTCATATAAGCCGCTCCCATCCCCCGGTTTGGGGCATGAGGCAGGATTATGGAACTGATATATATCCAGATAATCAGTTTTCAGCATGTCGAGAGAGGTATGTAACTGCTCCCAAAATTGATCGGTGTTGGCGGCCATCGTTTTCGAGGCCAGATAAATTTGATCTCTTACCTGACTTAAAGTCTTACCGATTTTCTCTTCACTATCAGTGTAAAATCTGGCAGTATCATAAAATCTAATACCGCTTTGATAAGCCTTTTTTAATATTGATGCTGCTTCTTCCTGGCTTACCCGTTGAATGGGAAGGGCGCCAAATCCGTTTTTGTTTACGATAATTCCAGTGCTTCCTAATGTAACCTTATCCAAAACTAGTGCTCCTTTACTGATTATATATTCATACCTGGGCTGCACCCGAGCATTTACACCTTTATGCAATAATACTAACCCACTAATCCTTGAGTAGTATACCTGAAAAGCACATATATAGTTAGCTGTCCCGCCACAATCTCATGGTCAGGCATCGCAGACTGCCGCCGCCGGCTAAAAGTGCTTCAGGATGAAAATGAATGAATTTGACCCCTTCCTGTTCTAAGAGATGTATGGTTTTGGGTTCCAGGGAAATATCATAGTTAATAATGACTCCGGGCTCCAGGGGAACAAAGGAACTGCCCCATTGTTTCTGTTCCTGTTCGGATAAGGGGATCAGATTTATCTGGCGCTCTTTCATCCAGGTCTTGATGTCAACAGCAGTACTTGCCTGTTTGGTAATAAAAATTGTCTGTAAAAACGCTGGTGGAAAGTAGACCATAAGCTGGTCAGTGATCCGATTGAGAACCATGTCGGGGTGCATGAACCTTCTCTCCTGAGGTATTCTGGCATAGATAACTTCATCAAAATAACCAAGAATAAACTCTATGAATTTGCTGATGGAATACCTGCTGTGGCGTTCGGTGTCCGCTACAAATATCGTCTTGGGGGAAAGCAAAAGGCATCCTTCAAAGGCCTCTCCTTCATCTGGTTCGTAAAGTATGGGAATACCCAAATCGGTCAGTGCCTCTCGAATAACTATCTCCTCATGACAGCGGCCCCTGGATGACATCTTCGACACTATTGCTCCGTGGGAACTAACGACGGCAATATCATGCAGATAAGCCAGATTCGGCAGGCGCTGCAGCAAGTCACGGTTATGGTAGACATGATCAGATAGCAGATGTACTGTAACTCCGTTCGCTTTAAGTAAATCACCATACTGTTGATGTTCCTCTAGATACTTGTCGACATCAGGAACTTTATCAAAAAGAAAAAACTCCCGATTTTCTTCCGTGATTTTAGAGAGGGATTGATCAGGTCTGTGCAGCATTACGGTTCTCAATCGGCCGAATTTTTCTATACCATATTGAATTTGCACCATGATCACACTCCTCACAAGCGAACGTTGTTAGTTTTGCCGTAAAGGAGCATGTTAATTACTAAGCTCATAACCCCAGAATTAGAATCAGGCTGTCTTAAGCGAGGAATAAAAATCAAACCCGCCATTTTCGGCGGGTATGTTCTCTCCATAGACTTATCCTGCTTACCTAAGAGGTCTGCTCCATTCCTCCTTAGAATCTTATTTGGAAGTTCGGCTGTTGGCGGTCAATAAAGCCACTTACCACCTCACATTGGAATAATGACTGCAATAATCCAGCCAGTTCATCCCTCGCTGCCAGCACCTCATTCTTATTTACCCCAGAAAAGCCATCGATGGGGAATAAAACGGTATTGGTCTCTTCGGTTATTTTCCCGATTTCACTTTGGCGCCAAATCCACCTTCTGGTTCGGATTTCATGACCAGATACATATAAAAGTTCTCCGCTGTCCGGATATTCGGTTTCGGTTTCACCAAAAGCAATGAAATAATCTCCCGGTTCGGCAAACCGTACTGACAGGCTATCGCCAACTGTGGCTAAATCATGGGCTCCCAACGGAAGATGGTATTTGATCGAAACAGCATTGCCCAGGTCGACAAGCGGATTGATGCTGGGAAATCCTTTCTTCTTGGAAATACGGGTCAGCAAGGCCTCAATAGAAGACATAAATTTATTCGGATTTACCCCCAGCTTTTGAAAGGCTTCCCGGAAGCAGACTATTTCCGGTACTTCTTTTACTTTCTTATCCTCAAACTGCTGCTCACAGGTCTTAATGTTTTGCTCCAGCATGTGTGTGATTTCAGGTAGGTTTTGTGAATTATTAATTCCCCTGGCCGCTACCACTCCAATACAGTAGTTATCAAGTACTTCAAAGACCCGGGGAGATACCATAAATTCCACAGCAATATTCCTCCTTGTTATCTGGGTGCTAATTCAGTTAAAAAAATAAATTGCTTATATAAAAGGAGCTATTATATGCCTAAATCCTCGTATGGTAGCTAACATTAATATAACCATACTCTACATTACCAGCTGCAACAGTTTTTTCGCCGTGTTGGCATTTCTTATAGTTATGCTGCCATATACAGGCGAGCTAACCACCTTTGACCACCGGGTTCGGGAAAAAGTTTTAACTGGTGCCGACCAAAAAATCACCCTGCCATAGTGGTCAACTTTTTCATATTCAGGTTTTATCCTTCCTACTTCTTTGAATACTTCATCCACTGTAGCCGGCGGCATAACAAAGATGGCGTTATGTTTTGCATCCTTATCCTGGTCCCACCATGAGGGAGCGTGATTCAGTGCTGACATCAGGTCAGCAGCAGCTATTATTACAACCGGAATGCTAAAATGAAACTTACTCGCGATAAATGCTTCACACTTTTCCTTTAGCTTCTTATCATTGGTTTCATTACTGGAAAAAATAATGTTGCCGCTGTTTATATAGGTCATTACATCATTGAACCCGTTTTGTTCAAATAGCTCCTTTAATTCAGGCATAGACACCTTGTTCTTTCCGCCCACGTTTATTCCGCGCAATAAGGCTATAT
>JBLNAA010000120.1:0-19355 GCA_050259135.1 Methylocystaceae bacterium | reverse complement strand
ATAAAGGCAAACGCATCCCGATAACCAGATAACGCAGGGAAGAAGGACACCAGCAGGATCTCCAAAATTCCTAATAAAAATCCTCCCAGAACCGCACCGCTGATATTGCCGATACCACCCAGAACGGCGGCAATAAAGCACTTAAGGCCGGGGAAGATGCCCATTAACGGATTAATTTGCGGGAACTTAAGTGCCCACATAATGCCACCAATAGCAGCCAAAGCCGATCCGGCAATAAAGGTAATAGACACGATATTATTGACGTTAATGGCCATTAGGCTGGCTGTCTCAAAATCACGTGAACAGGCACGCATAGCCATACCGGTTTTGGTTCGGTTAACCAGATAAACCAGGATAATAAGGCTGATTATGGTAATAAGCGGGATATAAATCGTTAGCGACTGTATAACCACGCCGCCGATATCAAAAAGGTGTGCAAAAACCGGGGGACGGGGAAAAGCGCGCGGCCTTCCGCTGAAAAGCACCAATCCCGCGTTTTCTAATAAGAACGAAACTCCAATTGCCGATATTAACAGCGATATTCGCGGGGAGTTACGCAGGGGTTTGTAAGCCAGCCTTTCGATGAGTCCACCAAAGAGGGCGGTTACGATTATGGCCAGGATAAAAGAAACCCACCAGGGCATTACAAAAATACCCATGCCGAACAGGGCTAGATAGGCTGCAATCATTAGAATGTCGCCATGAGCAAAGTTGATTAAACGCAGGATACCATAAACCATGGTATAGCCAATAGCAATCAAGGCATAGAGACTGCCCAGCGAAATACCGTTGGCCAGATTCTGCATAAATTCAGCAAAGGCCATTGGTGCAAATCCTCCTACAATTGGTTAAGCAAAAGCCTTCCCCCTGTCGGCCAGGAGGAAGGCCAGCTAACTTTTAGTTACTTCGTTGGGTTTACCGTGGTTAAATAAACAAACTTGCCGCCTTTAACTTCATTGATAACTGCACTCTTAACTGCATTGCGATCCTTATCCAGAGTAATGATCCCGGTAGCTCCCTTGAAATCCTTAGTGGCAGCCAGGGCATCTCTGATCTTGACACTGTCAGCCGTTCCTGCCCGCTTGATCGCGTCCAAAACTACCAGATAGGCATCAAACCCCAGAGCCGCAAAGGTATTGGGATCTTTTCCTTTATAGGCTTTACTGTATTCGGTAACAAAGGTTTTGGACATATCGGTTACCGGTGCGTCTTTACTGTAGTGGGTGGAATAAACTACACCTTCAACCGCGCTTCCTCCCACTTGGATGAATTCAGGTGCCTCCAGGGTGTCACCGCCCATAAACGGCTGCTTGATGCCCAGTTCCCGCGCCTGCTTGATCAACAGAGCGACATCGCCATAGTTACCGGGAGCAAAAATCACATCCGGCTTGGTCTGCCGTACCTTGGTCAGCTGGGCAGTAAAATCCTGTGTTCCATCCTGATAGTCCAGGGTAGCCACAATTGCTTTATTATTATTGGTCAGCTTCTTAAAGGAATCCTCAAAGTACTTACACAGACCTACTGAATAATCCTGAGATACATTGCGGATTATGGCAGCAGTTTTCAATTTTTTCTGTTCAACCGCGTATTTGGCGACCACCGTACCCTGGAACGGGTCAATAAAGCAGACACGGAAATAATACGGGTTGTTTAAGGTTACCAGCGGGTTGGTTGGCGAATCGCCTACTGCCGGAACCTTGGCTGATTTAACGGTATCACCGGCAGCCATGGAAAGGGAACTGCCGTAGGAACCGATAATGGCTACCACTTTGTCTTTGTCGATCAGACGGGTTACAGCATTTTTGGCTTCGGTTTTGTCGGTCTTGTTATCATAGATGATTAAATTAACCTTTTTACCCAAAACATTCGGGTATAGTTTGTTGGCCAGCTTAATACCTTCGACCGTCATTTGGCCACCAGCCGCACTGGCTCCGGTCAGGGGTTCAAAAACCCCGAGCTTGATAGTATTGCCGGTTTGGGTGGTACCGCTGGGAGTAGTAGTTTTGGTCTGCTTTTTGGTCGCACAGCCACCCGCCGCCAGGGTGAAAAGGAACATCATTATAACCAGCAGGGCAATGGATTGTTGCTTCTTCATCTGCTAAAGCCTCCACTTCATATATTGGTGTAATAATTGCTGCAACCAGGGTCCGATAAGCTCCAGTTATATAATGCCCAATTTCTTACCGGCTCTTGCAAAAGCTTCTAAAGCTTCATCGATATCCTGGCGGGTATGTGTCGCCATGGGCATGGTGCGGACCCGGGCTTTATCCTTGGCTACGGTGGGGAAGGCAATGCCGGTGCAGAAAACCCCCTCAGCAAACAGCTGATCGCTGAACTTCATGGCCGTGGCACCCTCGCCCACAATTACCGGTGTAATCGGGGTTTCACTCTCCCCGGTATTAAAGCCCAGATGGTTTAATCCCGCTTTCAAATAACGGCCATTTTCCCACAAACGCTCCTGCAGATTTTCCTCTAACATAACATCAATTGCCGCCATGTTAGCCGCAACTACTCCCGGAGGATGGGCGGTACTGAATAAGTAGGGACGTCCGCGCAGGACAATGTAGTCAATCAGGTCAGCACTGCCGGCCAGATAGCCGCCCAATACCCCCACTGCTTTGGACAGAGTTCCCACTTGAACATCTACTCTGCCATGCAGGTTAAAATGGTCGACACTGCCGCGGCCATTCTTACCCAGTACCCCACTGGCATGGGCGTCATCAACCATAACCAGCGCCCCGTATTTCTCCGCCAGCTCTACAATTTCCGGCAGCTTGGCAATATCTCCATCCATGCTGAATACACCGTCAGTTACCACCATTTTTAACCGATACTGTTCGCTCTCCTGCAGCCGCAGTTCCAGTTCAGCCATATTGCTGTGTTTGTAGACTTTTTTGTCAGCACGCGACAAGCGCACCCCGTCAATGATGCTGGCATGGTTTAGTTCATCACTGATAATGACGTCACCCTTGTCCATAATCGGAGGGATAACTGCCATATTGCTGGTAAACCCAGACTGCAGCACCAGCACCTTTTCCACGTGCTTGAATTTGGCCAGCTTTTCTTCCAGCTCCAGGTGAATATCAAGGGTACCGGCAATGGTACGTACCGCCCCGGCACCTACTCCATATTCCTTGGTTGCTTTAATCATCGCTTCAATCAAACGAGGATGTGTAGCCAGACCCAGATAATTGTTGGAAGCCAGATTGATGACTTCTTTACCTCCCATCTTCACTCTGGGTCCCTGCGGTCCTTCAATAACCGGAGGCATCCTAAATACTCCCTGGGCTTTCATTTCCCCGATCTTTTCCTGTAAGACTTTTTCTAAAGCTGAATTCATGTTAGTCCCTCCTTATCCCACCTGATTTGGATATAAAATCACCTTGCCGCTCTGACCTGCATTCATCAGGCGAAAGCCCTCTTCAAAGTCTTCCAGCGGAAACTTATGGGTAATTATCGGAGTTACATCCAGCTTGCCCGAATTGAGCAGAGCCGCGGTCTTATACCAGGTGTTCCATATTTCCCGCCCGGTGATACCTACAATCGTAAGGGCTTTAAAAACTACCTCTTCGGCTAAATCCATGGTTACCTTTTCCGGGTACACACTGAGCAATGATACTCGTCCCCCATTTTTGACAGTACTCAAGGCATCGTGAAAAGCCTTTTCATTACCGCTCATCTCCAGCATAATATCCACACCCTCACCATCAGTGAGGCGGCGAACTTCTTCGATAACATTTGCCTTACGGGCATTCAGAACACTGGTTGCTCCCATCTTGGTTGCCATATTCAGACGATAATCGTTAACATCAACCGCAATCACCTGCTCGGCACCAGCAGCACTGGCAATCCCGACACAGAAGATGCCAATTGCGCCACATCCCATTACCAGTACGGTTTTAGTGGTAATCTCATGGGACAGGGTGGTTAATACCGCATTGCCAATCGGATCCTGCAGGGAAGCGACTTCCGGAGGCAGGCTGGGCTTGTTGCGCCAGAGATTGGTCACCGGTACCCGTACATATTCGGCAAAAACCCCATCGAAATCTACCCCGAGGATTTTATAATTGGAACAGATATGTGCCTGACCCGTCCGGCAGTGATAACAAACCCCGCAAACCTTGTGACATTCGACGCTGACATAATCGCCTAACTGCCAGCCATGGACATCAGATCCGATTTCTACGATGTCACCGGCTACCTCATGGCCAATAATAAATGGTGGTTTAAGCCGCCGCTGGGCCCAATTATCCCAGTTATAGATATGCAAATCAGTGCCGCAAATTGAGGTTGCCTTTGGTTTAACCAGTACATCCAGGGGACCAATCTGCGGTATATCCACGGTCTTTAATACTGCTCCCGGTCCTGGCTTATCCTTAACCAGCGCTTTCATTGTTCCTTTCAAGTATCTATCCACCTCCTACTCGAATTATTGTTTACATGTTTTCAGCCATAAATTAAATACCCGTACAGTAATCACTCTGGCAGTGTTCTCCCCCGGTGGATTCTTCTATAACTTTAGCCAATTACCTGCAGATGATCCTATTTTTATTTTCACTTATAATAATCCCCAATATAGTTATATTAATCAGCAATC
The DNA here is from genome assembly GCA_050259135.1 of Methylocystaceae bacterium. Classification (GTDB taxonomy): domain Bacteria; phylum Bacillota; class Syntrophomonadia; order Syntrophomonadales; family JBLNAA01; genus JBLNAA01. Next base: position 14,758 of record JBLNAA010000120.1, on the reverse strand, counting down.
AATCATGTTCTTTGGAAGCAAAAATAATTGTTGGTCTGTACAAAAATCATTAACTATTACATCATGATGTCTATTTACAGTGTCATTATGTCCTCCAAGCACGGACTACTTCCTTATTTTTCCTTAATGGCAATCGGGTTAAGAACAAAAAAATTCCCGACCGCAGCTAGCACGGCAGGGAATAAAAAAAAGACGCCTCTCAGCGCCTTTTTAGTCAAATTTTCTACTCGGCATATGCTCTTATAAAATCAACCTCAATGGTTTTTAGCTCGTTAATCAGTTTATCTGCCATTTCAACGACGGCCTCCGGCTCTCCTTCCAGCTGTTCTCGGACCAGGTCGGTAAATGATACTAATTCCAGCCTATCAGCTGCTTCTCCCGGCGTTAGATACATATAAAAGCTGTTCAATATATCCATAATTGATTGAAAATAGCTGTTGACCCAGATTTCAATTTCATCTTCCAATGGCTCACCCGTACTGCTATGCAGGATTCTTGCTTCTATTTCGAACTCTAAATCAACATCATCCATTTCTAAGTCTCGGTCATCCATCAGGATAAATCCTCCTTAAGCCATTCCTTTCTGGCCTGGGCTATAGCCTTTTCGACCGCAGATGGTGCCGGACCTCCCGGCAGCGAACGGCGGCGGACACAGGCCAAAATCGATAAATATTCATATATATCTTCGTCCACCAGAGGAGAAAACCCTGCCAATTCCTCAACCGAAAGCGCAAGTAAGCTCTTTTGTTCCCGAATACAATAGAGGACTGCTTCACCCACAATACGGTGAGCTTCCCGGAAGGCAATTCCCTTGGCTACCAGGTAATCAGCAAAGTCAGTGGCATTGGTAAAGCCACCTTCCGCCCCTTTAGCCATACGGCCGCTATTGACCCGCATACTCTCCAGCATCGGAGGCACTACCAACAAGCACTTCTTCACCGTATCCAGAGTATCAAATAGTGCTTCTTTATCTTCCTGCATATCCTTGTTATAAGCCAGAGGAAGGCCTTTCATCATGGTTAAAAGGCCCATCAGGTGTCCATACACCCGTCCAGTTTTACCCCTTACCAATTCAGCAATATCAGGGTTTTTCTTCTGGGGCATGATTGAGGAACCGGTGGAAAAGGCATCATCCATCTCAATAAAGCCAAATTCCTCACTGGACCAGAGAATCAATTCCTCACAAAGGCGGGAGAAATGCATCATTAAAATACTGGCTGCCGCCGTAATTTCAATAACAAAGTCGCGGTCACTGACCCCGTCCAGACTGTTAGCCGTAATATGGTCAAATCCCAATTGATCAGCAACATAGTGCCGGTCTAAGTTAAATCCGGTTCCAGCCAGGGCACCCGATCCCAGCGGCATATAATTCACTCGTTTCCCGGCATCAGCCAGACGCCAGCGATCCCGGCCAAACATCTCTACATAGGCTAATAAATGATGGGCCAGGGTGACCGGCTGCGCTTTTTGCAGATGAGTATAACCCGGCATCACGGTTTCAGTATGCTTAGCGGCCAGGTACAGCAAAACTTCCAGCAAGTCGATCAGCATCTGGTCAACCACTTTCAGCTCATCCCGTACATAGAGCCGGATATCAAGAGCCACCTGGTCATTCCGGCTGCGGGCCGTATGAAGTTTTTTGCCGGTTTCTCCAATCCGTTCAATTAAGAAGGTCTCGATGTTCATATGAACATCTTCGGCTTCAACTGTAAAGGTAAGCCTTCCGGCAGTAATATCCTGTTCAATGGCCTGCAGTGCTGCTACAATCTGGTCTTTTTCCTGCTCAGTGATAATATGCTGCCGGGCCAGCATCGTGGCATGGGCGATACTACCCCGGATATCCTGCTGATACATTTTCTGATCAAAGCCGATGGAAGCATTAAAGTCTTCCGTAAGCCGGCTTTCATCCTTGCTGAACCTGCCGCCCCACAATTTCATCTTTTCCCACAACCTTTCCCGAATTGAAAAAAGGGGTCAAACCCCCTTTTTCAATTTAGCAAATTCTAACTACTTTTTGAGCTGGCGGTTAAGCAAGGCCTGAACCTTGAGTGGGAGTCCAAAAAGGTTAATAAAGCCTTCCGCATCCTTCTGGGTGTAAATTTCATCGGCACTGAAGGTAGCCAGATCTTCACGATAGAGTGAATACGGGGATTGGGCACCCACGGCCGTACAGGAACCCTTAAACAGTTTTATGCGTACCCGCCCGGTAACTGTCTCCTGGGTCCTATCAATAAAGGCGTCCATGGCTGCCTTTAGCTGGCTGAACCAGTTGCCGTCGTAGACCAATTCACCATAAGTAACTGCCATCTGCTCCTTGTAATGCATAGTGCGCCGATCGAGACACAGCGACTCCAGTTCCCGATGAGCTGCATACAGGATAGTTCCTCCAGGAGTCTCATAAACCCCTCTTGATTTCATGCCTACCAGCCGGTTTTCAACCAGGCTGACGATACCGACACCATGAGCCCCGCCCAGCTTATTCAGTTTTTCCATCAGAGCCACCGGTCCCAGCTTTTCTCCGTCAATGGCGACCGGGACACCCTTTTCAAAATCGATTTCTATATACGCCGCCTGATCCGGAGCCTCTTCGGGAGGAACGGTTAAGACCAGCACATCATTCTTCCATTCGGCATAGGGATCTTCCAGGTTGCCGCCCTCGTGGCTGATATGCCAGAGGTTGCGGTCACGGCTGTAGATCTTTTCTTTAGTCTGGGCAATCGGTACATTGTGGGCTTTGGCATATTCGATCGCGTCCTCCCGGCTGCGGATGCTCCACTCGCGCCAGGGGGCGATAATTTTAAGGTCGGGGTTTAAGGCCTTGACCGCCAATTCAAATCTAACCTGGTCGTTACCTTTGCCGGTAGCGCCATGACAGATAGCCACTGCTCCTTCTTTTTCCGCTATTTGAACCAGCCGTTTGCCGATCAGGGGACGGGCAAATGAGGTACCCAACAGGTATTTGCCTTCATAGATGGCCCCTGATTTTAACACCGGCCAGATGTATTCGCTGACAAACTCTTCTCTTAAATCATCAATATAAAGCTTACTTGCTCCGGAAGCCAGTGCTTTGGGCTCCAGGTTTTCCAGTTCTTCAGCCTGCCCCAGATCAGCACAGTAAGCAATAACTTCATAACCGTAATTCTCTTTCAGCCAGGGGATGATGATTGAGGTATCCAGACCCCCGGAGTATGCCAGTACTACTTTTTCCATAACCAAAAACCTCCTGCATTTATTAGCTTAACGCATGATCAAAGCCATAATCGCCTTTTGCGCATGAAGACGGTTTTCCGCCTCCGGGAAAACCACTGACTGGGGACCATAAAGTACTTCAGCGGTAATCTCTTTATCCAGCTTGGCCGGCAGACAGTGCATTACTATGGCGTCGGGCCGGGCGGCCTTCATCAGGGTACTGTTAACCTGATAACCGGCAAATGCTATTTCCCTGGCCTCAGCTTCTTCCTCCATGCCCATGCTGGCCCATACATCAGTATATACTATATCAGCGTCCCTGGCCGCCGCCAGCGGCTCATTGACGATTTCAATCGCTCCGCCATTGGCCTCGGCATCAGCTTTGGCCAGTTTGACCACCTCTGGATCCGGCTGGTAAGCATCCGGACAGGCAATCGCCACCTGCATACCCAATTTGGCACCGCCGATCATCAGAGAATGGGCCATATTGTTGCCATCGCCGATAAAAGCCAGCTTACGCCCGGCTAATTCTCCCTTGTACTCGATGGCGGTCATCAGATCTGCCATAACCTGACAGGGATGCAGCAGATCGGTAAGGGCATTAATTACCGGTACGGCAGCGTACTCGGCCAGCTCCAAAACCTCATCATGATCAAAGGTTCGAATCATGATGCCATCGACATAACCCGAAAGTGTAAGGGCGGTGTCACGAATGGTTTCCCCCCGCCCCATTTGAATATCACGGGGGGACAGGAATAGGGCGTGCCCGCCCAGCTGGAACATTCCCACCTCAAAGGAAACCCGGGTCCGGGTTGATGATTTTTGAAAAATCATGGCCATGCTTTTACCCTGCAGAATGGGGTGCGCTTGTCCGGCTTTCTGCATCGCTTTTAGCTTCAGACCGACATCCAGCATATATTTCAGCTCATCAGTTGTATAATCATGCATACAAATGAAGTCGCGACCAATAAATTCCGGTCTCAAATCCAGCATTACCATTCCTCCTTATTTAACCAGCCAGGGCGGCGGCTATTGTGGCCACCCCTTCATCAATTTCTTCTTTGCTGATCACCAAAGGGGGTACCAATCTAATAATATCAGTACCCGCACTTAAAATCAGCAGCCCCTTTTCCCGGCAGGCGTCAATGATAGGACTGGCCGGCTGATCCAGCTGCAGTGCCAGCAGCATTCCCAGGCCGCGTACTTCTTTAACTGAATTATGCTTATTAGCCAAGTCTTCAAGCTGCTGTCTCAGATAGGCCGCCTGCTCGGTTACTCCAGTCAAAAATCCGGGCTCAGTCATAATATCAAGCACCTGAGCAGCTACCGCGCAGCCCAGGGGGTTGCCGCCAAAGGTGGAGGCATGGTCACCAGGCATAAAGGCGGCCGCCACCTGATCAACCGCCAGCATGGAAGCCAGGGGGAAACCTCCGCCCAGGGCCTTGGCCACCGTCATGATGTCAGGTTTAACCCCATAATGCTCACTGGCAAACAGGGTTCCGGTACGTCCCATTCCGGTTTGCACCTCATCAAAGATCAGCAGAATGCCCTCCGTATCACACAAACGGCGGAGGTCAGTAATAAATTCCGGGTCAGCCGGATGTACTCCCCCTTCGCCCTGCACCACTTCTACCATAATAGCCGCAGTATGGTCATTAACGGCCGCTTTAACCGAAGGTAGATTATTATATTCAGCCCGCACAAAACCTGGAGTTAAAGGGGCAAACCCCTGATGATACTTATCCTGACCGGTAGCCGCCAGTGACCCCATGGTCCGACCGTGGAAAGAATGGTGGAAACTGATAATCTCAAAACGTTCCTGATCTTTTCGGAAAAAGTACTTGCGAGCCAGCTTGATAGCCGCCTCGTTAGCCTCGGCACCGCTGTTGCAAAAGAAAGCCTTGCCCATTCCGCTGGCTTTAACCAGTTTTTCAGCCAGCTTTACCTGGGGCTCAATCCAATACAGATTGGAGCAGTGCCACAACTGCTGGGCCTGCGCAGTCAGCGCCTGTACCAGTTCACCCGGGGCGTGGCCCAGTCCGGTAACCGCAATTCCCGAACCAAAGTCAAGATAGGTCCTGCCGTCAGCATCCATGACCCGGCAGCCTTCACCTTTGACTAATGCCATGGGGAAACGGTTGTAGGTATTCATAACATATTGTTTGCCCTGAGCAATAATTTCCGCATTATTCATAGCCAATCACCTCATCTTTACTGATCAACCACCATGGTTCCTACCCCTTCGCGGGTGAATATTTCCAGCAATATCGAATGCAGCACCCGGCCATCAATAATATGGGTGCGCTTAACTCCGCCCTTTACTGCCCGCAGGCAGCATTCTACCTTGGGCAGCATACCACCGGCGATTACCCCCTGCTCAATCAGCCCCGGTACTTCGCTTACCCGGAGGGTGGGAATCAAGCTGTCAACATCATGGGGGTCCGCCAAAAGGCCGGGCACATCCGTCAACAATACCATTTTATCGGCGTTAAGGGCGGTTGCTACGGCTGCCGCCACCAGATCGGCATTAATATTGTAGCTCTGACCGTTTATATCCAATCCCACCGGCGAGATGACCGGAATATATCCGCGGGCTACTACGGTATTAACAATATCCGAGTTAATCGCGGCTACCTCACCGACATAACCGAGGTCATCCCGGCCAGGCATCGGGGCAGCTACGATCAAATGATCATCCGAACCTGATAAACCAACCGCTCTCCCCCCCATCGAGGTGATGCAGTTAACGATTTCTTTGTTAACCTTTCCCACCAGCACCATTTCCACCACTTCCATAGCTTCAGAGCTGGTTACCCGGTAACCGTCGATAAAACGGCTTTCCAGGTTGAGCCGGGATAACATGCGGGTAATATCCGGGCCGCCGCCATGAACGACTATGGGGTTCATGCCCACATAACGCATGAGGACAATGTCCTCAATAACGGCTTTTTTTAATTTAGGGTCGATCATGGCCGACCCGCCATATTTTATAACCACGGTCTTACCGTAAAACTCCTTGATATAGGGAAGAGCCTCCACCAATATGGAGGCCTTTTCTAAAGCAGTCACCACCATAAACAAACCTCCTTGAGCACCGGGATTTTACAGAGTGCCCGTCATATAACCAATAACAGGCGCTATAATATAGCGAAAGTGAAAGCCTTCGGCGTAGCGCTTGTATGGGATCGGAATACCGAAGGTGGCGTTTCCCAAGGCTTCGAGGAACAATTAGCGAAGCCGACGCCCCGAACCGGGGCGAGCTGCATGAGGCAGCGAGAGCGTCATCAGTGCACGCGCCCTGAGGGCACGTAAGTGCTTGAGGAAGTCCTCTTGGGGGAGAGGCATTGTTGACGCAGTACCCGGTAAGCCAGGAGACAAGCGGCAATTATTCCCGAAGCCGAAGGTTGCCGCCGTGGTATTCTGATCCACGGGCAATAGATTCTTCTCCATATACGTATGTTGTATTATGGATCAGGTCCGATAACTCCCGTTTATGCGGATATACTCCTCGGTCAAATCACAACCCCAGGCCACAGCATTTTCTTCTCCCTGCTTCATGTTAACGCGAATAACTACCTTATCCTTCCTCAATTCCCTGGCGGCTTCGGCTTCATCAAAAACCAGACCCATACCATCTGCCGCTACCTGTACCTGACCCAGATAGATATCCACCCGGTTAGGATCGAATTCAGCTCCTGAGTAACCGACCGCACAAATGATCCGTCCCCAGTTGGCATCTTCACCATAGATGGCGGTTTTGGTCAGATCGGATGACACAACTGAGCGGGCCGCCTTGCGGGCATCCAGCTTGGTAGGCGCATTTTCCACCTGCACCTCAATCAGTTTGGTGGCGCCCTCACCGTCAGCGGCAATCAGCAAAGCCAGCTGCTGACAAACATAACCCAGGGCACTGACAAACTGGTTATAAGGCCGGCTGCCGATAACATCAATAATCGGATTAAGAGCATAACCATTGGCCATGGCGATCACCATATCATTGGTGGAAGTATCGCCGTCGACACTGATCATGTTAAACGAATCTTCAACCGCTGCTTTCAATGCCTGGTATAATACCGCCTGGGCGATATTGACATCAGTAGTGATAAAACCCAGCATGGTTGCCATGTTAGGATGAATCATCCCCGAGCCTTTGGCCATGGCTCCCAGGTGTACGGTATGGCCGCCCACCTCAAATTCAATAGCCATCTCCTTGGCTTTGGTATCAGTAGTCATAATGGCCAGAGCCGCATTATGGGCCCCGCCCACCTCCACACTGGAACAAGCATCCTTAATCCCGGCCTCAATCCGCTCCATTGGCAGATTTACCCCGATTACCCCGGTAGAAGCAACCAGAACCAGTTCCGGGTTGATTCCCAGGCTTTCGCCTGCTACCTGGGCCATCCGTTCGGCATCCGCATCACCCTGTGCACCGGTACAGGCATTGGCATTGCCGCTGTTGACAATAATCGCCTGCGCCCGGCCATTTACCAAATGCTTGCGGGTTACTTTGAGCGGAGCGGCTTTTACCACATTGGTAGTAAAAACGGCTGCCGTCGGGCATGGTTCCTCGGCTACTACTGCCGCTATATCACGTATGTTCTTATATTTAATCTGGGCATAAACCCCCTGGGCTTTAAAGCCGGGTACTGCGGTTATGCCGCCGGAAATCTGTTTATACATTCGCTTTATCCTCCTCAACTGTTTTCTAAGGCCATACTGGTGGCATGTCAATCCCCGTCTTTTCTGGCAAACCAAACATCAGGTTCATATTCTGCACCGCCTGACCGGAAGCACCCCGGAACAGGTTATCTATGGCACTCATCATAACCACCTGGCCGCTATCTTCTTCCAGCCACCAGGCGATTTCCACCCGGTTGCTGCCATAAACCCGCTTGGTATTGGGATAGACCCCGCCCGGCAGCAGGTTAACAAAATGCTCACTTTCATACATTTGATAATAAGCCCGTTCCACTTCCATCCTGCTGCCTCGTCGCAGCCACCCGTAGGCTGTAGTAAGAATTCCCCGGTTCATTGGTACTAAATGGGGGGTAAACATTACGTTTACAGTCTCTCCGGCGGCCAGGCTGCAGCCCTGGGCAATCTCGGGGCGGTGCCGGTGGGTACCTACTCCATAAGGGCCTACTCCTTCATTTACTTCGCAGAATAAGCTCGATTGTTTTAGACTGCGTCCGGCCCCTGAGACTCCCGACTTAGAATCAACAATAATGCGATCAGTTTCCAGAAGGCCTGCTTTTAACAGCGGGGCCAGAGCCATAATAGCTCCGGTCGGATAACATCCCGGATTGGCTATCAGCCGGGCATCTTTGATTAACTCCCGGTTTAATTCCGGCAGTCCGTATACTGCTTCGGTCAATAATTCCGGGGCCTGATGGGGGTGCTCATAATATTTTTGATAGGTGGCAGCCTCTTGCAATCGAAAATCTGCACCCAGATCGATGCACTTTAACCCGCCCGCTAACAGCCTGGGTGCCATACTCATTGATTCGCCGTGCGGCAAAGCAATAAATACCACATTGCAGTTTTGCTTCAATAGTTCTATATCAGTTTCCACCAGCGGCTGATTATAGTATCCAATTAAAGCTGGATAAATATCAGATATGTACTTTCCGGTATGCTCCAGGGAAGTGACTGCTGTTATCTCCACCTCAGGGTGGCCTTTCAAGATCCGTACCAATTCTACAGCGGTATACCCGTCGCCAACTATTCCTGCCTTAATCACCAGAGCACCTCCTTGGTCCCTGTCGTTTAATAATATATGCTGATAATTATACATTCTTATGCATAATTTTACAACAGCTATATTTTATTTTTCCGGTCATAACCCGGTCGGCAATACTGTCTTACTAGATAGGAAATATAATTTTTATAATGGAGCCAATTTTAATGATAAAATCACGGCTGGTACCCACGTTAATAATTATTCTGGCAGGAATTTATCTGCTCACCGCCTATCTTTCCCTGATCGGTATGCTCCCAACCCGGGTGGCTGATAACCTGCCTTTATCTTTTCCGGGGAATCTATCACCCTCAGTAGTAGCTGAAAAGCCGGCAGCTGAGTTAACGTTAGCCGATCGGCTGGTTCTAGGCGCCCGAGCCGAGGTTAAGCGTGGAACATGTTATGACGCCTCCTATCAAATTATTGCTTATCCCGGCGGTGATGTAAAACCCGAAGTAGGCGCCTGCAGCGATGTCATTATCCGGGCTTATCGTTCAGCCGGGATTGACCTGCAGGTACTGGTGCACGAGGACATGGAAAAGAACTTTAATCTCTATCCCCATAAATGGGGTTTAAAAACCACCGATCCAAACATTGACCACCGCCGGGTCCCCAACCTGGCCTGCTACTTTGCCCGTCATGGTGTTACCTTAACCAAACAGGTCGAGGGGCACCTTAAGGAATGGCAGTGGGGAGATGTGGTGGTATGGCGTTTTAAAGACGGCCGGACTCATATCGGAATCATCAGTGACCGTAAAAATGCAGATGGGGTACCTGCTATTATCGATAACAGCGGCATTGCCCGGGAAAGACCTTATTTGCAGACCCCGGGCTGGACCATTATCGGACACTACCGCTACCCAGCGAAGCAGCAACATAACCCATAACTACAGCCGGTATGCAGTTACCGGCTGTTTTTTGCTAAAAAGAGATTGTTTGCTGTAATTAAGTAGTGTTACTGTTAATTTGTACCATGGCATACAGATTCCATTGTAATATTTGGTGATCAGAAATGGGTAATCGGAGGCTGTCATTATGATAGGATGCTCCCTGTGATTACGGCCGGGGTGGATATCGGATCTTCTTCCTCCAAAGCCGTTATACTCGAAAACGGCACCATTATTTTAAGTCAGGCCGTCATTCCGGTAGGCACCGGCACCAGTGGACCCGTCCGTGTTTTAGAGCAGGCCCTGGCTCGGGCCTGTCTTGAACAGAGCGATATCGATTTTATCGTGGCCACCGGGTATGGACGTACAAACTTTCCGGCTGCTGATCATCAGGTCAGTGAAATTACCTGTCATGCGCGCGGGGTCTTCACTCAGGCGCCGCAGGTTCAAACCATCATCGATATTGGCGGCCAGGACGCTAAAGCAATTCGGATTAGTCCCCGGGGACAGGTTCTTAACTTTGTTATGAATGACAAATGTGCCGCTGGTACCGGGCGATTTCTGGACGTTATGTCACGGGTTCTGGAAATTGAAGTTGCTGAACTGGCCGACCTGGGGGCTGCTGCTCAGCAGGAAGCAAGCATCAGCAGTACCTGTACCGTTTTTGCTGAATCCGAAGTCATCTCCCAACTGGCGGGAGGTACCTTAAGGGAAGATGTAGCAGCGGGCAGTATTCGCTCAGTAGTGCGGCGGGTAGCGGGGCTGGCTAAGCGCGTCGGGGCGCAGAGAGAAATTATAATGACCGGCGGGGTGAGTCTGAACTGGCTGGCGGTGAAGTTTATGGGGGATGAGCTGCAGCTGCCGGTAACCGCAGCTAAAGATGCCCAGCTTACTGGAGCCCTGGGTGCTGCCATTATTGCCTGGGAGATGCGGTCAAAGGGCTAGACTTTTCAGCCAGTTAATGCTGATTGATCAGGAAGTAGTGTACTTAACCGCGTGTGGCAATATTTAGCATATGGTTAATACCCGCAGCTTAATTAGTCTGATAAAACCGGGAGAGAGGTGAATATATGTCGGAGAAACTTAGTGCCAAGCAAATGCTGAACCAGCAGCTGCTGAATCACTTTGCCGGAGCGATGGCAGCCAAACAGCGCGGCGAGCTGGTCGGCTGGGCCACATCAATTTTCCCGCAGGAGTTCTGCGAAACCATGGGATTACAGCTGGTGTACCCGGAGAACCATGCGGCAATCGTGGCCGCCAAACACGGAGCCCAAAAGCTGATTGATCACGCTGAAAACGCCGGGTATGATGTCGACCTGTGTTCCTATGCCAAATTAAGCCTGGGTTATGCTATATCCCAGGATGCTGAGGTACCCCTTCCCCTGCCCGATTTCGTATGCTGCTGCAACAATATCTGTAATACCGTGTTAAAGTGGTTCGAAAGCCTGGCGGCTGACCTCAACATTCCTTTCATCCTCATTGACATGCCTTTTAATCACAGCTATGAACCCACTCCCGAAGCTATCTCCTATATTAAGGGACAGTTTGAGGCGGTTATACATCAACTGGAAACTATCGCTGGCAAGCCCTTTGACTATGACCGCTTTCAGGAAGTTATGCGCACCTCCCAGGAAGTGTCCCGAGCCTGGAAGCGGGCTATTGATATGGGCCGCAACCTGCCGGCCCCTTTGAACGGGTTTGACAGCTTTAACTATATGGCGCTGATTGTCGCTATGCGGGGCAAACCGGAAACCGTGGAAGTCTTTAATCGGCTGACTGAAGAACTGTCGGAAAAGGTGGCACGCGGTGAATCCTGCTATACTGACGGTGAGAAATACCGCATTCTCTGGGATGGAATCGCCTGTTGGCCTTATATCGGGCAGAATATGCGGTCATTTAAGGAAAAGGGCATCAACATCGTAACCAGCACCTATCCGGATGCCTGGCTTTTAATGTATGAGCCCGGCAACCTGGAACAAATGGCCCGCGCTTATGCCATGGTCGGCAACAATGCCTGCATGGAGTATCAGGCTGACCGGCGCACCCAGTCTATCCGCGAATTTAATGTGGACGGGGTGCTCTTTCACATCAACCGCAGCTGTAAGGTAATGGACTTCCTGCAATATGAGCAGCACCGCCTGGTGGGTGCCCGCGCCAAGGTGCCGATTGTCACCTTTGATGGTGATCAGTCAGACCCGCGCAATTTCTCTCCTGCTCAGTTTGAAACCAGGCTGCAGGCTTTGATGGAAATGATTGATCAGGCCAGAGGCAGCCAGAACCAGGGAGGTGACCAGTAATGGAAACCATCAGCGAGATTCTTGGCAAACTGCAAAAAGTGGTCAATAACCCGGCACAGGTAGTCGATGAGTATCTCAAAACCAGAGGCCGCCCGGTCATTGGCTGTGCCCCAGAGTACTGCCCGGAGGAAATCGTTTACGCAGCTGGAATGCTGCCGATTGGTCTCTGGGGCGGTAAAACCGCGATTTCGCATGCCACCAGCTACTTCCCCGCTTTTGCCTGCTCACTGGTGCAGACCACACTGGAGCTGGGGATGCGCGGAGTATATGATAAGCTATCCGCAGTAATCATTCCCTCCCATTGCGACCATTTGAAATGTTTTGGCCAGGATTGGCGGGTGGCTGTACCTCAGGTCAAGCATATCTCACTGGTCCATCCTAATAACCGGCAGTTGGAAGCAGCGGTCAGCTACCTGCGCAGTGAATATGCTCATATTCGCCAGGAAATAGCAGTCATCGGCCGGCTTCCAGTCAGCGATCAGGAAATAAATCAGTCTATCGAGGTTTACAATCAGCACCGGCATACTATGCGTGAATTTACCGCGGTTGCCTGCGATTATCCGCAGACTATAACCCCTCGCATACGACATTTGGTAATGAAGAGTGCTTATTTCATGGACAAGGCCGAACATACCCGGGCAATCAATCAACTAATCCAGGCGCTGCGACAGCAGCCGGTTGAAACCTGGCCCGGCAAGCGGGTGGTCTTAACCGGAATTATGGCTGACAGCAATGAGCTGCTGGACATTCTGGGTGAAAATGGGCTATCGGTGGCGGCTGATGATCTGGCCCAGGAAAGCAGGCAGTATCGGGTTGATGTGCCGGAGGGAGACGATCCCTTAACCAGACTGGCACAGCGCTGGTCACTGATGAGCGGATGCCCCCTGCTGATTGACCCGGATAGACCGCGCCGCCATATGCTGGTCAACTTAGCCCGCGAAGTGAACGCTGCTGGAGTCATTGCCTGCATGATGAAATTCTGTGATCCGGAAGAGTTTGATTACCCCTTCTACCGCCGGACCCTGGAGGAAGCAGGCATTCCTCTGCTGCACCTGGAAGTGGATGCCTACGGTCAGGCCATCGAACAGGCGCGTACCCGAATTCAAAGCTTTGCTGAAATGCTGAATCAATAACGGCCTAAGTAAAAGGGTAACAAGTGACCTCCCGCCGAGCATTTGTTACCCTTAATATTTTACTGATCGGTTATCTGCATATTGACATAAAATAATTCGTCAATAGAGCTAATCTGTTCCTTACTTAAAGTACTTAAATATTTGATTAACTGCCGCTCCCACTCCTTATCAGTCTTAGCAAGCTGAGCCAGCAACTGGCCTAAGCCAGCCACGCCATCCCTTAACTCAGCGGCACCCAGATCCTTTATTAACATTAAGAGCTCCAGGTTACCGAGGGCTGCAAACAGAGTGGCATACTCATCGCCATACAGGCAATCGGCATTAAGTACGTCCATAAAATCGGTCCCGGAATGAACACCACCTAAAATCAATCTGGTCTTATCCTCCGCCGAATCACAATTTAATATTTGCTCAGTCAAATACCGAAATTCTTCATCATCCAGGATTGAACCAGGCTGCAGGTTAATAATTTGACTGGTTCGTACTATTTGAGGGTCGGTTATAAAAAGCTTATCCAATGTTTGTTCGGTCAGGGCTAAATGAAGCCGGGGCAGCAGTTGGGGCAGCCATTCCTTGATATAACCCAATAATAACAGGTCACTTAAATTATAGTGATCGGACATTTGCTCCCATGCCCCATTGACCATGAGGTTTATCTGATTATAATTCTTCCCTTGAAACTTCTCATACAAAGGCATTATTGCTTCTCGGGGAAAACATAAAGTTGGCTCTTTCACCTCCAATATCACACCCAAAATGGCATTGGTAAAAACAATCTCAAAAATGTTCAACAAATACTCCGGATAATCGATCCGGTAAATCTGACCATAGTTAGCCAATAAACGGTTGATATCTCGGGTCCGGAATAACTGACAAAAACGATTTTCCAGTAATAGATTCTGAAGGTACTGGTGAATGTATCCTACTCCGGCCAGGTTTTCGTCAACTGGCCTGGCCAACTGATAATCAATACTGGCAGAGATGCTATGGGCTTGATATCTTGGGTCATAAGCAGCAAAGAAGCCCGGTATAGCTTCATCGACAGTGTCATTATAGGCTATCAGGTCGGTATCTATCCGGGTTTTTAACACCTGCTGATAGAGTTCCCTGGCCTCCCCCAGGCTCGATAGGACCTGCTTTAGTCCGTCCTGGTAATGTTCACTTATCGGCATTTCCGTCATGGCCGCCACGGCAATTTCTGGCTGCGGATAAGTTAAAAAGCGAGCGTTAAGAATGTACAGCATTGATAATAGTAAGCCTTCAGCACTTTCCACCTTGATTGAAGTACTGCTGCCGCCATTATACTTGCTGACTATATCCCTTAATAAATTCATCAACTGCTTCTGCAGTTCACTAAATTGACTCCCATTGATCATGTTGACCCGCCGGGCTTCTTGAATAAGTGACAGAAAGTAATTATACGGATCAATAAATTGCCTGTTAATCAATCCTCTGACTTCCAGTGATGGCATCAGATCCCCTCCCTAATCTGTCAGTTGTTCGGTTAAGTGCAAG
>JBLNAA010000119.1:0-5014 GCA_050259135.1 Methylocystaceae bacterium | reverse complement strand
ACTGGTAACTTCTGTTAACCCGTTGACTGCCCTTAAGCTTTTGTTTTTTTCGCGTCGCTTGCCGAAATTTCGTGGGCGGCGCAATGTCTATATTACCTCGCTCATCATACCCTTGTCAAGGGATTCTAGCATGTTTTCAGTATTTTAAAAAATAAAAATCAGGATACCAATAGCATTGGCACCCTGATTATTTGCTATACAATTGATCAATCAGCATCCATCTCAGTAATAACCTCAACTATATCCGCCATATTAATAGCACCTGACAAACGCGGATGGTCATTAAAGACTATTATCGGCATGTCAAAGCCATCCTTGATCGCTGCAATAACCCGCGGATAGTTATTTAGGTTGACGGTAAAGATATCAACATAATCTACCTTGATTCTATCACCGTATCGTTCTCTGAAGATATCTGCTAAATGTTCGGTGGTAGCTTGCACCCCAACACCCATAGCTTCACACCCACCTGAACAGTTGGCACAATTTCCTTCTGCTCCATGAAACACCTGAATAACAATTTGTCCCCCACTCATTCCCCATCCCGGCCTTCCTTATCAACAATCTGTATTTATATTTTAATAGATAAATACAGCTCATGGCTTTCAACCATTAATTTTTCTTTTTCAAATTTAGACGGGAAAAAGGCCTATTTTCCCCAGGATATTTACAGGCGACGGTTATGATAAGTAAATAGACCAGTATATAGTATTAATACTATTGCCAGCAGATAACCCGCAAAATTATATGGGTTTACCTTGGTTATCGGGCCTAATACCGCACCCAATCCTACAAACAATGCGAGTCCCAGCGCTAAAAACTTAATGGTTCCCTGCGCAGCCAGCCCGGCTACCTGCATAATCCGTTCATCATAAACCGCTATACCTTTGTCTTCCATGTCTTTAATCTTCTTAATATTACGCCAGGAAACCAGAAGTACCCCCAGTGTACCAATGATAATTCCTATTCCATAGCCGGTTTTGCCCAAGTATATATCCCATATCCCAGTTGGTATCAAAATCAGCAGGATTGCAATTAGGCCCGTCTTTTTGCGTTCACTGATTTTCATTTCCGCTCCCCCTCATCATTAAAATGAAAAACATCTTCAATCTTAAGATCAAAAGTTCTGGCCAGGCGATAAGCCAGACTGATCGATGGATTATATTTCCCCCGCTCCAGAGAAATAATTGTCTGCCTTGATACACCGACCTTGATGCCCAGTTCCTCTTGGGTCATTCCTTTGCGCTCCCGTAATTCACGGATTCGATTTTGCATATTTCCACCTCGATTGTCGGCATTTTATGTAAAGCTTACTTTACTTAAACAATATACTCCGTTATCCGCGATGTCAAGTTTATTTTACATCAAGGGCAAAAAAGAAAGCCGAGTTAATTATCTCCGCTTTCCTTAATCGTAAGATTCAGTTTTTCAGAACTCCTTATCGGGGTGTTAAGCGTTTTTGGGTTTCTTTTTGCGTTCAATCTTGATGGCACAATCCGGGCAACATTGCTCACATAAGCCACAGGCTATACATTCAGTTGTATCCTTGGGCTCAATAGTTGGAGTGCCATAGGCCCCCAGCCGATCAGAAAAACGCAATACCTCACGCGGGCACTTCTCTTTGCACAGGCCACAACCCTTGCAATAGGCTGGGAACATATGAAAGAAGGCTTTCTCCATTTCGGTGGTTATCACTTCATAACTACTCATTCTTAATTTGCCCCCTCTCGGATATATTTAAGGGCGAGATCGCGGCCGATTTCCAGAGCCCGGTAATTTAACTCCCGCAGATTCGGATTTTTCTCAAACTTGGCACCCAGCTTGTGATTAAGCGCTGCTTTGGCATCTTCAAAGGAAACCACTTCCGCCAATCCAATTATGACACCCATGATAATTATGTTAAAAACCCGGGGATGTAATTCCTTGTTAGATATATCAACAGCTGGAATAGCTAGTATTTTACCAGCCTGCTTGGGCAGATCCTCCGGCTTTACATCCAGGGATGAATCATAAACAAATATCGTATTGGGTCCACAGTAACCGGCGGTTCTGGATACTGCCCGTTCACTTAAGGCTACTACCACATCGCCCTTATCAAACTTGGGAGCACCGATTCGTTCTTTACTGGTCTGCAGAAAAGCAATTGAAACTCCGCCCCGCTGCTCTACCCCGAAATTGGGGATATAGATAGCTTGATTCCCCTCTTCATAGGCAGCCTCGGCCATAATCTGGGCAATGGATTGTACTCCCTGCCCACCTTCCCCAGCCAGGGCGATACGGGTAATTCTCCTCTCCATCCCTTAAACCTCCCCTTTCTCGAAGGGGGACTTTATTTCGCCCACCTTATAGTAGGTCTCCATCTTTTCTTCGAGGAAATCCCAGGTTTGCGCCGCATTGGTACTCCAGTTGGTCGGACAGGTTGACAAAGCCTCGACAAATGAGAACCCCCGTCCATCTATCTGATTCTGCAGTGCCTTTTTAATATAGCCCTTCAGCTGCCGGTACTTTGAAACTGTACCGCGTGCTACATAAGCAGTATCGGCTGTTAATGCAGCAACCATTTCCGGCCCCTGCGTGGGGTGACCAGTTTTCTCTACGTCACGGCCATAAGGACTGGTTTCTGTTTTCTGACCAGGTAATGTAGTTGGAGACATCTGTCCGCCAGTCATACCGTAATTAGTATTATTGGCCACAATCACGGTCAATTTTTCATTGCGCACAGCGGAGTTTACCAAATGCTGAGAACCAATGGAATAAGCTCCGCCATCACCCATATAACCAATGCAAATAAGATCAGGATTCGCTCTCTTAATACCCACCATAACCGGGTTGGTACGCCCGTGGTGGGTTTGAGTGCTATCACAATTAAAGAAGTTCCACGAAAGTAAAGAACAACCGATATCACAACCAAAGACAACTCTATCCTGGATACCCAACTCATCTATGGCTTCCCCGAGGGCTTTGAGTATAATTCCATGGCCACAGCCGGGGCAGAATTTATGCGGTTTAGTTGGTAAATACCATGACTTGGGCATCGCTGCCTGTACTGACATCTCCTTTATGCCCCCTTTCTAAAGAATACTTTTAACTTTATCGATTATTTCAGTATCCATAATACCCATGGCTGGTTTTAGCAAGCCTTCAATGGGTATGGTTTCACCGTAAATTTCTTCCCGTACCAGCTTTAAGAGCTGTCCCTGGGCTGATTCTACGACCAATAGCTTTTTAGCACCCTTTTTAATTTGCTCTACCAAGTGGGGAGCCGGAAATGGTGACAGGGTAATTGGTCTAAAGTATCCTACTTTATAACCTTCTGCCTGCAGTGCTTTTACAGCATCATCAGCCACCCGGCTGATCACCCCGTGACTTACCACCACTACATCGGCATCCTCGCAACCATAGCTGGTACTTTCCATCACTTCAGGTCTGATACGGTCAAATGCAGACTGAAATTCTTGAACAACCTCATAGAGTTCTTCTTCCATGCTGTAGATGTTACACAGGTGGACACACTCACGGTCAACGCCGATTTTACCTGGTTTACCCAGGAAGGGTTCAGGTTTTATCAGCTTGATCCCTTTCTCCGCCGGGTCATACATGTCGACCGGTTCACGCATCTTAGCCTGATAACCGTCACCTAATACAAAGGTAGGGAAGCGGTAAGTCCAGGCAGTATTAAATGCCTTCAATACATAATCAAATAGTTCCTGATGAGACGATGTGGAATATACAATTCGATGGCCTTCCCCGTTTCCGCCTTTACAGGTAAGGGTTACTTCCTGCTGGGAATAAATAACGGTTCCCGAGGATGGTCCGCCCCGCTGTTGGATAATAGCTACCAGCGGCAGCCGCATCGCTTCCGCCATGCTGAATGGTTCCTGCATTAAAGTATTGCCCGGGCCAGCGGTGGCAGTAAGTGCCCGCTTACCGGCCAAAATGGCACCACAGGTGGTAAAACCTGCAGAAATCTCATCCTCAGTCTGCAGGAACTCCCGATTGTACTTGGGCGCTAACCGCGTCCAGTAATGCATAATCTCGTTCTGTGGGGTAATAGGATAACCAAACATAATATCAACCTCAGCCGCCAGCGCTGCCCAGGCGACTACTTCGTTACCCGTCATAAAGGCTCGCTTGTTGCCGATGATGGGTTTCTCCACAAACTGCACCTCCTCACTAATCACAGCTACCACATGGCAGCCGGCATATATCTCTGGATAAACTTTATAGGTTCACCTTCCCAGAAGGGGCCGGTGATTTGCTCGCGCAACCGGCTGTCAACAGCGGTAAAAGCAATTGGAAGCCCAAAAACAGCTCCCACTTGCTTAATTTTGTTCAATCCCTCAGCTATCATCTCCGATGTGGTCTCATTACTTAAATGGGTATTATTGACCAGGGCATCTACGCGGCCCAGTGAACGAACATAGCTGATTATATCCGGAACCTCAGTTGTCATCGGGCGTTTAGTATTGATGACCGCTAATACCTTAAGCTCAGGGGAAGTATCAGCGCCTTCAACCAGGTTTAAGGTACGCGCCCCCTGAACACCGTAACCGATGTCCATTATGATATGACCTGGCCGTTTTAATACCCAGCGGGCTTCAGGCTTGATAACACTGCCCGCCTCCCCGAGTCCGTAAACTTCGCTGCGGCTCCAGCCAACTACCGTAATACCTTGGGCTTCCAGCTGTTCTTTAATCGGACGCAGAGTATAAAACGGCTCAACAGTATCCAGATCAACCAGGGTGACTTCACCACTGCCAGCTAACTCCAGAGCGCGGTTTATAGCGTTTTCGCTCTTACCGCTGGCATATTCTCCAATGTAAGCTTCAACTACCCGCGGCAATTACCATCGCTCCTAATTAGTTAAAGTATTTGTTGAAAGTTATTTATTAGTATATGTTACAGCTTAATTAAGGTCAATAATAATAGTATTTTTTATCAATTAGGAGTCACAATTAGTTGAATATAGAATATTGTGTACAATAATTTGTTAAGATTATCCACTTATTTTTTT
>JBLNAA010000118.1:0-11736 GCA_050259135.1 Methylocystaceae bacterium | reverse complement strand
TCTAATTATCTGGTTACATTAATCGACTTCGGCACGCGGTTTTTAGAGTCAACCGGTATGCCGCGTGCAACCGCACAAAAAGCACTTATGCCCTTAATACAGGGAACTATAAATAATATTGGTCACATTGGCATTCCCCGGGCGCTTACCGGTCCTATTGCCCGCGGAGACCTGAATACGGTGACCAAACATTTAAACTGCCTGGAAAGCCTGGCACCTGATCTTTTAAAACTTTATAGCTGGCTGGGATATTATACCGCCGAAGTAGCTGAGCGGAAGGGCAGTATCAATGAAGCCAAAATGGATGACTTCAAGGTTGTATTTGCTAAATGGATGAACACAACTGGATTGGGACAAGCCCAAAGGAGGGTTTAATCATGGCAAGGATAACTACCACTGCCGTCAAAGATATGAAAAAAGCTGGTAAAAAGATTACCATGCTGACAGCATATGATTTTTCCACGGCTGCTCTGGTGGACGAAGCCGGAACCGATATGATTCTGGTAGGGGATTCACTGGGGAACGTAATTCTGGGATATGACACCACCCTGCCGGTAACGATGGATGACATGATTCACCATGCCAAAGCGGTGACCAGAGCGGCTAAAAACTGTATGGTGGTTGGAGATATGCCGTTTTTATCCTACCATATCTCCATAGCTGAAGCGGTAAGAAATGCCGGCCGCTTCCTCCAGGAAGCCGGCTGTCAGGCCATCAAACTGGAAGGCGGGGCGGAAAGAGTCCCGGTTATCAAAGCGATAATTGATGCAGCTATTCCAGTTATGGGTCACATTGGCCTTACCCCGCAGTCAGTTAACCAGATGGGCGGATTTAAAGTACAGGGCAAGGACCTGGATACCGCACAGAGGATGTTAAATGATGCCCATGCCCTGGAGGAAGCAGGTTGTTTTGCTATTGTGCTGGAATGTGTACCAGCAGCATTAGCCCAACGTATCAGTGAGGAAATCTCGATTCCGACCATCGGCATTGGAGCCGGACCCGGCTGTGATGGCCAGGTACTGGTAATCAATGACATGCTCGGTATGTATCCCAAGATGTCACCCAAATTTGTTAAGAAGTATGTTGACCTTCATCCATTAATTACCGAGGCTATTCGCAGCTATAACCAGGAAGTAGAAGCTGGTACCTTCCCGGGGCC
Organism: Methylocystaceae bacterium; assembly: GCA_050259135.1. Classification (GTDB taxonomy): domain Bacteria; phylum Bacillota; class Syntrophomonadia; order Syntrophomonadales; family JBLNAA01; genus JBLNAA01. The sequence goes on along the minus strand of JBLNAA010000118.1, from coordinate 10,577 downwards.
GGAACACTGCTTCGGCATCAATGAGGAACTGCTGCAAAAGCTGTACTAGGGGGATTATCAGATGCAGGTGCTCCATATGATTAAGGATATGCAGGTCTGGGCGGATGAGGCCCGGAGTCAGGGTAATAAAATTGGCTTAGTTCCCACCATGGGATTTTTGCACGAAGGACACCTTTCCCTGGTGAAGACAGCCAAATCGCATTGTGACAAAGTGGTAGTCAGTATTTTTGTTAATCCCATACAGTTTGGCCCCCAGGAAGATCTGGCTACTTATCCCCGCGATTTGGAACGGGATGTGAGACTTCTGGAAGCAGAAGGGGTAGATATCGTTTTCAACCCCAGTCCGGAGGAAATGTATCCGCAGGGCTTCTCGGCTTCGGTAGAGATTACCGGGGAGATGACGGGAAAGCTTTGCGGCAGATCCCGGCCGGGACACTTTCGCGGGGTAACCACCGTAGTCAGCAAGCTGTTCCATATTTGTCGGCCGGATAAGGCCTTTTTTGGGCAAAAAGATGCTCAGCAGCTGCTGATTATTGAGAAGATGGTAAGGGACTTGAACTTCCCGGTTACTATTGTCAGGGTGCCAATCAAGCGAGAAGCCGACGGATTGGCAATGAGTTCGCGCAACACTTATCTGTCCGGTTCTGAGCGCCAGGCGGCCCTGGTGTTGAACCAATCCCTGAAAAGAGCAGGGGTGCTCATCGAGGCCGGGGAAAGAAATCCGGCAGTGATTAAAGCAGAAATCGAAGCTGTTATCAATAAGGCTCCCAAGGCTAAAATTGATTATGTGGAGCTGGTGTCCGGAGAGGATCTGAGTCCAATAAACTCACTTAGCGGGCCGGTGCTGATTGCTCTGGCCGTAGCAATAGGAAAGACCAGGTTGATTGATAACCTGCTCATGGAGGTGTAATACTGGTGCTGCGCACGGTAATGAAATCAAAAATTCACCGAGCGACTGTAACCCAGGCTGATCTGAACTATGTGGGCAGTATAACCATTGATCGTTTGCTCCTGGAGGCAGCTGATTTACTGCCGAATGAGAAGGTGCAGATTGTTAACAATAATAACGGAGCCCGCTTTGAGACTTATGTTATTGAAGGTGAACCGGGTTCCGGGGTTATCTGTTTGAATGGGGCAGCAGCACGTCTGGTAAACCCCGGAGACATTGTTATCATTATTTCATACGCCATGATGTCAGATGAAGAAATTAAGGGCTATCAACCACGATTAGTTTACGTGGATGATAAGAACCGCATCACCAACCAGATATAAATTGGTGAAATTAGTTCGGGACAGGGTTACGGTTGCAGTGATCAGGAGAAAGTATTATTTGTAGGAGCAGGGGGCTGAAAATGCCCCCTTTTCCTGCCGGTAAGGAGAGCGGGGTTTATGAATTATCCTGCGGCTATTACGCGGGAAAAAGCTCATCGGGGAGCAGTCATTCTAGCGCATTATTACCAACCGCCAGAAATTCAGGCGGCTGCCGATTTGGTCGGCGACTCACTGCAGTTAGCACAGGCCGCTCAGCGTCTTGAAGCTGAGGTAATAGTAATATGTGGGGTAAAGTTTATGGCGGAAAGCGCCAAAATACTTAATCCGGAACGGACAGTATTGATGCCGGAGCCGGAAGCTGGCTGCCCGATGGCGGATATGGTTGATGCCGCCGGTTTAAAGAAACTAAAGGCTATGCATCCGAGTGCGGTGGTAGTTACCTATGTCAACAGTTCAGCCGAGGTTAAGGCTGAAAGTGACGTATGCTGTACCTCCAGCAATGCTTGGCAGGTGATAAATTCGCTGCCGGCTGATCGAGAAATTATTTTTTGTCCGGATCAAAACCTGGGAGCCAATATTATGAAAGCTTCCGGCCGTAAGATGATACTCTGGTCTGGATACTGCCCGATTCATCATCAGGTTACGAATGAGGATATAAACCGTCTGCAAAAGCTGCATCCGAAAGCACCAGTGGTGGTTCATCCAGAATGTCCGCCCCCGGTGGTGACGATGGCGGATGCGGTTTTATCGACGGCCGGCATATTAGACTTTGTTAAAGCTAATGCAGCAATGGAGTTTATAATTGGTACCGAAAGAGGCTTGATTACGGTACTCGAAAAGCAGAATCCGGGCAAGCGTTTTTATCTGGCAAAAGAAGAGCTATATTGCCCGGATATGAAGATGATAACTCTGGAAAAATTACATAGAAGCCTGACCGATATGGTAACCCCGGTTGAGGTACCGGAGGAAATCAGCCAAAAAGCACGGTTGGCGCTGGAGCGCATGACCGCCCTGGGGTAGGAGACAAGAATTAGGATGATAATAACAATATATTGGCGCTGATTATTACCCTGCAAACGACGTCAAGCGAGGCGTGGAGTGGAGGGTAATAATCAGTGCTAAGGAAGTTCCTTATTGACCCTTTCGGGAAGAAAGACGGTGCAGTAATTTGAAGAGATCTTATTTGTTACCGCTTAACAAGGATTGGCCGGTGGTTGATACTGATTGCCTGGTAGTGGGCAGCGGTATTGCCGGGTTGTTTACCGCCATTAAAGTTGGATTATTTGGTCATACCACGGTGCTTACCAAAAAGTCAGTCAAGGATTGCAATACCGGTCTGGCTCAGGGTGGAATCGCGGCGGCGGTGCATGAGGCTGACTCGCCCTTTTTGCATCTGGAGGATACCCTGGAAGCAGGTGACGGCTTATGCGATTTCAATGCGGTACAGGTACTGGTGGAGGAAGGGCCTACCCGCGTCTTTGAGTTAATGGCAATGGGTGCACACTTCGATATGCGGGATGGCAGCATCGACTTACATCGCGAAGCCGCCCACTCCAAAGCCCGTATTCTGCATGCTGCCGACGCCACCGGCGAGGCTATTCGTCAGGCTCTGGTCGAACGCTGCGAACGGGAAAGCAGTATTGAATTAGCTGAGGATCAATTCTTAATTGATATCATTACCGACCATAATGAGTGTGTAGGAGCAGTAATATGGGATAATTCTGCCGGCCGCTTTATCATCTACCGCTGTCGCCTGCTGGTGATTGCTACCGGCGGCTGTGGCCAGTTATACCGATATACCACCAATCCTGATGTAGCGACCGGAGATGGTATTGCTGCCGGTTACCGGGCGGGCTGCCAGCTTCGGGATATGGAATTTGTTCAGTTTCACCCGACAGTATTGGCTATGCCTGGCCGCCAGCGCTTTTTAATATCGGAAGCCTGCCGCGGGGCAGGCGGGATACTGCTGAATCAGCAAGGCGAGCGGTTTATGAATGCCATTCACCCGCGAGCTGAACTGGCGCCCCGGGATGTGGTAGCCCGGGCCATCTGGCATGAAATGCAGGCAAAAGGCACCGACCATGTTTACCTGGACTTAACTGTTATTAACCAGGTTACTAAACATTTCCCCAATATATATCGGCAGTGTTTGGAATACGGCATCGATATCAGTACTGATCCGGTACCAGTGGCTCCGGCTGCCCATTATATGATGGGAGGTATCCATACCGATCTGCATGGATATACCGGAGTTAAACGTTTGTATGCCTGCGGTGAGGCAACCTGCACCGGGGTGCACGGTGCCAACCGTCTAGCTTCAAACTCACTGCTGGAGGGTATTGTTTTTGGCCATAAAATTGCGGAGGAAGCACCGGATTGGCTGCGTCATCCTTCCATTCATGACCTCAACCGATTATTGACATCTGAGTACCAATACACCATTAATGAGGGTTCTAAGCCTCCCCAGGCAATTGTCGAAGAGCTGCAGGACCTAATGTGGGATCAGGTGGGTATCATTCGGCATGCCGATACTCTGCAAAAGGCCATGACTGACATTGAACGGTTAAAAACCGAGTTAAAGTCTAATCCTGATGATATAGCTTATTATCAATGTCAGAACCTGCTGACCATTGCGTCGTTGACCACCCAGGCCGCGATCTGGCGGCAGGAAAGCCGGGGGGCACATCACCGTCTGGATTTTCCGCAGCGTGATGATCGCAACTGGCAGCAGCATATTACCTTCAGTTCCAAGCATCAACCATAAGTGAGGGAATTGCTATGTGGGATATTAATCTGGATCAACTGATTACCCGGGCCCTACAGGAAGATATTGGCCACGGAGATTTGACCACCCGTTTTGTGGTACCGCCGGACCTGGTCGGCAAGGCGCAGATCGTGGCTAAGGATACCGGGATATTAGCCGGTATGCCGGCGGCAGAAAGGGTTTTTTCTCTGCTTGATAATAAGCTCTTAATTACTACCTGGCAGCCGGAAGGAAGCAGCCTGGAGCCGGGCAAGATCATAGCTGAAATCAGCGGCCGTGTCGCTTCAATTTTAACTGGTGAACGCGTGGCTTTAAACTTTCTGCAGCATCTTTCCGGGGTAGCTACCCGTACGCACAGGCTGGTCAGCTTAATGGGAGGCAGTAAGGCAGTATTGGTCGATACCCGTAAAACAACTCCTGGACTGCGCCAGTTGGAGAAGTATGCGACCCGTATGGGAGGGGCGCGTAATCATCGATTTGGTCTTTACGACGGAGTTATGATCAAAGATAACCATATTGTAGCGGCCGGAGGCAGTATAGCCCAGGCCGTGGCCCGGGTCCGGGCAGCAGTGCCGCATACGGTTAAAGTTGAGGTAGAAGCCGAAGATCTGGAAATGGTAACCGAAGCCCTGGCGGCGGGCGCCGATATTATTCTGCTTGATAATATGGATATCCAGATGATGAGGTCGGCTGTAGCTATGATCAAGGGGCGGGCTTTAGTTGAAGCATCGGGGGGTATAAACGAGAGTACTATTGCTGAGGTTGCTGCCACGGGAGTTGATATGATATCAGTCGGAGCTATCACTCACTCAGCCCCGGCTTTAGATATCAGCCTGGATTTAATAACCGGTATTCACCGCTGATTTTCAATAAATGGGGTCAGGTCCCTTTTTTTAAAAAAGTGGTTAAGAATAATGTTTTCAAGTTATTGCTTCTTAACGCTTACCAGAAACCCTGGTAGTATTGTCGAGGTTAACCAAAACCAGACATTAAGGTTAACGAGGGTGAAAGTATGAGCGTTAAAAGTTTTGCCCTACCTGTATATAACCCTGGTTTATTGCTTACACCAACCTGCCAGTTGGCTGCGGGTACTCGAGATTGGCTTACTGAGATAGGTGATCCGACGATAATTGGCATTGCTGCCCAGGAAGCACTTGCCCGTGCCGTAATACGAGCAGTCAGTGCGGCTAAGAGGGGGCATTTGAGCTTGTATCGATTAGGGGAGGAAAGATTATGCTGTTGGTTTTTGATGTCGGTAACACCAACATTGTTCTCGGAGTATACCGGGGCAAGGAGCTGATTACCCATTGGCGTATTCGTACTGATCGCGCCCGGACTGCAGATGAATACGGTATGACCATAATATCCTTGTTCGAATCACATGGCCTCAAGATTAAAGATGTGGAAGCGATTGTAATATCATCGGTAGTGCCGCCAATAATGAATGAACTGGAGTGGCTTTATACCCGGTATTTTAATCAGGCATCACTCCTGGTGGTGGGACCGGGGGTTAAAACCGGACTGGATATTAAATATGACAATCCCCGGGAAGTTGGAGCCGATCGGGTGGTTAATGCAGTGGCCGCGTTTGATAAATATGGCGGTGAACGCCCCATGATCATTATTGACTTTGGTACCGCCACCACTTTTTGTGTTGTTACCGAACATGCCGAGTATCTGGGAGGCGCCATTGCTCCTGGTATCGGAATTTCAACTGAAGCGCTGGTTACCCGGACCGCCAAATTACCAAAAGTGGAGTTGGTGCGCCCGGCCAGCGTTATTGGCAAAAATACTATTTCCAGCATGCAATCAGGAATCATTTATGGGTTTGTTGGCCAGGTAGAAGGAATCGTTACCCGGATCAAGGATGAATTAAAGCGCCCGGTGATTTCCATTGCCACCGGGGGACTGGCTCCCTTGATCGGCAGCGCTACTGACGAGATAGATATTGTGGATGAGATGTTAACGCTGGATGGATTGCGGCTTATTTACGAACGCAACCGTTAATAACAAGAGCTGTGGATACGATCCCGCAGTAAAGGTACATTTCCAATAAGGGAAATATGGTCAAGTAAAGGTGGAAATCAGTTGTTGTCAATTGGTGAGGTGGTAATTCCTGGTCAGGTGGTTAGCGCACCCCTGGCGGGAATTACGGATAAACCATTTCGAATTCTCGCTCGCGTACATGGCTGCGGGTTGGTACTAACTGAAATGATATCGGATCAGGCCCTGCTTTATAACCAGGAACGTACCCGGCGAATGATTGATTTGAGCGGTGAAGATCACCCGATATCTTTACAACTGGTCGGCAGCGAGGCCAGGCATATGGGCCCGGCAGCACGCCTGGCCTGTCAGGTGGCGGCACCTGACATAATCGACATTAATATGGGCTGCCCGACTCCCAAGGTAGTAAGGAATGGAGAAGGAGCAGCTCTGATGCGTGATTTAAGGAATGCCCGCGATATAATCAGGGCAGTGCTTGATGCTGCCACCTGTCCGGTTACCGTCAAAATGCGTTCTGGGTGGGATAACGACCACATTAACTACCTGGAGCTGGGAGCTATGGCCCAGGAGGAGGGAATAGCCGCCCTTACACTGCATCCCCGTACCCGGGAGCAGCTATTCAGCGGTGATGCTTTTTGGCCCCATATCGCGGAATTAAAAAAGACGGTATCGATTCCGGTTATCGGTAATGGTGACATCTGGGAACCGGAAGACGCTCAGACCATGATAAATGATACCGGCTGTGACGCGGTTATGGTAGGACGGGGAGCCATGGGCAATCCCTGGATTTTTGAACGGATTAACAAACTGCTGGCTGATGGGGTACTATTACCTAAACCCTCTGGTTCGGAGAAGATTAAGATGGCTATCCGCCATTATGACCTCTGCATTCAATTCAAAGGCGAGGATACCGCCCTGCGAGAGATGCGCAAACACGCCGCCTGGTATATTAAAGGCTTAAAAGGGGCTGCTCAGGCCCGCGAAGCGATCAACCATGCTGCCACTCATTCGGAAGTTGTCTCCATTCTGCAAACACTTCTTTAAAAATTACCATTATTTTGCTGTTGGTTAGGTTTCCGTTTAAGATTTATACCTGCCAACCATGTATACACTGGTTCACTTGCTCTGCCTTGATAGCGGTGCTAAAATGCAATTAGCCAATCAGTGTACACTATCTTGTGCACATCGCGGTGGAGGTGGTTTTAGCTTGTTTTACCGCATCCAGGATAAAATTGTCAGTCACCAGAAGATTGATGAGCAGGTCAGCCGTATACTTAACCTGCGTCAGCAGGGGATGTCGCAGCAGGAAGTGGCTGACCAGTGCGGAGTAGATCGTACTTTTGTATCCCGTTTGGAAGGGTTGGGAGAGGTACGTAAAGGACGGAAAATTGCGGTGGTAGGCTTTCCGGTACAGAATCGCGCTGAGTTAGAGGCGGTGCTTACTGAAGCCGGGGTGGATTTTATCCTGCTGATGACCGAAACTGAACGATTAGCCTTTGTCGATAACCTGAGCGGACGTGAACTGCTGAATCAGCTTATGGAGCTAATCACCCGGGTACGCAGCTTTGATGTGGTGGTTTTGTTAGGATCTGACCAACGTCTTCGGGTTTTAAGGGGCGTTTTGGATCGGGAGGTAGAAGTGGTAGGCATGGAAATTGGGACCTCCCCGCTGACCTCTGATGTCTGGGTTTCCCCGGATGAACTTCGTTCTTTGCTGCAAACTCTCAAAAGTGCCCGTAATCGTAATTCGCTTTAAATAAAGCCCAATTTAAATTAGGGGGGTTATCTTATGCGTCGAGTTGTCAGTGTCAGCCTGGGCTCATCGAAACGGGATCATGTTATTGAAACTGAGTTTTTGGGAGAGATGTTCAGGGTTGAACGCATTGGTACTGATAGTGACTGGGATAAAGCGATTGCTTTGATCAAGGAACTGGATGGCCAAATAGATTGCTTTGGCATGGGTGGTATCGACCTTTATGTTTACGCACCTAATGGTAAACGCTATACCATTCAAGATGCCAAAAAGTTAGTGGTTAATAAGAAAACTCCGATGGTTGATGGCGGCGGCCTGAAGAATACCCTGGAACGACGCTGTATTCATCGGATTCAGCAGGATGGGGTCATTGACCTGAAAGGGAAAAAGGTGCTGATGGTCTGTGCCGTTGACCGTTTTGGCATGGCCCAGGCCTTTGCTGCAGAAGGGGCCAATTTGACCCTGGGCGACCTGATATACACTCTGGGTATAAATATCCCGATGCATAAGCTGAGCACCTTAAATGTGGTGGCTTCAATAGCTGCTCCCATTGTAGTGCGGCTGCCGTTTGATAAGATTTATCCTAATGAAGATATAAAAACTGTCGTAAATCCCAAGCACGCGAAATACTATTATGATGCGGATATCATTGCCGGAGACTTTAAGTATATTGCCAAGTACCTGCCAGAACGGCTGGATGGGAAGGTAATCATTACCAATACCACTACCCGTGATGATGTCGAGATGCTGGCGGCCAAAGGGGTAAAAACCCTGATCACCACCACTCCTGACATGGAAGGCCGCTCTTTTGGCACCAATGTTATTGAAGCTCTGCTGGTATCCATAATCGGCAAACACCCCGATCAGATTAAGCCTGAAGACTACTATGAGTATTTGGACCGATTAGATTTCAAACCCGGGGTGGTACAGCTAAACTAAAAGGTGGACTATGCAGTCAATCGGGATAGTTGAGTATAGTTCCCCCCGGCGGGTCTTCCGGCGCTGGAATTGGTTTCGGCGCTGGCAGGAGAAGCCCCGCATTGCTTCGATGTTTGCCATTGAGGATGAGGGGCCGGTATGTTACCGACTCCTCTTGCCATCCGATCTGGTTGCTGGTGAAACGCGGGAACCGTTGGGACGCCCGGAATTGGTGCAGGCAGCCGGGAGAAAGCTGAACAGTATCGGAGCGGATGTTCTGGCCTGGCCCTGGTTTAATGGAATACCCGATAAAAGTGAGTGGGAGCTGCCGATTTATACCGGCTGGTTTTTCACGGCAGCTTTGGCACTGGTGCTGGCGCGGCAGCGGTTAAACGGAGATAAAGTAAACCGGCTTTATATCGCCGGGCATACCCCCTGTATTCCAGAAATCATTGATCAGCTAAGCCGCTGGCACTGCCCGGTGCTGTGGAGCAGCCCGGTGCCGTCGCAATGTGAAAAGATGCTGCATAAACTCTATTATGAGCGGGGGTGCCGGGCGGCAGTTACCGCTTTTAGGCCCATGAACTGGGAACCGGGTGATCTCGTCCTTTCCTTTAATCAGCCTTTGGCCCATTTGGCCCTGGCCAGTCGGGCCCAGGTTATTGATGTAAGCCCGGAAGCATCGGGATTTTTTCCCTTATTAGAAAAAAGTTTATCGATGCAGGGAATTGATTATCGCCTGGGCTATCTGGGACCGATAATGGAAGCATTTGTAAATGAGGGACAGGTATTAAGCGAAAACCCACGGGACAGCATAATAAAAACCCTGACCGGGGGTGAGAAGTACGGCTGTTGGGAGTTAATTCTTGACAATCATACGACTGCTAATTATAATTCTTTAAAAGGATTAGCCGGATATTTGGGGTGAGGCTGCATGGAAGGAATGCTTCCTTTTTTTGTGGGTTTTAGTCCCGGATTAATGCCGTTAAGGAGAGAATAAGGTGACAGAAAAAGAGGTCATTCTTACTAGTGAAGGATTAAAGAAGCTGGAAGACGAGCTGGAACTTTATAAAGGGGTACGGCGCCGGGAGGTGGCCGAACGGATAAAACAGGCCATCGACTTTGGGGATATATCCGAGAACTCGGAATACGATGATGCTAAAAATGAACAGGCGATGATTGAGGGCAAGATTGCCTCACTGGAGAAACTTTTACGTAATGCCCGGCTGGTGGAAGCCGATGAAGTCAGAGCCGACGTGGTCTCGATCGGGTCAAGAGTCTGGCTGGAAGACTTGAAAAATAAACGTAAACTCGAATTTATATTGGTCTCCTCGGCTGAGGCCAACCCCAAACAAAAGAAAATATCCGACGAAAGCCCGGTAGGTAAGGGAATTCTGGGTAAGCCGGTCAACTCGGTGGTCGAGGTTAATGCTCCGGTGGGAACGATAAAGTACAAAATCCTTAAAATCGAGAAATAAACGGCTGCCCTTCTTCTCTGCTTCAGAGAGGAGGGGCTTTTTACATGATTAAGAGAGGTGAACAGTTTTAAATGGGTGATTGGTATAATAACGAACTGATCAAGGTACGCCGGGACAAGCTGGATAAACTAAGGGAATTGGGCGTCGAACCCTACGGTGAACGCTTTGAACGCACTTCTTCTGCCGCAGATATAAAAGCTCGGTTTGAGGATATGGAGCATCAATCAGTGCGGATTGCCGGACGGATAATGGCTATTCGCGGTCATGGCAAAGCCAGTTTTGCTAACTTAAGGGACAGCAGCGGCGATATCCAGATTTACTTCAAGCTGGATGAACTGGGAGAAGCCCGTTACGAACTTTTTGGCTTGTTAGATCTGGGTGACATAAT
>JBLNAA010000117.1:0-2837 GCA_050259135.1 Methylocystaceae bacterium | reverse complement strand
CGATGGCTATTCACGGTTCCTATGGCCTTACCACTGATTATAAGGTAGAGCGCTTCTGGCGGGACAGCATAATGGGCCCCCAGGTGGAAGGCGTATCGGATATGCAGAAGCTGATTGTAGCGGGAGTGGTATTAGGCAGCAAATAGACAGCAGAGCCTACCAATAAACCCCTATCTGCGTTGTTCCAGGTCGCATTCTTGTTCGACGTACCTCATAGTACGCCTTCACTGCAAATGCTCACTGCGCCTAGCATCCAGGGGTTTCTGGGCAGGCTGATTTCATTGTCTTATAAAAAAGCTCGGCCTCTGGTAAGAGACCGAGCTTTTTGCTTTTCGTTGAAAATTTTATTTGCCGGTAAAGTTGGCGGGACGGCCTTCCATAAAGGCTTTCATACCTTCTTTTTGATCTTCGCTGGAAAAGAGCATAGACCAGGCGAGCTGTTCAGCGCGGCAGCCAGCCTTGATATCCAGATTCATCGACTGATTAATCGCATTCTTGGCTTCCCGCAGAGCCAGCGGACTCTTCTTGGCTATCTTCTTGGCCATCTTAACAGCGGTCTCCATTACCTTGTCGGAGGGAACAGCCCGGTTGATAAATCCCATCTTGGCGGCGGTAGCACCATCGATAAAATCACCGGTATAAACCAGTTCTTTGGTCTGGCACATGGAAATGTTGCGAGGGAAGCGCTGAGTGCCGCCGGCACCCGGGAAGATGCCGATACTGATTTCAGGCATTCCCAGTTTGGCATCTTCAGCTACTATTCTGATGTCACTGGCCAGAACCAGTTCCAGCCCACCACCTAGTGCTACGCCCTGTACGGCAGTGATTACTGGTTTATGGTGGTCTTCAATGGTAAACATTGATTTGTGGACCAGATCTAAGAAATTACGAGCCTCGAAGGCATTATAACCAGCCACTGCCTTAATATCAGCGCCGGCAGCAAAAGCCCGCTCATGACCATAAATAATAACTACCCGAACTTCAGGATCGGTATTGAAACCTTCCATTACGGCGATCATATCATTCATCAGCGGTATATTAATTGAATTCATAGCCTTGGGGCGATTGATCTGCAGATAACCAATGCTTTCTTCAACTTTACATATTACATTGTCATAAGTAACATCACGATAAGACATATAATCTATACCCTCCCTATTCTATATATTGGAAGACCCTGCGGTTCAAAATGAACCGCAGGGATTTCAGCCTTGCGTCTTCAGTTATTAGCTACCTATTTCTTAGTGTAATCATAGAAACCGCGTCCGGTTTTCTGGCCCAGCCAGCCGGCGCGGACGTAATTCTTCAGTACCGGGCAGGGACGATATTTGGGATCGCCGGTTTCATTAAACAGGGTGTTGCAAACGGCCAGAGCGATATCGACGCCGACCAGGTCGCAAAGGGTGAACGGGCCCATGGGCCAGCCAGCACCGAGGCGCATTGCAGTGTCGATGTCAGCCGGAGTGGCCAAACCTTCCTGCAGGATGTAGGCGGCTTCATTCATACCAGGAACCAGGATGCGGTTGACCACAAAGCCGGGACCTTCTTTAACTTTAACCGGCTTTTTACCGATTTTCACTGACAATTCCATAATGGCATCTACTACTTCCGGTTTGGTCTGCAGGGCGGGAATAACTTCAACCAGCTGCATAATTTGAGCCGGATTAAAGAAATGCATGCCAACTACCATTTCTGGGCGCTTAGTGATTGCAGCAATTTCGGTCAGCGACAGGGAAGAAGTATTGGAGGCCAGGATAGCTTCGGGTTTGCAGATAGCATCCAACTGGCTGTAAACAGCTTTCTTAATGTCCATTCTCTCGAGAACTGCTTCTACGATAAGATCGCAATCAGCGACATCTTGGTAGTCAGCAGTCGGTTTAATCTTACTGGTGACCATTTTATCTGCGCCTTCAGGAGCTTTGCCTTTTTCTATAGCTTTGGCGATGATTTTGCCGATCCGGGCAATAGACTTTTCGGCAATTGCTTTGTCGACTTCTACCAAAACTACATCATGGCCGGTCTGAGCGAAAACCTGAGCAATACCTAATCCCATAGTACCTGCACCGAGAACCGCTACTTTCTTAATTTCCATCTAAACTAACCCCCTTGAAAATATTGTTTATCAACAGCCAAATGCCGCGTTCAAAGTACCTGGTTTTGGAAATTGTATTTGTCGAATCAAACCAGGAGGTCAACGACATTTTAGTGGTTAAGATTCGACATGGCGACATGAAAACCTTTTTCTAATAACGAAAATTAACGAAAAAAGTTAAACAGAAACGAGATATTTGTCTGAATATTGAAACATCTGGCAACTTCAAATGAAAATATGATCGGCCGGATGCTTTTATTTTTGGAAGTTAAGAGCTTTGTTCAGGAATCATGGAACATAACTAAGTTAAACCCTAGTGTTACAAGTTGTTAGAAAATTTCCTAATTTACAAAAAATATTTAATACAATAATTTGTGCAGGAAATTGCAAAAGAAAGTCGAAAATAAGAGTGTATATTCTTTTAATTAGGTTAAGGTTTCCAAGTTAACAAAAATTGTTTGGGGGTTGAAAGAATGCAGGATGTATTTGTAGTTAGTGGCAAACGTACTCCGATCGGTGACTTTTTGGGAACCATGAAGGATCTCTCCAATGTTGATTTAGGTAAAATTGCTGCCAAGGCCGCTATGGAGCAGGTTGGCTTTAAACCGGAGCAGGTTGAACATGTAGTCACCGGTTGTGTCTTCCAGGGTGGAGCCAAAGGTAATGTATCCCGTCAGATTCAGCTCGGTGTCAATATCCCGGTTGAAGTAGGCGCTGTAACCGTTAACCAATTGTGCTCTTCTTC
>JBLNAA010000116.1:0-6978 GCA_050259135.1 Methylocystaceae bacterium | reverse complement strand
CTTTCGGATTGACGGCATCATGCATCGATTGATGAAGCTGGAGAAAGGCATCGCTGTCAGTTGAACCGGCTCGGTCACACAGGTTGTCCAGGTAGTCGGAAATCGTCTGCAGATAGATGATGATGGCAACCAGGTCGTGCCGATAATGGGGAGGAGCCAGTAGTGCCATAACGGTGCCGCCATAGCAGTGAAAAGCCTTGTATTCCAGGCTTAACAGAGCTTGTTCCCGCAGGGCTGTATTTTTTATTTGGTTAGCTTTTAATGATACCTGGTCGAGGCATTTGTCAACCTGGGAAAAAAGACTCAGGTAGCGGGTGAGCCAGGGGAGAGAGGCCAGCATTTTTATCCCCTTCCAGCTTCGGAAGCCAAGTTAGACTGTATACTATCAAAGATATAACCCCCGGTCAGATTTGAGCCGAAGGTCATAAAGCGTTCGCGGGCGGGTGAAGGGGCAAAACCATGGAGTAAGCGATGAGCCTGGTTTAGATGCTCATTTATTACCGCCCGGGTATAATTCAGGGCTCCACAGCGGGTAATAATGGCTGAAGCTCTGGCAACATCATCATTGCTGATTTTTTTAGAGGTTATAGTCCGGGCCAGCCATTCCCGCTCCGGCGACACGGTAAGTGCTCTGATTACTGGCAGGGTAATAATACCATTTTTTAGATCGCTGCCCGTCGGCTTACCTAATTCGGCTTCATCAGCAGTAAAATCGAGGACATCATCAGTCAACTGGTAAGCATTACCCAGGTGCAGGCCAATCTGCCCCAGGGCTTGAATAGATTCCTCCGGTGCTCCGGCGGTCATGGCGCCAGCCCGGCAGGCACCAGCAAAAAGGCTGGCAGTTTTACCGAAGACATTGCTGAAGTAATCATCTTCACTGAGGTAAGGGTTATAAAGGTCCAAATCCTGCCGGATTTCGCCGGTACACATATCGCTGACTACCCCGGCTAAATCATGGAGAATGCTGCACAAACCATGGGAAGCCAGCAGACGGAAAGCAGTGGCAAAGTAATGGTCACCAATAAGCACCGCCGCCTGGGGGCCGTAGAGTGATACCGTGCTTGGCTGTCCGCGGCGCAGATAGGACTGGTCGATAATATCATCATGAATTAGGGAAGCGGTATGAATACATTCCACAGCCAAGGCCACGTCCAGAGTTGGTTCCGAGGGAGGAGCGAACAAACAGTTAGCCATCAACACCAGTCGGGGGCGGAGCATTTTTCCTTCACCCTGGATCGGCTGTAATACCATCTGTTCAATTGGATCAATACCAGAGGCCAGTTTCTGGATCAGGTGTTCCCGCAGCAATGATATATCGTCCATAAAAAGCGACAAGGCTCTGACCTCCCTTTATTTATCACCTGGTTAGGGTTTACGAGTCAGAGCCTATTTATGCGATTTGGGCGATGTGCTTACTGACGGTGGGTTACCTCAGTAATGGTGTATCCCTGGTCTTTTAACGCCTTGATCAGCGGTTCCGGCTGCAGGGTGGCCACGCGCAGAATAAAATCATAATTAGCTTTACCTTTTTCATTAAGAACAATATTTTCTATGCTGACCCCCTGATCAGCAATAATACGGGTGATATCAGCTACTGTCCCTACCCGTTCGCCAACTTCCAGGTCAATCCGGGTGCCAGGACGATTAACACCTAAGATATCAATAAACGCATCAAAAATATTACCTTCCGTGATAATACCAACTACTTTACCCTGACTTACCACCGGCAGGCCGCCAATATTGTGCTGACGCATAAGCAGTGCGGCCAGTTCCAGATTGGCATCTGCATCCACAGTTATTACCGGACGCTTGGGTAATATATCCTTGATTAAGGTACGAGCCAGCAGGTAGCTGGCTTCAAAAATGCTGAGGGTGGTGGCCGGCGAGGGGGCATTTTCACTCAAATCCATCAGAGTTACAATACCGACCAACTTGCCCTTCTCTAATACGGGCAGACGTTTAATACCCTTTTCCCTCATTAAGGCCATGGCATCAGCCACACTGGTATCAGTAGTAATTGATATGACCGGAACTGTCATCCGCTCGCGAACTTTCATAGCATCAAACCTCATTTCCTCTGACCATTAAGCAATCTTTCTCCGCCTGGATGCCAAATCCTCCCCGCCCAAGTCAATAAAAGTGAGAATCTATGAACCCCTAAAGAGCAAAAGACTTCCCGGTAGGGAAGTCTTAAGGTGCACTAGTTTCATTATTTGGCTGATTTATTACGCAGGCCTTTGTCCAGTATTTTTTTGCGCAGCCGGATATTTTTTGGGGTAATTTCCACCAGTTCATCATCGGCAATAAATTCAATAGCCTGCTCCAATGAGAGCCGGGTGGGAGGAGTCAGCCGCAGGGCATCATCAGAACCGGAAGCTCGGGTGTTAGTCAGGTGCTTGCGCTTACAGACATTAACCACAATATCTTCTGCGCGGGAGCTTTCGCCAACAATCATGCCTTCATACACTTCAATCCCCGGTTCAATAAACATGGTGCCGCGCTCCTGAGCATTATTGAGACCATAAGCGACGGCTGTGCCGGGCTCACTGGCAATCAGTGAACCCCGGGAACGAGGTTTTAAGTCACCCTTATAGGGTTCATAACCATCAAACAAATGCGACATTACACCATTACCCCGGGTATCGGTTAACAGGTCAGAACGATAACCGATCAAACCACGAGCCGGAATGCTGAACTCCATGCGGATAGTACCGCCGCTGGTGGCATTCATATTGCGCAGCTCAGCCCGTCGCTGCCCCAGTTTCTCCATAACTATGCCGGAATACTCCTCCGGTACCTCAATTAACAGCAGTTCCATCGGTTCGTAAGTCACACCATCCTGCTGCCGATAAATAACCTGGGGAGTGCTGGCGGCGAATTCATAGCCTTCGCGGCGCATGGTTTCAATCAGTATTGACAGGTGAAGCTCGCCGCGGCCCGATACCTTAAAGCTGTCAGTGGAGTCGGTATCCTCCACCCGCAGGGCGACATTGGACAGCAGTTCCCTTTCCAGACGGCCTTTGATGTGACGGCTGGTTACATAGGTGCCTTCACGGCCAGCCATGGGGCTGTCATTTACCATAAAGTTCATGGAGATGGTAGGCTCCTCTATGGCTACAAACGGCAGTGGCTCCGGCCTTTCCGGGTGACACACCGTCTCACCGATATTAATATCCTCAATCCCGCTCAGAACTACGATATTGCCGCTGGTCATAGCTTCTACCTCAACCTTTTTCAGACCGGCAAAGGTATACAAGCGGTTAATCCTGGCATTACGCAAAGTACCGCTGGTGCTGCAGATGGTAACTTCCTGGCCGCGGTTAACCGTGCCCCGGGTAATCTTGCCAATACCAAGGCGGCCGACATAATTGTCATAATCCAGAGAGGAAATCAGCATTTGCAGGGGTTCCTCCAGATTGATGACCGGAGGCGGTATCTGCTTCAGGATAGCATCCAGCAGCGGCCGCATATCGGGGGCGGTATCATCGGGGCTGAGTCCGGCTATACCAAGCCGGGCTGAGGTATAGACCACCGGGAAATCAAGCTGTTCCTCATTAGCACCGAGATCGATAAATAAATCCAGTACCTCATCAACCACTTCCAGTGGGCGGGCGCCATCACGATCTATTTTATTAACTACGACTAGAGTTTTTAAGCCTTCACCCAGGGCTTTCTTCAAGACAAAACGGGTCTGGGGCATGGGACCGTCAAAGGCATCTACCAGCAGCAGCACCCCATCGACCATTTTCATAATTCGTTCCACTTCACCCCCGAAATCAGCATGACCGGGAGTATCAACGATGTTGATTTTAGTTCCCTGATAAGAGATAGCTGTATTTTTAGCCAGAATAGTGATGCCCCGTTCCCGCTCCAGGTCATTGGAATCCATGACCCGCTCGGCAACTGATTCGTTGACCCGGAAAACCCCGCTCTGCTTCAGCAGTTCATCAACCAGAGTAGTTTTACCGTGATCAACATGGGCTATGATGGCTATGTTGCGAATACTATTCTCGCTCATAAAAGACTTCCTTTCTAAGTACACCTATGGGTATGGCCTAACTTGTCTATATTATACGAAGCTGGTGCTAGTGACAAGGACTTATTGCTTCTTTTTCAATTATACCCACCAGCCCTGAGTCCGAAGCAGGGCATAGGCCAGACTGATAATAAGAGAACCGCTGATGAATACGAGCGGCCTTTTTATCAGCCTGGTAGCTGCCAGGGTGGCAATAATCAAGGTAACAGCACCGACCATATCGTGGGTTGAACGGGATGCCATTCCAACACCGGCGGAAGCAACCAATGCCACCACTACTGGCTTTAACCCGGCAATAAAGCTTTGAGCATTATGGTGCTGACGCAGGCGCTCCCAGACTGAAACCAGCAGCATGGTTATAAGCGCCGGTGCAATCAGCAAAGACAGGGTGGCTAACAGAGCAAATCCCAGGCCGCCGATGGAGTAGCCGGCCAGGGTTGAGGCATTCACTGCCACCGGTCCGGGAGCAACCTGGGCCAGGGTAACCATATTATAAAGGTCGGAGGCTGATAGCAGACCAAAACGGTTGACCAGTTCGCTTTCCATGACCGGAATAACGGCAAAACCACCGCCAAAACTAATAGCACCTATAAACAGGAAGGCGACCAATACGTTATTCCACATGCATCTGCCTCCTTTTCCGCCTGAGGAGCATTAAGGTACCGCCACCCAAGAGCAGCAGCAGAGCGGGGTGTAACCCTATTTCTAAAGCGATCAGCCCGATTATCGCGATTAGAATGGTCGGTAAGGAACGTTCCAAATCGGTAGCCAGGCGCCAGGCTGTAGCCAATACTAACCCGGCAATTGCCGGCTGTAACAGGTAAAGCATGTCCCGGGCCCAGCCAGGTAATCCGGATGACAGCAGAAAAATAGCTATAACCAGGGTGATCAGCAGGGAAGGCAAAGAAACCGAAATCAAACAGAAAATTGCTCCTGGCCAACCGGCTAAATGACGCCCAATCAGCAATGCCATATTGCCGGCCACCGGTCCTGGTGCTGACTGAGCAATCGCCAGATAATCACTGAATTCAGTTTCATTAACCCAGTTGTGTTTGCTGCACTCCTTCTGAATACCTGGCAGCATAGCATATCCTCCACCCCAGGTAAGTGCCCCCAGACGCAAAAAAGACCAGATTGCCTGTCCCAGCCCCACCTGTCTCACCCCTCCCAATATTGTTTAAGCCTTGGCCAGCATTTCATCATACAAATTCAGGTAGGCTTCTATTTCCTGCTGAGGATTATGTTTCAACTCTATCGTCTGCCTGGCTGCCCTGCCCATTCGCTGTTTCAGCGAATTATTATGCATCAGCTGCAGGGCTCTGGCCGACAGCTCTTGAGGGTTATGAAAGTAGTATCCTCCATGCCCCTCGGTAATTAAACCTATGTTTCCCGGTACGGCATGTAAAAGACATGGCCGTCCCAGACTCATGGCTTCCAGTACTGCTTGCGGCTGTCCCTCGCTGATTGAAGTATTCAGAACAATATCGGATTGACTGATGACACCAGCGATTTCATGATGAGGGTACTCACCTGCATATAACACCCAGGGCAGTTTATTAACCGCTCCCAGGATCTTTTGGCTGTAATCCCAGTCTATTGATCCACCCACCAGCATCAACTGCAGATTAGTATCCTCCGTATAGGCAAGTGCCAAACCCTCAAATGCGAGTTCGATGTTCTTTACCGGACGGAGACCGCCGCTGATCAGGAATACAGTGGCTTCCTCCCGAATACCCAATTCACATCTGGGCATTGGTTCAGCGGGGGGGAGATTAACTCCCTGAGGTATGACCTTAGTCTTTAACCTCCAATCCCGATTCAAGGCACCCAGACGGTCAAAATGGAATTCATTAAAAACCACCAATTTTTGTGCCTGGTTCAGGGCTGGGGCAGTAGGCTGGCAGTTAGGGTTGCCCAGATCATTGTTTAAATCGGTTCCCGTTAAGGTCAGAAGTAAAGGCAGTTCTTTCAGTGCCGGAAGCGCAGCCAAAGCCAGGCCTACACTGGTGGCGTTTAAACCGTGAAGCAGGTGCCATTGCTGGCTGGCCAAAGCATACTCCAGCTGATCCTGCCAATCTGGTGTTTCCATTGAGACTACCAGTAATTCTAAGCCTGCCTTATTTAGGCCATGAGCCAGCCGCCGTGCTGTATAGCTGTTACCACGGCGTGAATACAAATATGGTGTTAGCAGGAGCACTCGATAAGTCAATAGCCTTCTCCTATAACAGCTGTCGATAAACCCCTATCTGCGATATCATAACCAGTTAACAAAAATCATTTTTACTAATGTTTTTTGTTAAATAGCCTGCATATTATTAGCACCAAAATTATGTAAAGATATAGCCTATAATTATGGTAATACTTTGGCGTGATCATTATAACATAACGGAAGGTGGGAGAGCCGACATGATCAAGGTGGGGGCACATCGGGGGGCAAGTGGATGGGCACCGGAAAACACCATGGCTGCGTTTGAACTGGCGATTGATAAAGGAGCAGATCTGATCGAATTTGATGTTCAGCTCACCCGAGATCAGGTGGCAGTGGTAATTCATGATGAATGGGTGGATCGGACCAGTAATGGTCATGGCCGGGTATGCGACCTGGCCTGGCAGGAGTTAAAGACTATGGATTTTGGCAGCTATCGGGGGGCAGAATTCACTGGATGCCGTCTGCCGACTCTGGATGAGGTTTTGGAACTGGGGGCCGGAAACTGTCAAATGAATATTGAGATAAAGAACGGGCCGGTTTATTACCCTCAGATTGAAGATATAATTATTGACCGGATTAAAGCACATCACTGCCGGGAGCAGGTTATCATCTCATCGTTCGATCATCATGCCATAAGCCGCTGCCATCGGCTGGATCCTGGGGTTCGTTTAGCCTATCTAATTGCCCACCGCCCGTTGGAGATGGCTGGCATGGTGCCGGCTTTCCGCCT
>JBLNAA010000115.1:0-9328 GCA_050259135.1 Methylocystaceae bacterium | reverse complement strand
AAGCATCTTCGGTTATCCGCTGCTTGACTTCAAATGCACCGCACTTTTCGCAGCGATAGTCATAAGTCGGCATAATCCCTCGCCCCCCTTCAACAATTTCTGTTCTCAATTATGGAATGGGTTGCGAAGGCTGTCAAGGTGGTGATGCCTGGTTAAACCTGCATAAAATCCTCCACATTAACCACAAAGATGGTAGTGCGGCCGGAACGGTTCAAGGCTTCCTCATCACCTTCATTGAGCAGCTTTATCTTTTTGCGCTCACTGTAATCCTTGATAATCTGGATTGCCAGCCAGACTTCATCTTCCTCCAGCCCCATCAGCAGAGTACTGCTGCCCCGGTGCAGAAATCCGCCGGAGCTATTTAACCGGGTAACCCGCATTCCCTTGGCAGTCAGATCACCCATCATGTCCTGAACATCCTGGTCCCCCACGATGGCAATGACCAGTTTCATTTATGATCGTCCTCCTCCTGGTCTCGGTTATCGGTATAAAATTTAAGTACATCACCACGGCTTATTATACCCAATAACAGATCGGGCTCTTCAGGTTCCACTACTACCAGTCGTCCAACCTCACCCTTAACCATATGCTCCATGGCTTTTTTTAGGCTCTCGTTAGGCCCGATAATCTGGTAACTGGTATGGCAAATATCTCCGGCTTTGATTTCTCCCCCTCCTTTACGTACATACCGGATGATGTTCTCATAATAAACCACACCGCAAAGCCGGTTATCATCATTTATTACTGGATAAATAACATGACCTACCTGCACAGCTACCTCAGCAGCCAGATTAAGTAAGGTATCCTCCTTGAAAGATATCACCCGGCTAGTCATGGCTTCTGCAACTGTTGCCCGTTCCAGAAACTCTGTCTTACGCCGCCCTTTGATAAGCCCTTCCCCCTTTGAAATGAATCCGCCCGGTAAAGATGTAAACTTTAGGATATTACTTGATTGAATCATATCAAGTTTTCACAAATAGGGACATAGCCATTATGAAATTCCAAGTGCCGTGAGCCGCCCAGGCGGCATATATACTGCCGCTCTTTTCATAAATGTAAGCAAGGCCTGCCCCGCCAACAAATAACGGCAGGATCCTTATGGGATCCATATGAATCAAAGAAAATATCAGTGCCGAAACGGCAATACCACCCCACACACCCATTCTGGCCCGAAAAACCGGATAAATTATACCCCTGAATAGTATTTCCTCATAAAAAGGCGCGAATACTGCACCGATGATAACTAGCACAATGGTCTGCCAGGTCAGGCTTGCATCCTTTAAAGCCGTTTCAAACTGCTGCGGTGGTACCGGTACCAATATTTGAATTAAGAAGCCAATCAGCACAACTGCAGTAAATATCAATACCCCCCACCCAAATCCATACACCGCCAGGTTACGTACAGATATATGGCGGAAGCCTACCTGTGACAGTGAAGCCTTTCGGCACCATCCCACTACTAGAGCAATAACCAATAAAACAAGCAAAAACTGGGCTGCAAAATTGATCATAAAATCTGATATACCGTAGTTATATACCAGGTTACAGTAAACAAAAGCAGGTAACCATGAAAAACCCAGGGAGGGGTAAAACATTATCAGAAGAAAAAAGGCCAGAATAATTGTTACATCTAATCCACCCCAGGGCGGTCGTTCAGCTGGAAACTGCAATAAAATACCTCCACATCTGATTGATTTATTAGGTGCGGTCCAACCGATTTTTTAATTCAGCTTAATTGCGCACTCTTTAATTTCTGATCTTTTGTCCGTTACCCTAATTTATATTCTACAACTTACCATTCTTACCTGTTGACAAAAAATAGTGATGCCACCCATACCGGGGTTCACTTTCCCTTATCTAAGCGAAATATGTTATTGTTAATAATGATAATTTAGGGAGCGAGATTGACAAGAATGCAGTATGTCTTGATTATAATGGCAGTCACTATTTGCTTGCTTTATCTGCCTTATTTGGCAGCTATTCTGCTTGGTCAACCAGGTAACTTTGAAACTAAGGCCGTATTGACACTGGCGGTTTGGATTCGTGATGTCGGTGTCAAATCCAAACGTTATCTGGAAAGTATTTACCTGTTCACCGCTCTGCTGGAGATTGCATTTTTTACTCTGGCTCTGCTGGTAATCAAAAATACTTTTCTTTTCTGGTTCACCTGGGCCTTTATCGGTTTCGAAATACTGCATTTCATTAGAGAGATTATTAATCTTCGTCATTTCTTCGGCGGCAGCCTGCCCATTAAAGATATTCTCTACTGGCGTTATGAACGCCTCAGCTGTTTGCTATTCTGTATGTACGCTATATTATTAATTTTTAATCTTTTGGTTTTTACGCCATAACTTTAAGGGGGATAAAGCTGATTATGAACCCGTCTTTATTAACGGCAATCAGCAAGGGCTTACAAGCGGCATCTAACCTGGTATTTTTCCATCAGCTCCTGCATGAGCCTGTCTTTAACTCCTGGTTTAACCTGGTTAAAGCACTGCAGGAAGACGATAGTGCAGTTGATAAATACATCGATTTCCTGGCTCAGATTACTATGTCGGCTTTGGAGACTTCCGGTGACAGCTGGGAATATTATCTGGATCGGGAAGTTCTGCTGCTGGATAATGATTTAACCCGCCGGCTGCAGGGTGATACTGAGCCTTCACCATCCTTGCTGGCGGCATTAAGCCGGGAAACCGTTCTATTAAATCGCATCCGTGAGGTTAATGCTGGTTTACTGGGGCAGCTGTGTCAGCAAATCGCGGCTGAAGAGCTGCCGATTGCTGCTGGCTGGGGATCAAAAGCATCCCACCTCCCTGCGGCCGGCAGTGAAAGCCTGGTTACCCGGTACCGCCAAATGGGAAGCGGCCCCGCCGCCGTTTATCAGGTACTGCGCTGGCACCCTTCAGAGGGTATTATCGGAGTAGCTCATCCTGATCAAATCACTCTGCATGACCTGGTAGGCTACCAGCGGCAGAAAGACGCTTTGCTCAACAATACCCAACGCCTTTTGACCGGTTTGCCATCTCAGCACGCACTGCTCTATGGTCCCAAAGGGAGTGGAAAATCATCACTGATCAAGGCAGTAGCCCGCCGCTATTCCTCCGAGGGGCTGCGCCTTATTGAAGTGGCGGCGGATGATCTGGAAAGCCTGCCCGCTATTGTTGATTATGTGCGGGGCCGGTGCCAATATTTCATTATTTATATTGATGACCTCTCCTTTGAGGCTTATGAAACCGGTTATAAATCGCTTAAAAACCTGCTGGAAGGCGGGGTCGAGAATCGTCCGGCCAATCTGGCGGTATATGCTACCTCTAACCGCCGTCACATTGTCCAGGAATATTATTCTGACCGTCTGGACGGTGATGATCTTCATCCGGGTGAAACCAGACAGGAAAAACTAGCCCTGGCCGATCGCTTTGGCCTGTCCATCTTTTTCCCCAATGCTGATCAACAGCTTTACCTGGATATGGTAATGACCATGGCTGACCGCCGTGGAATAAACTTACCCGAAGCTGAGCTTACCGCTCGGGCCTTAACCTGGGAAAAAGAAAGGAGCGGCCCCTCAGGACGGGCCGCCCGGCAATTTGTCGATAGTCTTTAACTGGCGGGCCGGGCTTCGGCCCGGCTCATTTCCTTAAGTGCCTGAGCAATGGTATTGACCATAAATTTGCGGTCCTCAGGCCGGTGTACATAATCGAGGTGATCTACTTCAATTACCAGCAGCTTGCCGGTGTTATATTTTTCATAATGCTTAACGTAAAACTGGTTAAGCATATCCCAATATTCCCGTTCAACTTCAATCTCATCCTGACGTCCCCGTTTGTTAATGCGTCTGATCGCCTCATCAGTTCCTACCTTCAAGAAAACCATCAGCTGCGGCGGATCGCAGTGATCCATCATCGCATTGAGCAGGTTTTCATAAACCGCAAACTCCTCCGGTTCCAAGTAACCCTGAGTACGATACATCTGAGCAAAAATCCGGTCAGAATAAATGCAGCGGTCCATTACTGCCCGGCCGCACTGCATGGCTTCCTGGTACTGCCGGAAGCGATTGGTGAGAAAATTTGTCTGCATCGGGAAAGCCCACTTCTCTCGGTCATGAAAGAATTTATGCAGGAGCCGGTTTTCGTCCTCAAACATCTCGCTAAAAGGGATACATCCAAATTCTTCGGCAATTATCTTAACCAGGCTGGATTTACCCACCCCGGTTACTCCATCGACTACCATCTGAACCCCTGAGTTCAAGCCTACCGCCCCCAAAATATTTGTCCGATCATCGTGCTATACTGATTTAATTCGACTCGCATTCCGTGCAATCCTGCCTTATTGGATAGGTACCGCAAGATAATAATCCTTTACAGTTCCTTCGGTACCTAATTGACGGCTCAGTTCACTTACCTCATTCAACAGTTCCTGATTTTGTTTTCCGGTACACCAGTTGGGCTGCCCTTCGGTGATAAATACTGGCCGTATCCGGACCTCCTGTAATCCTTTATCATTAATGAAGGCCGACAGTACCAGTCCTTCCCTGGTCTCCAAGCTCTGATTCTGATCAAAGATGAAATTCCCCAGGCTGTAAGCAATAACCCCGTTGCCATAACGTTCAACTCCCTGGTAAACATGGGGATGATGTCCGAGAATTAACCCGGCTCCGGCATCAATCAATTCACGGGCCAACTGACGTTGGGCCTCAGTGGGACGCTTGTTATATTCCCAGCCCCAGTGCAGAGAAACCACCACCAGATCTGCCTGCTGCCTGGCCTTGGTTATATCCTCCAGCATCATCTCTTTTACTGTAGGTGCTACCCCGGGGATATCTTCCTCAGCCTGAAATTTACGAGGATAACTCGAGCTAAAATAAAGATCAGCCATATCTGTATAAGCCAAAAAGGCAATTTTAAGTCCATTCTTGGTAATGAAAACCGGCCTGCGCGCCGCTGCCAGGTTTTCTCCTCCCCCTACCGCTGCGATGTTGTTCGCCTGCAGCAAAGCCAGGGTCTCCGCAAAAGCGGGTTCATCATAATCCAACATGTGGTTGTTAGCGACGCTGAGTACATCGAAGCCGCCGCCGGTTAACGCAGCAATACTACTGGGATCAGCCCGGAAGCAGATGCCTTTGCCCGGCATTTTGCTCCCGGTAGTTCCTATCGGGCTTTCCAGATTGCCAAAGGTTATATCGCTGACGGATAAATCACCGCCGATATTCCTTACCGGGTGGCCATAACCATACCTGGTCATATAGGTGTTCAGCTTGCGGGCCAGCATAATGTCGCCCACTGCTCCGATAGTGACCTTTTTTTCTGGAGGCTTGGGGGGATCAGGCTTGTCCCGGTGAAGTCCAAACGCAGCAGAAAGAGACTGGTCTTTAAGGACATATAAGCCCGTAGTCAGCATTATTAATAATGCCACTGCGATCCAAAAACCAATTCTTCTGCCCGACATGTCATCACCTCCCCCAACAGCTTCAGCATCTACAGCTTAGCACAAAAAATACCAATAATCTGCAAGGCAACTGCATCCACTTCATGTATAAAATGGTTATGCCAAAAAACGACATGGTCTAATGGTCCTAGGAGTAGGTAAATGTGTTTTTCTTGTAGAATTTTTAGAAATAAACATCTTTTATTGAAAAGAGGTAATTAAAATGCATCAGGATTTTAGGCCTCATTACCTGGGTATTTTGATCACTATTGTCCTCTTAATGTTATTCAGCATCAATTTACCTGTTCAAGCTATCGAGTTTAAAGATATAAAATCTGGTGATAGCTTTGTTCCTTATATCAATTATCTGGTTAACAAGGGAGTTATAACCGGATTCCCTGATGGGACCTTTCGGCCTAATGAACCTATAACCAGAGCTGAAATGGCCCAGATGTTAGTTAAGGCCAATCGCCTTACTCCTAACCAACAAGCCGCCAAAAAATTCTCTGATGTAGGTTCTCAGTATTGGGCTTATAAATCGGTTACCACCGCTGTCCAATGCGGGCTGCTCCGAGGTTATCCTGACGGTACATTTAGACCGGAAGCACCTGCCAGCCGAGCTGAGCTGGCTATCATGCTGTTGAATTTAACCACTGCTCCCATACCCCAGTTAAACGCATCAGCGTTTGCCAATGATATCAATAAGCATTGGGCTTCCCAGCAGATAGCTGTAACCCTGGATGCCAAAATATTAAACCGGGATAGCAAGGGGTATTTTTCTCCGGATAAATCAGCTACCCGGTCTGAGGCAGCTCAGAGCCTGGCCACCATGTTAAGCATCAGCCCGGAACAAAACCAGCAAGATTTAACCGGTGTCTTAACCTCGGTCAAAGGACAGGTTCAAATCGTAAGTACAACCGGTACTGCAGTGGCCGCCGCTAATAACGATCAATGCTACACCGGAGATACTGTTATCACGGGTGCAAATAGTTCAGTTCAGATTGGATATCCTGACGGTTCCGGTTTTAAACTTAACGAGAACACCAAACTCCTTATTAAAGAAGCAGCTGGATATTCTGCTATATCTAAGGAAGGCAGTCCTCTAACTGTAATTGATAATTTGAAAGTGGGACTTATCGAGGGACAAATTTTTGGTGCTCTTAACAGCACCTCCTATGACAGCGCGAACCAGGAGGAGAAGCCGGCAACTACCGGGTTGATGAAGGAACAATTCCTTCGTTTAGCATCCCTTACATCACCCGTCTATTTGGCAGCACAGACCCCATCGGCACAACTGCCCTGGTATCAGCAATCTGCACAAAAGAAGGTACGGGTTCAGGTTGATATGCCCTGGGGAGTTGCCGCTATTCGGGGCACCTTTTGGATGAATGAAGTTAGAGCAGGAAGGAATACTACCGACGTTGCTACTGGCGAGGCTGAGGTTACTGCCGGTGGCCAGACGGTATCAGTAGGGCCCGGGAGAACAACTGCTGTCACTGGTTCAGGAGCCGCACCTGCTCCGCCTGTTCAAATGTCACCACAGCAGCAGCTCCAATGGAATACCGTGCAGGATTGGGTCAGGCAGACAGCCCAGGATATGCAAAATGCTCCCCTGCTCCATGACCAAACGACACTGGAAAGCGGAGTAGCTGAACAAATAGTCAATAATATTGGCACTAATGTACCGGGTTTTGCAAATATAGTTAATCAATCAACTGGGAATCACTCAAATCAGCCAGCTCAAGTCGCAGTACCTACAGCCATCCCGGTGCCTGGTACTTATGCCTCAGCTCAGACTATAAATTTGAGTACCACTACCAGCGGGGCAACAATTTATTACACAACTGATGGCAGTGATCCAACCATCAGTAACACTAAAGTTGAGTACACCAGTTCGATTCCGGTAAGCGTGAATACCATTATCAAAGCTTATGCAGTAAAAAGCGGTTTGACCGACAGCCAGGCCGTAAGTCTGAGTTATATCATAAACTTACCCGAACCGCTGCCAGTCGCAGCACCTACGGCCAGCCCGGCACCTGGTACTTATGCCTCAGCTCAGACTATAAATTTGAGTACCGCTACCAGCGGGGCAGCGATTTATTACACCACTGATAACAGTGATCCAACCACCAGTAACACTAAAGTCGAGTACACCAGCCCTATTCCGGTAAGCGTCAATACTACGATCAAGGCTTATGCAGTTAAAAGCGGTTTGACCGACAGCCAGGTTGTAAATCTAAGTTATACGATTAATATGGGGCTTACTTTAAATGTCACCGGGTTAAGCCGTATAAATGTTGATGCTAGCACTAATCAAGCCAACGCCCACAGTGAAACACCTTCGTTAAGTGCTGATGGTCGTTATGTTGCTTTCATGTCCTATGCCACCAACCTGGTAGGCGGTGACTTAAATAATAGCTGTGATATTTTTGTTAAGGATCGGGGCACAGATCAAGTGATCAGGGTTAATGTTACCACCGATGGTATCGAATCCAATGGTGGGATATCTGACATGCCGCAAATAACCCCGAATGGTCGATTTGTAGTATTCCGTTCCAGTGCCACTAATCTGGCAACCGGTAACATTGCTGACGATACTAACAGTTCATGGGACATCTTTGTCCATGATCGGGATGCGGATGGCAATACTACATTCGATGAGGCAGGGGCTATAAAAACGGTACGTGTGAGTGTGAATACTGCCGGGCAGCAGGTAGTCCCCCCCAATCTGGGTAATAGCAGTCCTTCTATAAGTGACGATGGGCGCTATGTATGCTTCTATTCCGATGCTGCTGACCTGGCAGCTGGAGTCAATGATGGAACCACTCAGATTTATGTTCATGACCGTGATACTGATGGAGATGGGATTTATGATGAACCCGGCGCCATTACTACTAAACGGGTCAGTGTTTCCAATACCGGGGCACAGGCAAACCAGAGCTGCTATGACCCGAAAATAAGCGGGAATGGACGTTATGTAACCTTTACCTCGGCAGCAACTAACCTGGTCACCGGGATAACTACCTCCGGGATTTACCTTCATGATTTAGTAACCAGTACCACCAGTTATTTAACTCAGGGCACCAATCCGCAACTAAGCTGCGATGGAAGTTATATTGCTTTTTATGCCTATGATACCCAGCAGGTAAGTCCTAATGATACCAATGCTGCCGATGATGTATATGTAATGAATCGTAATACAGGTGCTATTAAACTTCTAAGCTGTCCCGGTTCAGGTCTTCAGGCCAATGGTTCTTCAGACAGCCCATGTATAAGTCCTGATGGCCGTTTAATAACCTTCCGCTCCTCCGCCAGTAACCTGGTGCCAAATGATACTAACGGTCTCAACGACGTATTTATCTATGACCAGCAAAACCAGGTTCTGAAGATGTTAGATGTAACCCCATTGGGAGTACAGGCTAATGCTGAGATCTGGCAAGTTTCACCGGTTTGTGCCAACGGCAAATATGCAGCCTTTACCACTGAGGCATCCAATCTGGCGGCTAATGATACCAACAGCGAAGACGATATTTTCCTGGTAGGGATAGAGCCTGATGCGCCCCTGGCGGTTGATAGTCCTGACCCCGGTTCAATAACTGTAAATAATAATGTCAGCGGCAATGATTCAATTCAGGTTTCTGGCTTTCCTAATAACACATTGGTTAAAGTGTATGATGCCAGCAGCGGCGGGAGTATAATCGGGCAGGGTACTTGCATCGAAGGAGGATGCTGGATCACTATCACCGGTGGCTTTGGTACCGGCCTCGCCAATATCTATGTAAGTGTTTCCATACTTGGCACTGAAAGCAGCCGTACGATAAAAACAGTCCCCCAACCGCCGATGATGATAGAAGGTAATGATTTCAGCGTGGATAACAGTGCTTATGGGAAATTGGTCTTCAAAGTA
>JBLNAA010000114.1:0-14933 GCA_050259135.1 Methylocystaceae bacterium | reverse complement strand
CTACTATTTGATTTTAGGGGAACAACATGTTGATACTGACTCGTTGGGTTCAAGAATAAGACGCGCTGCATCTGTCCATGAGACCCTGGCGAGATCATATGCTAACCTGCCTTTATCCGTTAGAGTATATATCTTACGCGATCGACCTGAAACCATTTCAGTATGGCATTCAACGTATTCCCCTTGTTCTATTTCCTTCATCATAGGGTACAAGGCCCCTTCACTGGGACTACAACACCCGTTCGTGACTTCGGTAACCCATTTACTAATCTCATACCCGTGTTTGGGACCCTGGGCCAGAGCATGAAAGACAAAGTAACGCGAAAGGCTCATTTTTATCAGTGACTGCCAGTAACTGGCATCTGCATAATCAACCATACCGCACCCCATCCTTTCATACATCCAAACGATATTCCTCCAAGGCCTTCCTAATGGAAGGCAAATCCGGAACCCCGGAGTGAAATGCCAATTTACCATTGATAAAGATAATTGGTAATGCACCTAGGCCGGTCGATTGCAATAAGGCATGAACTTGCTCTCCAAGCTGTTTCCCAAGGCCCAGCCCGCCTAAAGCCGCACTAGTAAGAGTAATCGTTTTAAGAACCAAATTTAATCCCATTTCTTCAGCTGCCTGGCGGAGGCGGGTTTCTACTCGGCGGTCGATGGAAGCGAAGGCCGCATTACAACAGGCACCTGATAAAATAATGACTGGAACATCCATCATGCATCGACCCCCTTATTATAGAGGTTTTTGCCGATTGTTCGCAAGGTAGCGACATCATAAACGTCCGAGCTTAGTAAGGGTAACTCATACAGGAACCCATGTCCAAACCGTTCTCCAATTTCCTGTAGGTACTTTTCCTGAATTTGATAACGGTTTTGAAGGAAGCTATTCCCTCTAATTGCCTCTTGGGGAATCAATTGATTGATTATGAAGTTTTGGACTGGTACCCCAAGTGTATGAAGATCTTTAATCGCGCTGGATGTTTCTTCAATGGGAAGATAAGCCGCCAAAAGGACCAGCGTGAAAACAGTTTTATCTGCATCTTTCAGGGTTTCCATAGCCCGGTCATAACGGTTTTTCTCCGCTTCTAATTGTTCTAGTGCCTCGGCATCATCCTCTAAGCGAAGTAATTTAGACAGTTCTTTCCTCTGTTCCACTTGCTTTTTCAAAAAGTTTGCCCAATCGAATGGCATCGCTAGTTCCCTTAATGAATGGCCGGTTGGTGCGGTATCAAAAACAATAATATCAGAATCGTTGCTGTCAATGAATTGAACAAATTGGTCAAATGCTGCCATTTCCTCAGCGCAGGGAGTGCTTATTAAATCCGAACCCATAGCGCCATTAAAACCACTAAGAGTGTTAGATAACCGAGTTTGAAACACTCCCGTGGCCTCTGACGGGTTAATGTTAATAGCAAATAGATTAGGTACAGTATTAATTTTTGTCTTTTCCACTGCACTAATGTTTTGGTGGAAAATTGCGGATAGACTAACCGTTGGGTCAGTTGATACGATGGTTGTTCGATGGCCATTGTCGGCAAGCCATACAGCGGTAGCCGCCGCCATCGTAGTTTTCCCAACGCCTCCTTTTCCTCCGAAGAATAAAAATTTTTGACCCTGTTCGGTATTAACGAGGTGCGTTAATTTCGACATTGGCTTAACATCTCCTTTCGTTTCAGATGATGCCTATGATGTCTAGGCATTACCTCCCTATGTATTGTCCCCCGATGCATCTGAGTACAGCGTAATACCTTACAGAGTTCATGTCAAGCAAATTTATTAAAATAATTCAACACCAAGTTACTCCATTTGTGATACTGCTTGACCATTAGTGAACTGACCGAACGAATCAACGTGCTCTATTCCTCCCGTTATTCCGCCCAATATTTTCGGCATGCAAAAAAGCCCGGCTTAAATGCCGAGCTTTAATACTCATCATGGTGGGGCGTATTGGATTCGAACCAACGACTTCTTCCGTGTGAAGGAAGCACTCTCCCGCTGAGTTAACGCCCCTTAAGATTGTCTAAATTATTATAGCACAACCACCCGTGGTTTAAACCGGCAGCTGGTCTGATTCTTGGTGACGCCACCGGGAATCGAACCCGGGTTACCAGCGTGAAAGGCTGGTGTCTTGACCGCTTGACCATGGCGCCGAATGCTTTTCCATGTTACTAAAATTCCCGTATACTGTCAACCGGCAACCCTTTCCTGCTTTGAACTAATCCGGGATCGAGCTGGCTGTTAATTTTTAAAAAGAGGGAAGATGGTGATCGTTTCACCCCGTCCGGGGCCAACTGCTACCATACTTATTTTGACACCGGTAGTTTTGCCGATAAAATCAATATAATCCTGTGCTGCCGGTGGTAATTCCTCCAGCGACCGAGCCCTGCTGGTGTCCTGCTTCCAACCGGGGAATTCAACAAAGATCGGTTCGCAGCCGGCCAATACCTGTAAGCTTTCCGGAAACTCAGTGATTTCCCGGCCCTTATAGCGGTAACCGACCGCGACCTTGATGGTATCCAGATCATCCAGTACATCAAGTTTGGTCAGGGCTATATCAGTCAGCCCGTTGACCCGGGCCGCATAGCGCAGAATCACCAGGTCGAGCCAGCCACAGCGCCGGGCCCGGCCGGTAGTAGTTCCGAACTCGGCTCCCTTTTGCCGGATATGTTCTCCAATATCATCAAAAAGCTCGGTGGGGAAGGGGCCTTCACCGACCCGGGTAGTGTAAGCCTTGGCTATTCCCAAAACCTCATTAATCCGAGTGGGTCCTACCCCGGTGCCGATACAGGCACCACCGGCGGTAGGATAGCTGGAAGTAACATAAGGATATGTCCCATGGTCGATATCCAGCAGCGTACCCTGGGCTCCTTCAAATAATACCTTCTTACCAGCATCAATCGCCTGGTTAACCAGGACTGAAGTATCAACAATATATTTGCCGAGCTGATCACGGTATGACTGACATAACGCCAGTGCTTCATCAAGATCGACTTCGGATTTATTGTAAACCTTCTGCAGGATTTGATTCTTTTGTTCAATAACATCAGCCAGGGTCTGTTTCAAATCATCCAAATAGAGCAAATCAATCATGCGGAAGCCGCGGCGAGCTATTTTGTCAGTATAAGCCGGTCCAATACCACGTTTGGTGGTCCCGATCTTTTGAGTGGTGTTATCCTCTTCAACCGCGTCCAGGTAACGATGATAGGGCATAAGTACGGTGGCCCGACTGCTTATATAGAGCCGATCAGTCGACACTCCCCGAGCATTGAGGTCTCTTATTTCCTGAATCAGCAGTTCAGGATCCACGACCACCCCATTACCGATGACGCAGTCGGTATCAGGGTAGAGTATTCCTGACGGCACCAGATGGAGCTGAAACTTCTGGTCACCTACCACAATGGTATGGCCGGCATTGCTCCCGCCCTGATAGCGGACGACGCAATCGGCCTTTTCGGCAAGGAAATCGGTAATTTTTCCTTTACCTTCATCACCCCATTGGGTACCCACCAGAATTAACGCTGCCATTGGCTTCTCCTCCTGTCGGTCTTAAGCGATACCGCCTGACCCTCAAATCACACCAGAGTAAATACTATCAAAACCGATAATAACTGTCAATAAATCGGGGTTTAGCCATTACCCGGCAACCGCCACGGTTATTTCAGCCACAACCCCCTGATAGATCTTGAGCTTGACCGGGTACTCACCCTCATGCTTGATGTTCTCCTTGAGATCCACCTTACGCTTATCTAAATCAATCCCTGCCTGGGCTTTAATCGCATCACTAATTTCCTGGGCGGTTACTGCACCATACAGTTTCCCGTCTTTACCCATTTTGGCTTTGACATTAATAGTTTTGCCATCCAGCTTGGCCTTTATTGCCCGGGCCTGTTCCTCTTCTCTTTCTTTCCTGCGGCCTTCCGAGGTCTTGCGTTCATCCATTTCTTTAATCCGGGTAGCCGTTGCCTCCACCGCTAAATTACGAGGGAAGAGGAAATTACGTGCATAACCATCAGATACCTCTTTGAGGTCACCTTTTTGACCAAGCTTCTTTACATCCTGGGTTAAAATCACCTTCATGAAGCAATCCCCCTTTCATGCAATAGGCGCTTTGGCGCTAAGCGCCAAAATGCGGGCGCATAGCGCCTACCTCGCGCATTTTGTGTGCATCGCACCGCGAGCTTTTTTATCAAACGCCCAATTAACCGAGGATTAAACCCACTACCGATGGGCAAATAATTTTATCTCCCACCTAAAAAGAATAGGGTCTTAGGGCGTTTAATAAAAAAGCCAAGCCGGTTAAGGCTTGGCCCCTGTTTATTCAGAAGTAAACGGCAGTAGTGCCATGGTCCGGGCTCTCTTGATGGCCCGAGTTAACTGACGCTGATGATTGGCGCAGTTACCGGTTATTCTGCGGGGCAAAATCTTGCCTCTTTCAGTTATATACTTGCGCAGACGGGGCAGGTCTTTATAATCGACATACTCCATTTTGTCAGCGCAGAAATTACACTGGCGTCTTTTCTTCTTGCCTCGTTCCTTTTTCATCCCTTAAGCGCACCTCCTTTAAAACGGAAATTCTTCATCATCGTGATCAATTACATCAAATGAACCAGCGTCGATCTCAGTACCTAAATCGCTCCAGTCATCACGGGGACGGTCGCGTTTGGGCGCCGAAGAGCCCTGGCTCTGTGGGTTTTTATCGAGAAATTTGATGTTGTCAGCAACAACCTCTACTGCTTTCCGCTTTTGCCCGTCCTTGGTCTCATATGTTCTGGTCTGAATGCTGCCCTCGACTGCAATCAGCCGCCCTTTACTTCCATAAGAAGCCAAATATTCAGCTGTCTGCCGCCAGACCACACCATCGATAAAGTCCGCCTGTCTTTCGCCGCCGGCTGAAGAATATCGCCGGTCAACAGCCACTGTAAAGCTGCATACCGCGGTCCCGTTGGTAGTGTAGCGCAGTTCGGGGTCTTGGACCAGACGGCCAATCAAAATTACGCGGTTAAGCATGTAATTCCTCTCCCCTTATTTCTCGTCTTGACGCACGATGAGATGGCGTACAAAATCTTCCGATATCTTGAGCACACGTTCAAGCTCGGCAACAGCTTCTGATGTCCCGGCAAAATGCACGAGAATATAGAAGCCTTCGGTCATATCGTTGATTTCGTACGCTAATCGCCGTTTTCCCCAGGTATCTACCTTGACCACCTCGCCGCCAAAGTCGGTGATGATTTTCGTCACCTTCTCCTGAGCAGCATCCATGGTCTCCTGGGGCAGGTCCGGCTTTAGGATGTACATAATCTCGTAGGACCTCACCTCGAAGTCACCTCCTCCCTATGGACAAACGGCCCCAGCCTACTTAGCTAGAGCAGGGATACCTAAATATTATATCCGCCTTAATCAATGGTGGCAAGGAATGTCCAACTTTTTTTATCTATTTGCCCTAAGCTTGTCTATTTTTAACCCAATAAAAAACGGGAATTTATCTTCCCGTTTTATAATTTGCCCTTTATCAGCAGGGTATTCAGTTCATTAATTGGTTTTTCAATAATATAGGTCCGGTTGAACAGGGCTTTTAAAATAGCAACCCGATCTTTGGACTTGAAGCCAATGATACAAAACTGTTCACTGTCTCCCATCCCGCGCACCGTCACCAGATCACCGACCCGAAATCGCTGCTCCGGCAGACGCCTCAGCATATCCCTGTCCCCCTTCTTACCTTCCATACTATCAATAGTTTATGTACTACCATCCACCCCGGTTACTACTTCCCCCAAAATGAGAATCGGTGCCTGGCACCGATTCTCATTTTATGACCTCACGCAGATCCTTTTCAAATTGGCTGCGGGGCATCATAACCACCCGGGAGCAGCCCTGACACTCAATCTTGATATCTGCACCCATGCGGGTTACCTTCCAGAGGTCGCTCCCACAGGGGTGCTTCTTCTTCATTTTAACAATATCCCCCAGATTAAACTGCTTCCTTTCCAAACGTTTCACTCTCCCCGGCTGATAAGTACCCTTGCTGGCAGAGGCATGGAAAGTCCCTCCCGATCAAACGCCAGTTTAACTTGCCTGCGCAATTCCCGCTCAATTTTGCCTTGCGCTCCCGGCAGTGTAAAGGCAACCATGGTAAACACCGGCCCCGTCTCCGCAAAACTGGTAATGCCCCAGATCTCTGGCCCCTCCACGATCTCGGAAAAGGATCGCCTGGCCTCCTCACAAATACCGGTAAGCACCCGTTCTACCTTATCAATATCAGCTTCAAAACTGACTGCAATCTCAACTTTAGCCCGACGGTTAGTCCGGCTGTGGTTAACCACCCGATTAATCTGCCCGTTGGGGATTATGTAGATTTCGCCGCTGGCTCCTTTGATCCGGGTGCAGCGCAGGCTGATGTCCTCGACCGTGCCCTCATCGCTGCCGATAGTAATCGTATCACCAACCGCATACTGGTTTTCCAGCAGAATAAAGAAACCGCTGATGACATCCTTAACCAGACTCTGGGCACCAAAGCCGACCGCAACCCCCACAATGCCAGCACTGGCTATTATGGAGGCGGTATTGACCTTTAGTTCCTGCAAAACCATTACAATCGCGATAAAATAGGTTATATATGTAACCAGGCTTTGTAAAACCCGGCCCAGGGTGAGTACCCGCTGGTTGCCCTCCCGGGCGGTAATCCGGTTAGCCCAGCTGTTAACCCAGTGGTCAATTATCTTTATTAACACATAAGCGATCAACAGGATAAGGATTATTTTAAATCCGATTACCGCATAGCCGGCCAGGGTTTCGGGGTTATAATGCCGGGATAATTCCGAACTGATTGAGCTGAGGAATTCACTCACAAGGCCACAACCTTTCCAGCCTGGGCTATCAGCGCCGCCAAAGGCAAGTTGGTTATGGTATAACCGATTTTAAGCTGGGATGGACTGGCATAAAAGTCGAGTGAATCAGCCGAAACCAGGATTTCACAGCCTTGAGCCGCCAATTGCTCCAGGGCGGTAAGCTGCGGAGCCTGGGTTACCGCCATATTGACAGCTTCATTAACCAGAATCAAATGGCTGGGCAGCAGGTCTACCTGAGCCATACTTTCAAGCAAGCCGGTAAGCAGCTTCTGTCCCAGTTCTTTATCACCCTGTCCCATGGTCAGGGAGCCAACCAATACTACATAGTTTACTTCCCGGCCTAACTGATGTTTTATATAGGTTTTGTGAACATTGAGGTAATAATCTCCACCCTGTTCCCCGACCTGCACCTGATAGTCAGACCCACCAATTTTCTTGGCCAGGCCGTCTGCGGTTTGGCCATCACCTATCAGCGCTGTAAGCTCCTTAACTCCGTAACGCAAGGTGCGGCTGATAATTTCCTGGGCTTCCCCCAGCGGAACCTTACGTAAATCCAGCCACTCCGCCATTGGTGCATTACCTCCTCACCCTGATGCCTCCCGATCCATTCCCGGTAACTTTAGCTGCCATACAATGGGTAACCTGCCGTTCTCTTAAGGCCGAAGCCAAAGCATCTGCCCTGACCTCGGGCACGGCGATCAACAACCCGCCCGCCGTTTCCGGTGTAAACATGATATCTAAGAGCGGAGCAGCAACATCCTTATCAGAAACTACTCTTTCTTCGATAAACTTTCTATTATTATAGGTACCAGCCGGAATCAGCCCCATTTGAGCATATTCCAAAGCCCCGGGAAGCAGTATCAAATTATCAGCCATTACTTCTAGCTGACGCTGGCTGCCGTCAGCCATTTCCATCAAATGCCCCAGTAAACCAAAACCGGTCACATCAGTACAGCATTGCCCCTCGACTGCCACCATGGCTTCACTGGCCAGACGGTTAAGTTCACTCATGGTGGCGACTGCCGCCCGTGCATGTTCTGAATTTGCCATCTGAGCCTTGATGGCAGTAGTGATAATTCCGGTCCCCAGCGGTTTGGTCAGAAATATCACGTCACCGACCTGTAGCCCGCTGTTGGTGGCAAACTGATTAGGATGAACCACTCCGGTGACTGACAGCCCGTATTTAGGCTCATTATCATCTACTGAATGGCCGCCAACCAGCACCGCTCCCGACTCGTTTACCTTATCGGCTCCGCCACGCAAAATTGCACCCAGTACACTTATATCACCGCATTCCGGGTAGCAGACAATGTTCATCGCCGTCAGGGGCTTTCCCCCCATGGCATAAACGTCGTTCAAAGCATTGGCGGCTGCAATCTGCCCAAAAGCGTAAGGGTCATCAACCATGGGTGTAAAAAAGTCCATGGTTTGTACCAGTGCCCGTTCGCCATCCAGGCGATAGATAGCGGCATCATCCCGGGTAGAATAACCCCACAGCAAATCCGGGTGTGTCGAAGCTGGTAAATCTTTTAATATCTGGTCCAGGACCCCTGGGCCGATTTTGGCCGCTCAGCCAGCTGCCCGGACCATGTCCGTAAGCCTTTTTTGTGTCATGCTTTCTCCTGACTTCCCCATCGATCAGTAATCATAATGCTGGAAGAAAACCTTGTACCCTTTATACGCTTCATAAACATCAACCTTACTGGCTACTTCATAAGGGGCATGCATAGACAGCAGGGCTACCCCGCAGTCAAGCACATCCATGCCATACCGGGCCATAAACATGGCGACAGTTCCGCCTCCGCCAATGTCCACTTTGCCCAGTTCTCCTACCTGCCAGACTACATTATTCTCATTAAACAGGCGGCGGATTCGGGATACAAACTCGGGATTGGCATCATTCGATTCTGATTTGCCGCGTGACCCGGTATATTTGGTCACTACTACCCCCTGCCCCAGGAAAGAGTCATTGCGTTTGTCAAAAGCATCAGGATAGTTGGGATCAATAGCAGCATTAACATCCGCCGATAAAGCAGCTGAATTCATCAGGGCCTGGCGAACCTCCGGGTAACTGGTGATACCCAGTTTTTCTGCCAGTTTCACCACCAAATTCTCCAAATATAACGAGTCAAGGCCGGTATTGCCTACACTGCCGATCTCTTCTTTATCGATGCAGACCATAATAGACGTACGGGACGGATTCTTAACCTCAAGGATAGCTTTAAGCCCGGTAAAAACCGATACCCGATCATCCTGGCCATAGCCGCCGATCATGGAACGATCCAAGCCAACCTCTCTTGCTTTGTGCACCGGTACCATTTCAACTTCCGCCGAGGCAAAATCTTCATCCTCCAGACCGTATAGCTCCGACAAAATCTGGCGCAAGTTAGTTAAAAAGGTATCCTTGTCTTCGCCCGCCGCTGGCTTGGAACCTGCCAGTATGTTTAAAGCTTCGCCGCTGATGGCTTCGCTCATCTTCTTCTCCATTTGTTCTTTGGCTAAATGGGGCAGCAAATCGGAGATGGTAAAGACGGGATCATCCTCGTTCTCACCAATAACCACATCCAGGCAGCTGCCATCCCCCCGATAAAAGACACCATGCAATGCCAGCGGCATGGTCGTCCACTGATATTTTTTTATCCCGCCGTAATAGTGCGTCTTCATTAAAGCCATATTATCACCCTCATAAAGCGGGTTGGGCTTCAAATCAATACGGGGAGCATCAGCATGAGCAGCTACAATATTGACACCTTCACTCAAAGGCCGC
This sequence comes from Methylocystaceae bacterium, assembly GCA_050259135.1. Lineage (GTDB taxonomy): Bacteria > Bacillota > Syntrophomonadia > Syntrophomonadales > JBLNAA01 > JBLNAA01. The sequence goes on along the minus strand of JBLNAA010000114.1, from coordinate 5,315 downwards.
TTTCCTACTACGATCAGGGAGATAACCTTTCCTTTATCCTTGATATAGACTTTATCTCCTGCTTTTAATTTTTTTACCTTGGTAAAATCCTTAAAGCCGTGCTGTCCAGCTAAATCCTCGGTGTAGGCCATGCTTTCCCGTTCTGTTTTCACCTGATTTAGATACTTTAAGTAATCCTGATTTAATGCTTCCAGGGCCTTCTCTTCACCTTTATCCAGGCGCAGCCAAGCTAAATGTTTGTTTCTATCATCGGCCATGAACTTTTACTTACCTCCTGAAAATAATTTTTTTATAAGCACACTTATTATTGCCTTAAATATTGATATTCACCCAGTCGCCCCATCGCTCATATACCTGTAAAAATACACCTTCCAGTCTGGACCTCTCAATTTCCTGACTGGCGGCAATAGCCCAGTCCCAGTGAGCGGTAGTGCCCATCTGCAGGAGAGGTTTACCCATTCCCAATATTAATGACACTGCCACCACAGTAATGATCAGACTAATAATTGCTCCCAGTCCGCCATCAATCCAGGCCATCCCGATACTATCCATTAAACGGTGAATTCCTTTCCCGATAAAGCGAAAAAGCATATTTACCGCCGCCATAATCAAGGCGAAGGCCACCACTGTCATCAAAGCGGTTAAAACAACATTAGCAACTCCCCCGGCAGCAGTCCCGCCAGCTGCTGCTGGTTGATACATCCCGAGCCAGCCAAGCAGCTGCGTCTTGACAGGTTTAAAAAATAAGACCGCAGTCAAAAACCCCATAATCAGACCCAGCCAGCCACTGACAATGGTGGTTAATCCCCGGCGATATCCACCGATCAGAGCCATTAAAATAAAAAGTGCCAGCACTAAATCGACCCAGTTCCACTGCACTAAGCATCCCTCCTGCTCGGAGATAATCGTCTTCTTTAAAGGAATTATAGCACAACAATTGGTAATTGATGGCCTTTCAGGATTGATTATCTTGTCAGCGGCCTGTCATATTATGACTATAGTTACACATACTATAAAAAAATAATAAATTTCTACTGATATATATTGTAATTAACATATGTCGATGATATATTGAATACATATCATACATACCTGTTAATCAGCTTATCCTAAAGGAGGTGCCCGTATATGCAGGCTTATTCAGTTCCCGCAACCGACGCCGCCGAAATATCCCGCACACGTCTCATTGCCTTAAGCGGCAATGCTAATGTTAACTCCAGCCACGTGGTGGAGGTTAAAAACGGTCAGATAATTATCCCTCAGCAGCTCTTGACGGAAATGGGAGTCAAAGAAGGGGAAACCATGGAAATGTCAGTCATCGGCAGCACACTTACCATCAGACCAGCCAAGTTCTGTACCTCAACAGATGAGGCTATTCTTGACCAATTAATACATGAAGGTGTGCTCATCGGCGCGTAATCAAACTCCTGGTATATATTTATCTGAGACCAGCCCCCTTAGTTTGGTGGGCTGGTTTTTTTTCGGCTAAAGAGCAGCCCGATAATTACAATACAGGTTCCAACAAGAAACAACGGGGAAATTTTCTCTTGTAACCAACAGGCCGCTAAAAAGGTGGCTAAGAGCGGTTTGATAAAAAATATCAGTGACCCGGTATTGGCTGATACATACTGCAGAGCGTATAAAAAGAGTATAAACGCTCCGCAGGTGATCCCCAGGGTAAGATAAAGCATCTCCGGCCAGGCCTGGGGATCAAAAGTAACCCGGGGAACCCGCAGCCAGATTAATAACGGCAGCGTGATCAAAGAACCAATAATAAAGGTAATGGCGTTGACGGTTAATCCGCCCACCTTTTCTGCTTCCCCTTTGGCAAGAACAATATATAGGCCCCAGAACAGTGCAGAACCGATAGCCAGAGAAATGCCTAACAGAGAATATCCTGAAAAGTTCAACTTCATTAATTCAGAAATAATTATGAGGATAATACCTCCCAGAGAAATCAGGAGCCCGGTCCAGGTACGTTTGGACAGGTGTTCTTTATCGATTATCGCCGAGAAAAGATGGGCAAAAAGCGGATTGGTGCAAAAAAGCACTGCCGCTGCTGATGCCGGTATATAAACTATCGCTACCTGTAACAGCGGCAGGGATATGGCTATCATCACCAGCCCCAAGCGGCTTAACCTGAGCAGATCGGTTCCGGTTAACCGGCGATGAGCCCGATAATTTATAATCATGGCTATGGGCAGTAAAATAAGCCCGCCTGCCATAAAACGCCAGAAATTAATCTGTAAGGGAGGAACTATGCTGGCTATTGATTTACTGGCAATTTCATAAGTACTAAATAGGATTAAGGTTCCAGCCAATGCTAACAAGGGTTTAATTTTCATCGGTTAAAGAAGCTCCTTACCAGTTTGTTCTTAATTATATAGAGAAGGATTCTCCAAGCCTGAAAACGAATTAAATACAGGTCACTGTTTCGCGGCGCTCGCTCGTCTCCACGGCTAAGGAGGTATTCAGCCATGCGGCACCGACGAATTCTTTTCCTAACCTTTTTGTTGCTGCTGATCATCAGCGGTTGTTCTCTTACTTCAGGGAAACCACCAGCCCAGCACAGTATCAGGGTTAAGCTATATTTTGGGTCGTCCGGAAATGAACGTATGGTATATGAAACCCATACCATCAATTATAATAACGCTTCTGACAAATACTTAGCTACACTTAACGCGTTGCTGGCAGGGCCCCAGGACCCCAAGCTGGTAGCTAATATTGCCTCTGGCACCCATATTCTTAATATTACCCGCTCGCAGGAAGATCTTACGGTAAACCTAAGTCGGGAGTTTTTATCCTTTGCAGGTAGTGTCGGTGAAACTGTCGCGGTTGGTTCTATCGTCAATACTCTGGTTCAATTTCCTGAAATTTCACGGGTAAAAATTCTGGTGGCCGGGAAAGAGTTGGTTGGTCCCAGTGGAATGAATCGTGGTTTTATGACTGAATTTACCAACAACTACGAGCCGGCAATGATTACCCATAATATCGTACTTTATTTTGCTGATCCGGAAGCCACCGCAGTACATCCTGAACCTCGTCAGATCCGGATTAATCCAAATATAAGCGATACGGAGTTTATCAAAGTTGTCCTGTTGGAGCTGATATCCGGTCCAACCAGTGGTACCCTTTGTCGTACTATCCCGCGCGAGGTGAATATTCGCTCCGTGGTTAAGGAGGGTGACCTGGTTAAGGTAGACTTCTCTTCGGAAATGGTAACTAAACATTGGGGTGGAGCTGCCGGGGAAGCCATGACGGTAAACTCACTTACCGCTACCTTGACCGAACTCCCTGGCATCAAGAGAGTCCTGCTGACAGTTGAGGGAAAACCAATGACGATTGAACACATGGTTGTTGATCAGCCGCTTACCCGTAACCCGGATATGATCAAACCCCAGGTTAATTAATTTGCTTGAATTGTTTAGATTACAACCTTAACATATAGCCTGAAAGGGGGCTTTAAGAGAGATATGGATAATTATTTACTTGAATTGTTCTGGCAATACCGTCTGGCCAATCTCTATGATGCCCTGGCACGCAAAGACGATACGCAGACAGTATCTAATTCATCAGCTGGTCAGGCATCTGCGCAGCCGGCAGCAACCAAACCAAACACCAGCTTTGCTGAGATTATTAAGCAGGCCAGTGAAAAATACGGGGTTGGTGAAGAGGTTATCAGCGCAGTCATCAAACAGGAATCCGGTTTTAACGCTCGGGCGGTTTCCCAATGCGGAGCTCAGGGGCTGATGCAGCTTATGCCTCGAACTGCAGCGGGCCTGGGAGTTAAAGACGCCTTTAATCCCGAGGAAAATATCATGGCCGGAACCAAGTATTTAAAACAAAAGCTGGATGAATTCGGCGGCAACCTGGAAATGGCTTTGGCAGCTTATAATGCCGGAAGTGGAGCAGTTCGGCGCTACCAGGGGGTTCCTCCTTACCAGGAAACTCAAAAGTATGTAGCTCGTATCATTAACAACCTGGAACGAACTGTATAAAACCTGCCGAAGAAATAAGCAGCAAAATGCATCTCGGTCAAATGGATCAGATGCATTTTTTAATTAACCGCCGATAACTTTTGTCCGCAGTATGGGCAAAAGGCTATTTCTGTCCCCAAGGCTTGCAGTCCCTGCCCGCAATAGGGGCAGAACTGAAAGTTCCCGGCTCTGGCAGCGGGATGAAAACTGATTTCTGCTTGCGGACCGGGCCCGGCCAAGTTGTTACCAAGCAGACGATGCAGCATTTGATGCAAGGCTTCCCGTTCGATCGGGGTATGTAAGACCCCATCCACCCGGGGGTACCTTTCCGGATTCAGGTTACTGCAGGAAGATAATAGGCATTTGATCTCGGGATGGATACTTTTTATCCGGGCGATCAACTCATCACCGGTCATCCCAGTCATAGTATAATTGACAATAACCATCTCCGGGAGCAGGCTTTCCACCTGGCGCATAGAGCCATACTCATCAGTTGCGATCGCCTCAAACCCTAAATTGGACACCAGATCTTTGAGGAAAAGGCGCTCGAATCGACTGTCGTTAACTATTAACACCCGGTTCATAATCTTCCTCCCCACATCGCGTGTCGGTCAATTGTTAATAGTATATTTTCCTACCAGCAAGGAATCTCCTGCCGATAGCTGCCATTATCTTCATAATAACAGCAATTCGTTAGTGACGGAACCACAAAAAAACGGGCGTTTCCGCCCGTTTAATCGGTTTGTTTATACCAAACCCTGCAGCCAACCTTCATATTCACTGCGGAACTGTTCCCAGGCAGGCCATACCCGGTGCTTACCATAGATATAATACGACAAGCGTGGAATAACCGCGTGAGCTTCCCGATAATGATAGAGATCCCCATACTGTCCTTCGGCATCTTTAACCAGATTAAAAACCTTGAGTTTCTTGTTACTGGCAGCATCCGGTCCCGTAGTGCGAGTACGGCGAGTAAGAGAAACTTTGGCATCCGGCTTAACCGCCTGATTGCCTAACCCATCGGCAATTTCCATTAACATCCGGCGTACTACCTCTGTATTACTGCCGCTGTGTACCCCCTGGGCCATGGCAGAAGCCATCGTCTCAACTGCCTTTTTAATATCCACCAGTTCCTTTTCAATCGCCATCAGCATTACTTCATTGGCATCAAGCAGTGTATCCACAACTTCTTCCAGTACCAAGTTTTTGACCTTCATTCCGCTGGTCTCAATGCCCAACATGCGCTTCTTAACCTTATCCTTGAGACGCAGCTCGATAAGATCATTCTTGGATACAGCATTGGCACAAACGATATTGTTGCGTTTTGGCAAAACATTT
>JBLNAA010000113.1:0-7765 GCA_050259135.1 Methylocystaceae bacterium | reverse complement strand
CGAACACCTGAATTTGTTCTACAATTTCAGGTCGCCTGAACGCAAATGTATCCATCCCTGCTCCTAATATTACATATTGTTTTACTCCTTCTCCGACAGCTTTCTCAAGTAGGTCTTCCGTGTAACGCGCACGACTGACCGCATTAGTTGCTTGCAATAAGGCCTCTTTCGGTAAAATCTGTTCAATTAGTTCACGTTTATCTTCAGGGATCAAACTATAGGCCAAAAAATCATCAAAAACTTTCGGGTCACCATATTTGGCATGGTAGGCACGAATACATGCTGTCATTAAGGCGGTAAAACTAACTTGGGTTTCTTTCACTTAAATATCATCCTTATTCGCTTATTTTCTTACAGCTTAAAACTAGTGTTGCCATAATTTAGAATACCCCCACTAAATAAACAAATCGGACCCCAGTGCATCAAGGATTGCCGTTCCCAACACTCAACCCTATTCTTTGAGCAAAGAAACGAGGCTGAACATGTCAGCATCCAGGCATAACCCCAAGAACCCCTATACAAAGGCCTCGGCGACGACACCCTCGATAGTTCACCGATGGTAGGGTTCACCGCGCTGAATTTTAACCGCTCGATATAGCTGCTCGGTTAATACCAGCACCGCCATTTGGTGGAGGAAGGTCATTCGGGATAGGCTGATTTTATAATCAGCCCGCTGCTTCAAATCTCCATGCAGGCCATTGGCTGCCCCGATGACAAATGATATCCGTGAACGTCCGGTCGCTTCCAGGCTTTGCAGCCAGGTTGCCCATTCCTTAGAGGTCATTTCTTTGCCTCTTTCGTCAAGCACCACCAGCAGATCGTCTTCATGCACATAATTAAGTATACGTTCTTTCTCCCGGCTCAGGGCGTGTTCCACTTGAGCCGGGGAGGCCGTCGGCTCAATCTTCTCTTCCAGTCCCTCTACCAGTTCTGCCGGAACGTAAGGCTTTAGACGCTTAAGGTATTCATCAGTACCTTCACGATAGAACTTTTCCCTTACCCGGCCAACCGATATAATCTGCCAGCGCAATCGATAGCCTCCTCTGGTTATTAATTAAAACAGATAGGATCAAGCCCATTCTATCTGGCGATTCGTGCAGCCGCTTTAGCTGCTTCATACAGCAGATCAACCAGGTGATTGCATCCTTCGGATCCTCCAGCCAGAGCAGCAATATCCCGTTTACTCATAGCAGCCAGGTTTAGTCCTATAAATCCCTTTAGATGGCCGCTGTTTTCATAACAGATTTCCTGCGGTGCCCGGACAAAGTTACCTTGAGCTTCAATAACCAGGCTGTCGTGATCAAGTCTTAGTTTGAGCCCCAGTTCATGAAACGAATCAATAAAATTGGCCTGAATCAGATCATGATAATCTTCATGATAAACAACAACGCTTTTTATGCGGTTAAACAGATTATAATCCCGCCTGGTATAACCAATGTACTCCATCCAGGGTTGATCCATTCGGTCAAGGTGAGAATACAGCCGGCAGGAATCCTTATACATTTTGTCCCAGTAAGCATCATAAGCAGCGGCATCAGCATAGCCCCTTTCGGTGAAAAAGAAGCTTTCCGCCTGGATAGCCCCTCTGATACACTCAGATATTAATTCACGGGGGATCTCCCTGCCTGCCTCGGTACCCAGAGCCTGCTTTAAGACCGAACCCGCATTAAAATATGCCTCCGCCCCTTGCAGCTCAGGGACTGAAAAAATTCTGGTGTTCCCCTGGCCGGTTCGGTATAAAGCATAATGACAGTCTTTAATTTTAAGTTCTTTGATATCGGTTACTATCCATCCTACTGCTTCCGTATCGGTGGACAACAGAGTCGTTTCTGCCAGCAGCTCATTATCACTGGTACGGGTAACCTGCAAACTAATCGTAGAATTATATACGTTCGGCATTTCCTTCTCTCCCTACCTGGTTAATGTATTACCTCTAAACGGTAACGACAAAGGCTGGCTGGTGTCAAGTTTCCAAATGCGTAAGCCCTTATCTGGCCATAAAATCTGCTTCATCTCCCAGTCGCAGCTTTACCCGGCATACCTGTGGTTCCCCGCCTGAACCGGTTGCCATCCGTACGACTTCGAGTTGAACCTGTTGGCCAACCTTACAATTCATGATGTACTCCTGCAGATCATCCATGCGGTTTATGCTCTGGCCATCAACCTTCTGGATGATATCATTTTCTTTTAAACCGGTGCGGCGGGCTACCTCCTGGTTAATCGGCATTACCACGATACCATTCTTAACCGGCAGGTGATAATAGCTGACATCATCAGCGGCAATTTCCTTTAACATCTTTAGACCCATCGCTGCCCGGCTGACTTTACCATCACGCATTATCTGTTCGGCAATGGCTGCTACCTGTTTGGAAGGAACCGCAAATCCCATGCCTTCAAAGCCGGTTACATTGATTTTAACCGTATTAATACCCACTAGTTCACCCCGGATATTAACCAGAGCACCCCCTGAATTGCCTGGATTGATGGCGGCGTCGGTCTGAATCAGGCGCATAAGATAGCCTTCTTCAGTATTTATAACCCGGTTAAGGCCGCTTACTACTCCTGCTGTAACCGAACGGGCAAACTGCATTCCCAGTGGATTACCGATTGCTACCACGGTTTCACCCACCTGTAATTTGTCAGAAGCGCCTAACCGGGCGGCTTTGTATTTCTTACCCGGAACCTTGATCAAAGCCAGATCTGTACGGGCATCGCGTCCCATCAATTTGGCCTCCTTCTGGTCGCCATTGGCTAGAACCACTACCAAACGGGTAGCACCCTGTACTACATGATTATTAGTTACTATCAGCCCATCACTGTGAATGATTACGCCGGAACCATACTTTTCGGTGGTCTTCGTACTGAAATAATCGCCTCGCTGACGGGTATAATTTATCACTCCAACTACCGAGGGACTGACATTCTGGGCAACCTGGGTCACGCTATTGCTGGCGCTGCTTACTGCCGCTGGTTTTAACTCGAATTGGGGGTGATTAATCTGGTTGATAATACCGTAAATGCTTAATCCTAATAAAAAGGCGACCGTAAGACCAAGCCAATATCTTTTTGTTGACTGCATAACATTGATCCTTCCCACAAAATTTTGCTTAGTTTTCCCTAAAGGAGAAGGACGTCTACAAAAATAGTCATTTTTCACTGCAGGAATCTGCAGATCAATGCTGTAATATTATGGAAAATGATGTTAGGCCTACTTAAATCAAAAGAGGTGTGCGGAATTGCCTCGAAAAGAAGGGAGCCGGTCCGCCGGTAAGAGCCCTTATTCTACAAATACATTTATAGCCGACCAAAGTTATCAGTTTTATAACCAATCAGCAGCGCTGGCTACCTTGACTATTGCTGAAAATAACAACCATCTATTCTACTCCGATTGGGAAGCGCTGCTGGGCCAATTGGCAGAAGAGTTTGTCCATCAGGTTGGGAATCCTCTGTGTGCCCTGAAAGGATTTATCGCCCTGGGTGCTCAAAACGACAGTAATTTTGGCCCCTGGGCTGAGTTGATAGAGCAGGAGATTGAACAGATAGAAAAAACCCTGAAAACCTTCTCCTTATTGGCCGGACATCCTTATGAAAAAGCCGAAACCATGGATTTGCGGCTATTGATAGCCGATATTATCACGCGCTTTACCCCCCTGGCGATCGCCAAAGGGGTATGGTTGACTTTGCCTTATCCCGCTCATCCCCTGCGGGTCCAGGTCAGCCATGAGCGGTTGGGGGTGGCATTAATCCAGCTCTTAAATAACGCTCTGGAGGCCAGCAATCCTGGTGGTGTTATTGATATCAGCCTTCATAATACGGTGAATCAAGCCAGGATCTCAATAACTAATACTACCAGCGAACCGTTGCCGGGCAGCCTGTTAAGCCGCCCTCAGCCCTTCTTAAGTACCAAGCCAGACCATTCCGGGTTGGGATTATGGTTAGCCAATCGTATTGCCGGCAGCTATGGCGGCCAAGTCAAAATAGAAAACAGGGATACGGTAGTAACTGCCACCATATCCCTGCCGCTTATTCGTTAATCAGCCCCCAGAATAATTATAAGACCCGAGCACCCAGGGCCAATAATTTTTCTCTGATATTTTCATAGCCGCGATAAATATAATGGGCATTATCGATTTCGGTAATGCCTGCTGCTACCAAACCAGCCAATATCAGAGCCGCACCAGCCCGCAAATCAGTAGCTTTAACTCGGGCTCCGGTTAACTTGGGAACCCCCTTTACGACTGCGGTATGCCCTTCCACCTTAATTTCAGCACCCATCCGCTTAAACTCATCGACAATTTGGAAACGGTTTTCAAACACGTTTTCCACCACCACGCTGGTACCATTAGCTACTGCCTGCAGGGCCAGCATCTGAGACTGCATATCGGTCGGAAACCCTGGATAGGGCAGGGTTTTAATATCAGCCGGGCGTATCGTTTTTGGTCCGATTACCAAAAGCCCATCTTCTAATTCCTCAATCTGTGCGCCCATTTCTTTAAGTTTTGCCGTAATAGGGTGTAAATGGGTAGGAATAATATTGTTTACTGCTATTTCTCCGCCGGTAATAACTGCGGCTGCCATATAAGTGCCAGCTTCGATACGGTCAGGAATAACCGAATAACGGGTGGCCTGCAGTCTTTCTACGCCATCAACTCTTATTACATCCGTACCGGCACCGCGGATTTTGCCGCCCATAGCATTGATAAAGTTGGCCAGGTCAACAATCTCCGGTTCCTTGGCTGCATTCTCCAATATGGTCTGACCATGTCCGACAGCAGCAGCCATAATGATGTTTTCCGTTGCTCCTACGCTGGGAAAGTCTAAATAAATTCGAGCCCCTGCCAATTCCGGAGCACGAGCCTCAATATATCCATGCTCCAAACTGACTGTCGCTCCCAGGGCCGCCAGCCCTTTCATATGAAGATCCATCGGCCGCGACCCAATGTCACACCCGCCGGGCAAACTAATACGGGCTTCACCATAACGTCCGGCCAGCGGTCCCAGCAATAAATTAGAAGCCCTGAGCTGCCTTGTAAGTTCATACGGGGTGTTAACTTGCAAGTTGGCCGGGCAGTCCAGAACTAAGTCGTCGTCTTCGTTCCAACGGACATCAGCACCCAGAAATGACAGGATATCCGTCATAACCTCTACATCGCGTATCCGCGGAACATTTTCCAAAATAGTTGTACCCTCAGCCAAAACGGCTGCACACATGATAACCAGACTGGCATTTTTAGCACCACTTATTTTAACCCGCCCTTGCAGACGATTGCCACCTTCCAATTTAAAGGTTTCTTCCAATTAATTTCAAACCTCCTCGCCCACTATTGCCACTGGGCATAGAGTTCAGCTGCTAGATTATCATAACTTCCACATACTTTATCCAGGGCTTGCGGCATGGTATAACCCTGTTTGAGCAGGTGCATAATGGTCATAGGTGCCTGCTCACCATACTTTTCTATAATATACTCTACTGCGGTCAACGATTGCCAGTAGGCTTGTGCTTCATCCAGCTGATCAAACCCCTGGCTTAACTTATCCAGAGTATATGGTACTCCAGTTTGCTTGGGTACGGCAAATTGAAAACCATTAACCTGCTTTTCTACATACTGGGCTAAACCTTCGGTAAACCAACGGGGATAATTGCCTCCGGTCAGGTAATCAACCTGCATGTGTGTATACTCATGTACCATAGGACCATTAAGATAAAAATCGGTATATGGGTCATTACGGTCTACCCAAACCGATGGATCAAGCACCTTGATGGTACCAGCCCAGTATACTCCCATAGCCTGCTGGCTGCGATCCCAACCCATACTGCTCGCCAGTTGCTCAGTACTTGAATAGACTACTACGGGAATCTGACCTTTTATTGAATGCCCGAAAAAGGCATCAACATTCTGACGGGCAGTCTCGGCGGCTTCAGCGACCATCTGGGCATCAGTCTTATTACCCTGATAACGAATTAAAAAATTGGAGGTGTTTATTGTGTTATATCCAGTGGTGCGGATTACAGTCTCTTCCGCAATCATAAACCTCCCCACCGCATTAAGCAATGTGCGGGGGCCGGCCCAGGGTCTTATCCCAGTCAGGAGCATAAAAATTAAAAAAAAGATTATAACCAGGCCCAACATGGTTTTGCCTGGTGTATGAACTGTCCCCAACATAATGCTTCTCCTCCTCCCGGCCTATATTATAACGCCTAAAGGAGGTCGCACGCCTCGTCCAATTTCTGTTAAATCTGTTTGTGTCCTACAATTGGATTCAACATTAAAAATCCCGGAGCAATGCTCCGGGATCAAATTAATTTTTTATTGTTAACGGAGTATTTTGGCTGGATTTACAAAACCACCGTTGCTTATTACTTCAAAGTGGAGATGAGACCCGGTACTGTGTCCGGTTGAGCCGACCGCAGCGATAACCTCACCAGCAGAAACCTTCTCACCAGCTTTGACATAAAGTTTGGAACAATGGGCGTACCGGGTTTTGATACCATTACCATGGTCGACTACCACGTTCTTGCCATAACCACCGCTATATCCGGCGAAAGTAACTTTACCCGCTTTGGCGGCTCGGATAGCATCGCCGGTATTCCCATCAATATCCATTCCCGTATGGCCGCGGTATCCTCCAAAACGGCAGGTTATACTCCCGACCAGGGGGCGAATCCATCCACCGCTTAAGAATGATATCACTCCACGGGAGGCTACCTGATAACTGTCGCTGTATACCGCCCGCGGACCTTTTGCTACCACTTTGTCGACCGGCTGCTTGGTTACCTTTTCAGCTACTATCCAGGCCTTGGTAACCGCACCATTTTTCTTGGTTAATGCGTAGGCAACCTGTTTGGATCCTTCCTGTCCCTCCCGTTTGACTTTTATCTGGCGGGAGGACAGTTTACGATCAGTGGTAATCTGGGTCTGATAGGCAATCGCTTCCATACGCGTACCCCTGATCTGTGCCGTTACGGTCAGATACGGCTGGCTGGTAGGAATCAGCAGAACCTGATCCAGATCTAATTTTTCCCCGGTCAAATGATTGGTTTTCATCAGGTCAGCAACATATGTATGATACTGCCGGGCGATGTTCCAAAGGGTATCGCCACTTTTTACCTGGTATTTAACCGGTTCACTGGAGCCGGTAGTCATAATCTTTTTGGCTGAATCAAGATTAACTACCCGCTTACTGTCCATCTTTTCTGTTTTAAACGCTACCTTTTGATCAAAGCAGGCCCATTCCAAGACTTCACCCTTATTAACCGCTGCCCCAGTAGCCCGCATATCGTCCAAAAGTTTCCGGCCGGCTGCCTTATCCTTGACCGCCAGTACCTTTTTACCGTTAACTATGACCCATACTGCCTCAGTTTCAAATCCAACTTTACCTTTTAATTCATCTTGCAAAGCAACTGCATTTACTAATTCATCACGACGAACAATTACTTTTTTTAATTTTATCGGTGTAGATATACTGACCTTACTGCCTGACCGTTTTTCTTCCTGCTGCTGTACAGCAGCCATCGCTTCGTTATATATTTTGTTGTTTTTTACTTTGGCGATTTCTTGTCCATTGACTACGACTGCTAAGGCTGGGGTTCGAAAACCAACGAGCCAGACACCTGAACCCAGGGTCACAGCCAAAGCCAGGATTGCGGCTATTAGCCGGTTCCTGTTTACTACAAATAGACGCATATTATGACTCCTTTGGCTAGATTGTCTTTTTTGATTCTCCGTTGAATAAGAAAATTCCTGCTTGCACCTGTTACAATATT
>JBLNAA010000112.1:0-4723 GCA_050259135.1 Methylocystaceae bacterium | reverse complement strand
GATCGCCTGGGAAGCCTGGCAGGAGAAGAAAAGTATTCAGGAATATTCCTATGAAGAAATGACAGCGCTGGCGATTCTGGTGGTTGGTCTCTTAATGGGTATGCTGGAGATAGATTTTTATGGCGTAACTCTGGTTGGCTTGCTCAGCCGCTTCACCATCCTGGCCAGTGCTTTGGTTTGGGGGGCAGCCGGTGCTACTGTTGTCGGCGTTTTTACCGGCGCCATACCGGCAATCGCCAATACCATGTTTCCGCAAACTCTGGCTGCTTATGCCCTAACCGGTCTTTTGGCCGGATTGTTTCGCTATTTTGGACGCCTGGGTGTTTTTATGGGTTTCCTGGCCGGTAATTTACTTTTTACTTTTTTTATCCCCAGTACCCAATATAACTTTGCTGCCCTCTGGGAGACTGCTTTGGCGGGGGGGCTATTCTTCCTGCTGCCCGCCAGTGTCCGCCCCACTCCAGCGGTTACCTCTCTGGGCGGAATTACCCGTGAATCAGGGGCATCAGAGATAAAACAATATATGCAGCAGGTAGCTGGCGACAGATTATCGAGATTAGCCCGGGTTTTTGATGAAATGTCAGCGACTTTCGCCCCCGAAATAAGTGAACCGGCATCAGGCGAGGAAGAAGTAAAGGCCATTTTCGAGCAGACTGCCGCCGGATTTTGTGCCAGCTGTTCGCTGCATAGCACCTGTTGGGATCGCGAATTTTATCGTACTTATCGCGATTTAATGGCCTTGATCAGCCAGGTGGGAGAAAAAGGAGACCTCCCCTTCAGTGAAGTTGATGAAACTTTAAAACAAAGGTGTGTTAAACCGCGAGAATTAGTGACAACGGTTTCCTGCCTGGTTAATAACCTGAAATTGAATCATCGCTGGGAACGAGTAGTTGAGGAATCGAGAGGTATGGTAGCATCACAGCTAAAGGGCGTTTCCGAAGTAATGCAGGGGTTGGCGCATGGCCTTAAAGTACCGGCTGAGATTGATGATGAGGTACGGGAAAAACTGTTAATCGGCTGTCGGCAGCATTTTCTGCCGGTTAAAGATGTAGTACCAATCAATTTGGGAGGACATTGTTACCTGCATGTAATGGGTCAGGCCTGCAGTACCGGCAGTCGCTGCCGGGATGAAGTTGCTCCAGCGATGGGAAGTCTGATGGGCAGGAACTATGAAGTTACTGACCGGGTCTGTCCCCGTCCGGCCCGCGGCAGCTGCCAGTTTACCCTGGCGCCGTTCTTTACTTACCGGATAGAAACCGGGGTAGCCCAAACGGCCCGCACTACTATATGCGGCGATTCATTTACGGTTGCTACCTTAAAGAGCGGCGAAGAAATGGTTCTTATTGCCGACGGAATGGGAAGTGGCCGTCAGGCCGCCCGGGAATCGCGGCTGGCCGTACGCATGTTGGAAGAACTGTTATCCAGCGGCTTCGATGATGAACGGGCGATTAATTCAGTCAATTCTGTGCTCCATCTGCGTTCACGCGGGGAGCGTTTTGTGACTCTGGATTTGGCCTTAATCAAGCTGGAAAATGCGCAGGCGGATATGATAAAGGTTTGTGCTGCGCCCACTTTCCTGAAACGTGGGGCGTCAGTGAATGTAATCAGCTCGCCGGCATTACCGGCAGGTGTTTTTGAAGATATTGAGCTCAGCCGGCAAACTCTGTTGCTGCAAGCTGGTGATGTATTAGTTATGGTCAGTGATGGCTTACTGGAAACGGGTACTCCTGCTTCTAACTGGCTGCCGGCATTTTTGTCAGTGATTGATGAGGAAGACCCGCAGAAGCTGGCTGACCTGATCATGCGTAAGGCTCTGGAGCGGGTACGAGGGCAGGTCCGGGATGATATGACCGTTTTATGCAGCCGGATCGAACTTAACTATCAATAGTAAGCGTCCTTGTAGGATGTCGGCAGCAGGTTAGCGCGGCTGACCCGGGATGTGTAAACCAGCTTGGGAAAGAGGACTATTTAAAATTCGCCCGCTTGGATATGAGCGGAGGGTATTAAATAGTCCTTTTTTTAATAGTGCCCGGTAATTTTTTTAGCGTACTGCCCCGGAGCTAAAGGGCTGGAGGATAGTTACCGACTATGGTAAGTTGAAATAAAGCTGGGATTAGAGGTAAAAGATGCGAAGAGATCGTCTGGAACAAAAAGTTCTTACATATATAAGAGAGCAAAATATGCTGGCCCCTGGTGAGAAAGTGCTCTTGGCTGTTTCGGGAGGGTCGGACTCGACCGCGCTCTTAGCGGTTATTTCCGCGCTGGCTCCGGAACTGGGGATTACTATCGGGGTAGTGCATCTGGATCACAGTCTGCGGCCAAGTTCCTGGCAGGAAGCAGAATTGGTTGAGGAACACTGCCATCGTTTCGAGGTTCCATTATATACCCGGACGACTGATGTCAGGAGTTACTGCCGGGAAAGGCGGGTCGGCCTGGAAGCAGGGGCACGGGAAGTAAGACATCAGTGGATTAAAGAGGCGGCGATCTTATTTGGAGCCGGACATATCGCTACCGCGCATCATCGTGATGACCAGGCGGAAACTGTTCTGCTTCATCTGCTGCGGGGTACCGGATTAAAGGGACTGGGCGGTATGGAGCCTGCAGGTAAGGATTATATAAGACCATTATTAAGCTGCGGTAAGGAAGAACTGGTTAATTACCTGAAGCACCGGGGCATCAGTTTTCTGGAAGATGAAAGCAATCTTGATGTGACCTATCTGCGTAACCGGGTTCGGCATCAACTCCTGCCGTTATTGGAAGCTGACTATAACCCGGCGATCAGAGAACGTCTCTTTATGCTGGGCGAATTAGCCCGCCAGGATTACGAGTTTATCAGTACCGCTGCCGTAAAAGTCAGTAACCGGGCGGTAAGGAAAGTAGATGCCGAATGCTGGGGTATTGATATTGCGGTCTGGGAAAAGGAGCCGGCGGCTATCCGATCCCAGATTATCATGCAAATTCTGGCCCAAGTTCGCGGAACCGAAGATTTTACCAAGCATGACATTGAGGCGATTATAAACCTGGCGAAAAGCCCGGGATCAGCCAAAATGGTCAAACTCAGCGGCCAGGTTACGGTCACCCGGGAATATGGATTCCTGTATTTGCGGAGCCATAAAAAGCCCAGCGGGTTAAAATCTTTTAGCTATCAGCTAACCATTCCCGGGCGGACGGTTATAACGGAACGAAAGATGATTATTACTGCCGGCTATCAACTGCCTTCTGCCGCTGCAGATGGGCAGGCAATAGCACTTAATGCCAGCGTTTGCCCAGTATATCTGGTAGTACGCAGCCGATGCCGGGGGGATCGCATTTCTCTGCCCGGCGGCACTAAGAAAATCTCGGACTGGATGGTTGATCACAAAATACCCTTTCGGGAAAGGGCTTCACAAATGCTTTTAGCTAACGGGCAGGAAATAGTCTGGATCGAGGGCGGACCGGTGGCGGTAACCTATCAGCCGCAGTCAGGGAAAGATCGGGTTTGGATTACTATAGAGCCGCAAAAATAAAATTAAACTTCGCGGCGGAATAACCCATCAGCATCTCTAGGCTCTGTGTCTGAATCAAACTTAGTGAATGCAGAAAGTCCGTTTACCGAGAGCGGGCGGGTGCCGCTAATAGTGTTCGTGTATAACAGTATACTATGGTAGAACTTTGCGGATAAAAACCCTTTATGGTGATGCTGAGGGAGTTTATAGACCGGATTCAGGAAAACAGTTAATGCTGTTTTCTTCTTTTTTGGTAAAATGTTCTTTATAAACTAGGTTTTCACCGGTGTATTGAGGAAATACTCTTATTTAAGAGGAAGTCGATTTCAATATGTATTACCAGGATTATTAGCACCGGGCAGTTCCTAATTTGGATTAAATTGAAATGGAAAGCACAGGTATGCTACAATATGACAGACTTTGCAATCCTCCAGACAGGGATTGAGGGGAGGGACGGCCGTGGACAAAATTATTAAGAATATAGTTATTTATGTTGTCATCGTATTGATTGGGATTTTAGCCCTCCGTTATTCACCCGGAACTGAAACTACCCAGAAATCATTAAGTTATGATGCTTTTTACCGTGCCGTAGAACAGGGCAACGTACAAAAAGTTGAACTTACCCCGGAACGAAAAATATATAAAATAGAAGGTACTTTTAAAGATGGTACCAAATTTACTGCCACTGCCCCCCAGGAGGAGCAGATCTTTACCTTCTTACGTGAGAAAAAGGTAGAGGTGACCCCTAACCCTGAGCCAGGGGCGTCAATCTGGACCACGTTATTAACCACCTTTTTGCCGATTGTA
The DNA here is from genome assembly GCA_050259135.1 of Methylocystaceae bacterium. GTDB lineage: Bacteria > Bacillota > Syntrophomonadia > Syntrophomonadales > JBLNAA01 > JBLNAA01. Next base: position 431 of record JBLNAA010000112.1, on the reverse strand, counting down.
ATCTTAATTGGTTTTATCATGCTGATGATGAATCAGACCCAAGGGGGCGGCAACAAAGTAATGCAGTTCGGCCGCAGCCGAGCCCGCATGGCTACCCCGGAAGAGGTGCGCATTACCTTTGCTGATGTAGCAGGTGCTGATGAAGCCAAGGAGGAGTTACAGGAAATAATAGAATTCTTAAAGAGCCCCCAGAAGTTCGTGGACATAGGAGCCAAAATTCCGAAAGGAGTTTTATTATATGGTGCTCCTGGTACCGGTAAAACTTTGCTGGCCAAAGCGGTAGCCGGTGAGGCGGGAGTGCCCTTTTTCTCAATCAGCGGTTCTGACTTTGTGGAAATGTTTGTTGGTGTCGGTGCGGCACGGGTTCGTGATTTATTTGAGCAGGCCAAAAAGAATTCACCCTGTATTGTCTTTATTGACGAAATCGATGC
>JBLNAA010000111.1:0-3160 GCA_050259135.1 Methylocystaceae bacterium | reverse complement strand
ATTTGAAAGACTTGGAGCCAGGGGAGTTTGACAATATCGTACCTTCTGGCATTGCTGCTATTTTTTCATTACCCGGGGGGCTCAAAGGAACCTATCTTCACCATTATCCGGCAACCAATCCTTACTTAATAACCCAGGTAAGCGGCCGGATAGTATATGAAAAGTATCTGGCGGATCTGGAGGCAGCCATAAACCGAAATTCAGAAAATGTGCCGCTAATCGTAGATATTTTAAACTGTGAAAATGGCTGTAATATGGGTCCGGGATGTATCAACCATCAACGCTCAGTCGATGAAGTTCAGATTGCGATTGCCCGACGGGCCGAAGGGAATTTGCAAAAAACCTCCAGAGCTGCCTTAGATACTTTTTTGGATGCAATTATACCGGCAAATTATCATTATGATCATTATCAGGATCTATCGAACAATCACCAGATCAAAATACCTACTGCTGAAGAATTGGCCGCTATCTATGAGGCCATGCTAAAGGGCGAACCCCATGATTTTCGTAACTGCGGAGCCTGTGGGTACAATTCCTGCTCCCGAATGGCCGTAGCTATTTATAATGGTTTAAATAAAGCTCAGAACTGCCATTTGTATCAAGAAAAAACCCTGCGCAATGACCAGAAGCGCTTTCAGACCATTGCCCGCGAAATAGCTCATGCTTTTACCGAAGTCCAGAGCAGTGCTACTGAACTATCACGCAGTACCGGACTGACTCTCAATAACTTCACCGAGGTTATCAGCAACATCGGTTCTTTTCGTGATTTGTCGGTAGAAATGGCTGAGCAGGCCGAAAATTTGACGCCGTTTGTACAGACTATTTCCCTGATTGCCAGAGCCCTGCAGGAACAGCTGAACTTTCTGCAGCAGATGATAGATACCGTCCCTACCCCGATTTTCTTCCGAGATACGGATGGGGTTTTTCAAGGCTGTAATAAAGCCTTTGAAGCAGCGGTCGGGCAACCCCGCGGCAGTATTGTCGGCAAGCATCTCGACCGCATTTTGCCGGTTGATTTGGCCGAGAAGTATCGGGAAATGGACATCGAAATGATGAAAAATCCCGAGATTATATGGTCAGAAAATGAATTTGATGCTGATGGTATACATCGTAATGTAATAATTAACCAGGCACCTTTTTACAATATGGATGGTGAACTTCTCGGGGTGGTGGGTGTCAATGTCGACATCACCGAGCACAAACAGATGGAGCAAGAGGTTATGCGTCTGGACCGGCTACGAGTAGTTGGGGAAATGGCAGCAGGTATTGCCCACGAAGTTCGCAACCCTATGACCACGGTACGCGGTTTTTTACAGATGATGATGGGTCAGCCGGACACAGCAGGTTATTTAGATTATTATGAAATGATGATTCAGGAATTGGACAGCGCCAATGGCATTATCTCTGAGTTCTTATCCCTGGCTAGAGATAAAGCCGTTGATCTCAAACTGCAAAACCTTAACAGTATTATTGAAACTCTGGGACCCCTGCTTAATGCCCAGGCTCTGAACCAGGACAAGTGGGTAAACATCGTGGCGGGAGAAATTCCTGATTCATATTTGGACGCCCAGCAGACCCGGCAGCTGATTATTAACCTGGCCCGTAATGGTTTGGAAGCCATGCAATCGGGAGGAGTACTCACCATCTCAACCTACAGTACCGATCAGGAAGTAGTCCTGGTAGTTGCTGACCAGGGGCATGGTATCAACCCGGAAATCCTGCCTAAATTAGGCACGCCCTTTTTTACCACCAAGGAGCAGGGAACCGGCCTCGGCCTAGCGGTTTGCTACAGCATTGTCACCCGGCATAACGCCTCAATCGACGTAGAAACCAGCCACGACGGGACTGCATTTATTATTAAGTTTCCGCGCCGCCAGACAGTATCCCCCATGATATAAATGGCGGCGTTTGGCATTCGGTGTGTCCAATATTATATATTTACTTCCGATTTCGGCGAACCTTTAAAAATACCCACCCGATAATCAAAGCAACAATCAACAAGCCAGGCCATATTAGCCAGGAATAACTGGCGGTTCCTCCATGCTCGGCAAGGTGAATCCCCAAGTGCTCGGCCAACTGATAGGCATCCTTTTTTACAATCGGGGGTCCAAGATGGATTTTAACCGAATAGCATCCTATGTTTGTATACATTGGTCGCATCTCTGGGCACTTTGTTCACTGTTTTTTCATAAGATAAAACTACTACATGCATCCAAGGGAGGCCATGAATACGGATATTATCAGGATGCCGGAATTCGCAAATGTACCCCTGCCTCTATACAAGTCTATGCAGGGGAGATATTTCGTAGGTTATGCTGACAATTTGAAATTTGGCAGAGGTCTTGGTGCCTGGGCCGGTTTATTTAATCCACCTGATTCGGGAGTAAAATTATTTGTCAATGTCTTTACCGCAACCGGAATTGGTGATGCGCCGATTCGGGTCCAGATTTGGTTTAATGCCACCCCGCCCGGCGAACCATCCGTTTCTCAGCTGGTAACCCCTTCAAATACTTCCCTGACTCCACTGCCCGAACCTAAAGTCAGGCTTTTGGAAGCTTCAAACATAAGCGGTGATCCAGTCGGCGGAATCAAGGCTTTTGTCCGCCGCGGCGAACCCGAATCAACGCTGGTTTTTGAAGAAGATGGCAAGTATATCTTTAAGCCGGGAGGGTGCCTGATCCTAACCATTTCCAGTCCCGAAAATCCAGATGTCCTGATGCAGGGCCGCATCGGTTTCGGTTGGTGGGAAGACAAACTCAAGGAGACACCAAAAAAGATGAAAAAGGCGGCGTGCAAACACCTGAGGTAATTAATTTTAATCAATAAAGATGCCTTCCCGCGATGGAAGGCTTTCTTTTATTTATCACTAAATTTAGTGATACCATGGAGGAAATGACGCATTTATGAAAGAATTCTTTCCAGCAGTTAAGGATATGATCAACTGTAGTTATGTCAAAGGGTTCTGGGCAGAAACAGATATTAAAGCACATAATAGGCTTTATTTAAGTATTGGCGCTTCAACTTCAACCAATCGGTTATTTTTATATAGAGGTGATATCATGAATGCTTCACAAATCCTTGAGCAACAGCAAGAGTATATGAATAGTGGGCAGACTTACCATTATGATTTCAGGATAACAAATATAAAAAAGCTAAAGGA
>JBLNAA010000110.1:0-9261 GCA_050259135.1 Methylocystaceae bacterium | reverse complement strand
AATACGTGATTATAACCGGCGGAGCCAATGATGTCTTTTGGCGAGAATCAATACCGGCCATTTTGGATAACTACCGCCAGATGGTTAACCTGGCCGAAAAGGATAACATTAAAGTGATTATTGGTTTAACACCTCCAATTGATGATCCGGAAATGGAAGTGCGGCTTAAAAGGTTGAGATCTGAGCTGGTTAATCTGGCCGGAGAAAAACAGAGAACAGTAATCGACTTTTCTCCTCCGTTTTACCGGACAGATGGATCGGTGGAGAGCAGCCTTTTCCTGGATGGCGCCCATCCCAACCGCGAAGGGTATCAATTAATGGGCAAGTGTTTGCCACCTAATATCTAAACCAAGAAAAATGCCTCCCTTAATCGGGAGGCTAGTTATTTTATGTGAATGGGAGGGGGGGATATTGCAGAAGGATAATATTGTCAATATTGACAGAAATATTTGACTATTATCAATTGCCTATATTATAGCAACAAACAAAATTGTCCGCAAGTAAACAATACGATTAGTCGAAATAATTATCATTTATATTACTTACTGTGGTATATATTGTTATATATACACGAAAAACATGGTCAATATTCCTAAAATGTCATGGGAACATCTTCCGGCCGGCAAGGTGACACCATCCGCTGATTCTCGATATGCTCCCCAGGATGCCATACTTTCACGGCTACTGGCTCACCCGTCTGCGGAGCATCACTGTAGCGGGCGCAAATACTGGCTGCCAGATCGAGTATTTCATCACTGCCTGCAGCACCAAATTCACGCAGCAGGGCAGTCGGACCCGGGTAGGTTTGGGTTTTGATTAAATAATCCTCCGAACGAGCCAGGTTTTCGATAGCCTGGTTTTCATTTATATTACGGCCAACTACCAATAAATGATTGCCTAACCAAAAATGGCGGCCGCTGCGAAGCAGGTGCATATCATCTGCAGTTGCTTCCGGTTTGGCCTTCAGGACTTGGCGCAGCCTTTTGCTGAAGCTTTGCTGGGTTAACAGGCAGCCGCCAGCTGGAGAAGGATATTCCTTGATTCCCAGTTCATCCGCCAAGCGCATCTGCACCTCACGGGAGCGGCCATTGATGTCCAGCAGTTTTTCCCGATCGACCCAGCCTTCAAGTTCTGGAAGAGTGGGCGCTAACAATTTGGCCGACAATGGTCTCAGTATTAATCCGCGATAACCTGAATGCTTGGCCACCGCTTCCAGTGATGATTTGTTCTGGCTCATTGGCCGCTGGCCTAAAACCTCACCGGTTACTAAGAATGAGCCGCCGATTGATTCCATATAGCGACCGGCATTGGTCAGCATAAAAGCGTGGCAGTCGATACAGGGGTTCATGTTTTTGCCGTAACCATAACGTGGGTTTTTAAGTACATCCATATAGGTATCTGATATGTCCAGGGACACCAGGGGCAGCTCCAGGTTTTGAGCTGCCATTTCCATGGCTGGGGTGGTACCAAAAAAAGGGGTGCAGAAGTTAACCATAATGACATCAATACCCAGGTTAGCTATTAATTTGGCTGCTAATTGTGAATCAAGTCCACCCGAAAACAAGCTAACAGCTTTCATAAAAGGCTGTCCTCCATCTTAATTTTTATGAGGTATTTCACCTGACAACGGGTTTAAGAATTCTTCAACATCCATCACCGTAATTCCATGCTGTTTAAGCAAACTGACCAAAACCCCATCACCGTGGACCAGTCTGCCGGAAAATGTACCATCATAAATGAAATTTAACCCACAGGATGGGCTGCGCGGCTGCAATATCACCGATGTTATCTCCGGGTGCTTTTCAATTTCCTGCCAGGTTAATAAAGCTCCTTCTTTAAATTGCTCAGTTACATCTTTACCGCTGGCAGTTACAACTCGGGCGGTGCCATGCCAAACCCCATCACCGCCTCCATTACCGACAATTTCGGCCGGCTCGCGGGGACAGCCCAGGCTGGTAATCACTTCAGGGCAAACCAGCAGAACGTTTTGTTCATCAGCAATTTTTTTGCATTCAGCTCGCAGATTGTTGCCACCGGTATACTTGCAATTAATACCAGCCAGGCAGGCACTAAATCCGAGCATCTTCATCATTCCTTAACAATTTGATCAACCTTTCTTAAAATAACTTCCATAAAATAAGAAAGCAAGAGATGAGGTTATAAATATATATTATAAAGCTTACTTTTGAGTAATAACGTCAGTTGATTGGTGAGGCTAAGGTAGATTATATTGGGTAATAGTCATAATAGCTAATTTTTTTCCTGGTAAGGAGGTTTTATAATCGTGAAGAAAGGAATTTTAGCCAAGTTAGCAGTAGTTTTGTTAATTGGGTTTATGTTGGGCGGTGCGGTAGTAGCCAAAAATCTGGGCTATCCGTTGAAGACCGCTTTGTTGGGTGATGCCAAATCACCGGTAACTAATTCGGCTCAAGCGGCTTCTTCCGGACCTTTAGATGTGGCCAGTATTGCCAAAAAGGCAGGACCGGCAGTAGTTAGTATCGAAACCAAAACTAAAGTAACCAGCAGCAATGACCCTTTTTCAAGTGATCCTTTTTTCCGTCAGTTTTTTGGCGGCGGAAACAGTCAAAGTCCACAATATGAAACTGGTCTGGGTACCGGGTTTATTATTTCCAAAGACGGCTACATCGTAACCAATCAACATGTTATCGATAATGCTACGGAAGTTAAGGTTAAGGTAGTAGGTCAGGATAATGCGGTTTCGGCTACCGTAGTCGGCCAGGATTACGAGCTTGACCTGGCAGTCTTAAAAATCAGCGGTACTAATTATCCTACCTTGGCGATGGGTAACTCCGACCAGATGCAGGTTGGTGAATGGGTGGTGGCGATTGGCCAGCCCTATGGTCTTGATCATACCGTAACTGCCGGTGTTATTTCCGCCAAAGGCCGGCCTATTACCATTGAGGACCGTAATTATAAAAACCTAATTCAGACTGATGCTGCTATTAATCCAGGTAATAGCGGCGGCCCGCTGATCAACATGAGTGGACAGGTAATCGCGATCAATACTGCGGTAAATGCCCAAGCTCAGGGAATTGGTTTTGCTATTCCGATCAATACCGCCAAGGATGTATTGAATCAGTTGATAGAAAATGGCAAAGTTATTCGTCCTTACATGGGTGTCAGCATGTTAGATATGACTGCGGATATTGCATCCCGGCTCGGGGTATCTTCCAGCACTAAAGGTGCGGTGGTTGCTGACGTTGTCGCCGGAAGTCCAGCTGATACTGCCGGGCTGCGTTCGGCGGATATCATTAGCAAAATTGACTCCACCACGATTACCAGCAGCAGTGATGTGCAAAACTTCATCAAGGATAAGCACGTAGGCAATAAAATTACAGTTCAGGTACTGCGCGACGGGAAAAAGGTCAGCGTTCAGGTGACCTTAAAAGAAAAACCTTAATTTATAGCAGGAGCTGATTTTAAGGGGACGGTTTTTGAACCGTCCCCTTTTTATGGTGACTAAGGTATAATATCTCTATGTTTAGCCGAAAGAAAACGAGGGTTCCTCTTTTACTATTTATTAAGCTGAATAAAGGGGGTTTGTCTGATGATCAAGAGAATTGCGGTACTTACCGGCGGCGGTGATTGCCCGGGATTAAATGCGGTTATTCGAGCAGTAACCAGAACCTGTCTGGCTCAGGGTATAGAAGTATTTGGTTTTATTGACGGTTTCAAAGGTTTAGTGGAAAACACTTATATAAAGCTGGATGGTCATGCCGTATCCGGCATCCTTAACCGCGGGGGCACTATTTTAGGGACCACCAATCGTGATAACCCCTTCGAATTCAGGGTGCCTGATGGCCAGGGGGGTACTAAAAAGGAAGATAAATCAGATCAGGCTATCGAAAACCTTCGTCAATTAGGCGTAGATGCTCTGGTAGTCATCGGGGGCGACGGCAGCTTGAATATTGCTTACGAATTGAATCAAAAAGGCTTCCGGATCGTCGGGGTACCAAAAACTATTGATAACGACCTTTCGGCTACCGATGTGACCTTCGGCTTTAATACTGCTGTTGATACCGCTACCCAGGCCTTGGATAGATTACATACCACTGCTGAGTCGCATCATCGAATCATGATTTTAGAGGTTATGGGACGCTACGCCGGTTGGATTGCTTTATGTGCAGGATTGGCTGGCGGAGCAGACATTATTTTAATTCCGGAAGTGCCATATCAATTAGAATCAGTTGCCCAGAAAATCAATCAGCGCACGAATGAAGGGAAAAAATTCAGTATTGTGGTAGTAGCTGAAGGAGCCCATCCAGCTGGAGGAGAAATGGTGGTACAGCGTCTGGTCGACAGCCATGACCCCATTCGGCTGGGGGGAATTGGCAACCAACTGGCCGAACAATTGGAGAGCATAACCGGGATGGAATCAAGAGTAACTGTATTGGGTCACCTGCAGCGCGGAGGGATGCCGGTAACTTATGACCGCCTGCTTTCTACCCGCTACGGGGTGGCTGCTGCCGAGGCTCTGATAAGCGGACAAAACGGAGTCATGGTCAGCTTGCAGGGACAAAGCATTACCACGGTTCCCCTGGCCGATGCCATTGGGGAACTAAAAAAGGTTCCTCCGCAGGGTGAACTGGTTAAGGTCGCTCGTGCCATCGGAATCTGTGTTGGTGATTAGTCTGGCAAAGTAATATTTTGGCAGGAGAATTCACATAATATACCGAATGCATTTAGTAAATGCTGGAGGGGGAGTTACTTTGCGCTTTACCATTACCAAGATGAACGGGATTGGGTGGGGGTTACTCCTGGGTGTTCTCTTTTTTGTACCAGTTCTGCTCGGGCCGCAGCTGGCATTACCGACAGCAGAAGATTATACCTTCAAAATGCTGCTGACAATACCGATGTGTTTATTACTGCTGCTCTATGTTTACGCTTTGATTGCTTTACTGACCATGAAATACTGGATAGACGATAAAAATCTGCATATCAGATGGGGCATCAGACATAAGGTTATTCCGCTGAAATCAATAAATGAAATTGTCGACTATCAAACCAACCCAAATCTGGGAGTAATGGTTGGGTACAGCTGGCCTGGCCATATTTTGGGTTATTACAATGTTATCGGAACCGGGGTTGTTGATTTCTTTGGGGGTGACTGGAAAAAAGGTATGGCTATCATCCATACCGATGTCTGCAGTGTGGCATTAACCCCGGATGACAGAAATAGCTTTCTTAATACCATCTCGGCCAGTTCCGGAGTGCCGGTGCAGACTATCACCGAAGAGCAGGCGGTCTCGGTTAACCATGACGATGAACTTTTCGAGGAAACCATAGAACGTATTGATCAGGATAAGGGTTATAAGACCCTGATTAAAGTTAATATCGGGCTGATTATAGCTATGATTGCATTTTTAGCTATATTCTATCCGGGTTCAGGCGTAATACCATTGATACTGGTTTTCCCAGGCCTGGCGATTTCCATGTTTGTCTTTATTATGGGTATTTCCAGTCGTATGTATCAGATAATGCCGACCATGGCTTATGCCATGTTCATTTTGCCAATCATGGTATCTTTGGTGTTCATTATCATATCGATTCTGATTATCAGTTTCTATTAAAATAAGCGGTTTTAAGAAATCTAGATAGTAGGGTAGGGTGCTCCTTCAGAATAAGGAGCACTTTTTTACCGGTTTTTTATCAACCACACCTGATCATTTAAGAATTAAAACCAGATTCCGGTGTACATAGTTAACGGTAATAAATATTATGTCAACAAAGGTGAAGAGTATGGGTTAAACTATGACTAAAACTTGTAGTTAGCAATGGCTATTATATAATGAAAAGGTACGAAACAGCAGTCTTACGAGGAGAGATAAGGATGCAAATAGGATTAATCGGGTTGCCACAGGTAGGAAAAACCACTTTGTTTGAATTAATGACCGGGCTTCGTGACCGCTCAAGTGTTGGTAAGGCCAGTGTGGGTATGGCCAGGGTCCCGGATACCAGAATTGATAAACTATCAGCGATGTATAAGCCGAAGAAAACCACCTATGCGCAGATTGAGGTAGTAGATATCCCGGGCTTAATTCCATCTTCCGATAAGGGAGCTTCCGGGTTTTTGGCCGCAGTCCGCGATGCGGATGCTTTAATTCATGTAGTAAGGGCTTTTGACAGTGAGGAGGTTCCCCATGTTGAAGGCAGCATCAATCCCGTCCGTGACCTGGAACTGGTAGAGTATGAACTGCTGTTAGCCGATCTGGATCTGGTGGAAAAAAGGATTCAGCGCATCAAGGATGGCAAAAAGGTCAAACCGGAACAGGCTCAGGAATTAGAGCTGTTAGCAAAAATCAAAGATGGATTGGAAAACGAAAAACGGCTCAGTGAACTGGGTATCAGTGACGCTGAATGGCAAACCTTGACCGCTTATCAATTTTTAACCGATAAACCGATGGTCTTAGCTATTAATGTCAGCGAAGATGCACTTAATGATTATCCTGGACGTGAAGAGCTCCAGGCTTATACTGCTGCCCGTAATATTCCGATGGTGGAGATATCAGCCCGCATTGAGGCAGAATTGGCCGAACTCAGTACCGAAGAACGGGAAGTTTTTATGCAGGATCTCGGCATAAATGAACCTGGAATGGACCGTATCATGCGCACCCTGTATCACCGACTGGGGTTGATCAGCTTCTTTACGGTCGGCGAGGACGAAGTCAGGGCCTGGACCATTAATCAAGGTACTAATGCCCGCAAAGCAGCCGGCAAAATCCATAGTGATCTGGAACGCGGATTTATCAGGGCTGAAGTGGTGGGGTCATCTGATTTACTGCGGCTGGGGAGTATGGGGAAGGCCCGTGATGAGGGATTGGTCAGGCTGGAAGGCAAAGAATTTATAGTTCAGGATGGCGATATCATGCATGTAAGGTTTAATGTTTAAGCAAATACGGTGAACTCTGGCCGGGTAATATGCCCGGCCGTTTTTATTAGTCAGCCTCCAATATACATTAATAACCATAAATAACGTTTTCTTTTTAAAACACCTTGTACTATAATTTACGATAATATTAAGTTATAGGCCTGCTCGGTCTGCTGTTTGCATAAAGGGGGAGTTTTTAATGCTATACATAGTTGGAGGAACGGTAAGAGACCTGGTTGTCGGCAAGTCCCCAAAGGATCTCGACCTGGCGGTTGAAGACGCCAAATTAACGGCAGAGATGCTATGTCATATTACCGAAGCTCATTATTTTATTCTCGATGAAGAAAGAAATATGGTCAGGGTATTTTTAAGCCGTGAAGGCTGGCAATTAGATTTAACCAGTCTCCAGGGAGCTGCTATTGAGGATGACCTCAGCCAGCGGGATTTTTCCATAAATGCTATGGCCATTCACTATGGCAGTGATCAGTTAAGTGATGCTGATAATATCCTGGACTTGTTAGGTGTAATTACCACCAATAATAAATTTAATGAAAAGCTTATTGACCCGTATAATGGCAAGCAGGATCTGCAGCAAAAGCTGGTGACCAAGGTCAGTGATCAGATCTTTAATAACGATCCGGTTCGTATGCTCAGGGCGGTTCGAATTGCTGGTCAACTCGGATGCACTATTGAAACTGAAACCGAACAATTAATTAAAAAAGAGGCCCAATTACTCAAATCTTCAGCCGGGGAGCGTTTAAGAGAAGAAATTATGCTTATCTTAAACCTGCCTGACTCCAGTGTGTGGGTTGAAAAACTGGTTGAATTGGGCCTGATAGAACAAATACTGCCGCCTTTGCACCAGGCCTGGCTGGAGAAAAACAATGCCGAAAGCAGGCTTCAGGGTTTATACCCGCATTCACTTCATGCTTTAGATAGGTTGGAAGAGCTGGGAGCATCATCTTACGCTCCCTTTATGTCCAGTGCGATCCAATTAAAGAAGGAATTGATGCAGCAGCTGGTGCCGGGCCGAACCAGACTGCAGCTGCTGAAAATGGCGGGATTAATACATGATCTCGGTAAAACCCTGCCTCAGTGTACACCTGGTGAAGACGGAACTGATAACCACGCCACGGTCGGGGCACAGCTGGCAGCCGATACCTGCTGTTCATTGGCTCTGTCAAAACGAGAAACCGATACCGTTTCCCGCCTGGTCCGTAATCATTACCGTATATTTGAGATTTATCATCAAACCAATGCGATGGGATTAGATATCTATGCACTAATGGAGGAACTGAATGCTGATTTTCCTTTGCTGGTATTATTAGCCCATACTGATTGGCAAAGCGGAAAGACAGATGGCATTAGAAAAGAGCAGCACTTCCAGGAGTTTTTGCGGTTCTTGATTCGGGAGTATTATGAGAATTACATGACCGTGAAAGCTAAGCCGCTGGTAACCGGAGAAGACGTTATGCAGGTATTAGGTATAAGTCCATCACCTAAAGTGGGGGAAATACTGGGGAAGGTAAGGCAGGCGCAATTTATGCGCGAAATTACCAATCGGGAAGCAGCCTTGGCCTACATTCAGAAATTATAAGGAAAATGGATTTATGCTAGTTGACATAATATATAACAGAGTAGTTGTTACTGAGCATACTGAAATTCAAAGTGAGTTAACTCTACCTCATCATAACTTAGAATGGTATCTTTTATGGTATCTATTATAAAGGAAGCTTCGTTATTGTCCTGAGCTACTAAAGCAAAGGCCAACAAACACCGCTGCCATAAATCATGATAATCGACCTCAGCTACTGATAAGTTAAACCGGCTGCGCATCCTGCCGACGATGCTTTTAGTTACCTTGCGTTTTTCTTTCAATGAATGGCTATAAGGCAGATATAGTTCAGCGGTGCCATATATCACCTGCAATGAAAATCATCCTTTCTAAAATCTTTTCCTTATATAATAACCAGTTAATCATTAAAACTGCCAAATTAAAAGGCGGTTCTTTTATTGCTGGGGTTATTATACCTCTCAAAGAATATAAAACGCGCCTTAGAATCGAAAAAAACAGGCACCTATATTTGCCTGCCGAATTATAGCCATTTGCAGCCCCCCGGGAGCAATGTTCTTAGATCTATAATGTTCACCATAATTATAGAAAACAATAATACTAAACCTGCCTTAAAGCAAAAACCTTATATTACCGGCTTTTGACCCCTCCCCTGCAAATTTCACAACTTCCTATAATGAACATTATGTAAACTAACGTAAAGCTGCCCGAGATTCAGGCTTTTTTATAAATTATCCCCCACTGCTAACGGAGGAAGCTTTGGATTTTTAAATAATTTCCTGCCTGAGATTGTTAAGGG
>JBLNAA010000109.1:0-21943 GCA_050259135.1 Methylocystaceae bacterium | reverse complement strand
TAAGAAAGTTGGCATCTTGCTTTTTGATGATGTTGAGATTTTGGATTTCGCAGGGCCATTTGAGGTTTTATCAATTGCCGAAGCGGAGCCGGGAGGGGGTAATCCCTTTGCGGTAAAGACTATCAGTGAAACCGGTGAGCTGGTTACCGGCCGCAATGGGCTCAAGATTCAGCCTGATTACGGCTTTAAAGACCAGGTGGATTTTGATATTATCATAATTCCCGGTGGCCCCGGTACCTATCAGATAGAAACACAAAATGACAGTGTGATCGGATGGATTAGAGAGCAGGCCTCAAAAGCAGAAATAACAGCATCGGTATGTACTGGCGCATTCTTATTAGCCAAAGCCGGGATACTTAAGGGCAAGAAGGCAACAACCCACTGGAGAAGCCTGGACCGCCTGGGAAATGAATATCCTCAGGTTTTGGTTCAGCGCGGTATTAAATATGTCGATGAAGGAAGCGTTATAACCTCGGCTGGTATTTCAGCGGGAATTGATATGGCCCTTTATCTGGTTAGAAAACTGGTTGGAAATCAGGTGGCGGTAAATACAGCCCGGAGAATGGAATATACTTTTGATGCCGGGGCATTAAAATAATTAATAAAATCTGAGAAGTGGGAAATATGAGTGAAGATACCATCAGCAAAGATGGTGTCTTTTTATTTCTTTAGTCGCTAAGTTATGGCAAAAAAAGGGTGGACAATATACCGAAAACTGTATAGTATAACTATATACTTAACAGTTGCCGGAGGCTAATATGGAAGACGATAACAATTTCATGAAAATCGGAGAGTTAGCGGATAAAGCTGGTGTTTCCAAGCCGACTATCCATTTTTATCTCCGGGAGGGATTGCTGGCCCCGCCGGTTCAGACCAGCCGTAATATGGCGTTATATGGCCCACAGCATCTAGAGGAAATCCGGCTTATCAAAGAACTTCAGGAAACACGCTATTTGCCGCTGGCGGTAATTAAACGAGTATTGGAGGATAAGCGGACCGGGCATGATACCAGCCGCCCTGACCACTTGGGAGCCTTAGATTTGATTTTTGCCGGGACTGGTGCCAGTGATCAATTTACAGCCGATGAACTGATACAGGAGTCCGGCCTATCCCCATTGATGCTGAAAGAACTACAGTCAAGGGGCATTCTCCAAGCAGCTTCGGAGAAGGCAGGTTTTGATGGTATCGATTTGACTATAGCCCGATCCGTTAGCCAATTAACGCAAATGGGAATCCAGAGAGAAGATTTGGTCCTGTATACTGATTTATTAAATTTATTACGGGCGGAAGTTAACTTGGTTCATGATCATATTTTGATTGCTGGTAATCAGATTGAGCATCCGCCATTGGATATAGTCCTAAGGATCCTGGCGGAACTGAAACAATCGCTGGGGGCACGGGTATTAAGTGATTTTATCCTGCAGCATGAGCATAACCATGAAAGGATTGATGGGTGATGAACTTATTAGTATGGTATGCGAGCCACCAAAGTGCAATCTGCGGCATCGGACTGGGTATAGCAGTCTTGATCTGCGTATTGCATTACAGGTTTTTTCAGGCGAAAGCATGCAAACCGAATGCAGATTCGGGAGGTCTGGTAAAGAGGTTCACTCGGGGCGAAAATTTTCAACATTGGCTGAGGTTAATCCTATTTATAACGGTTGCTATTACTGGAAGTATAATGGTCATGGCAAAGCCGGTTCATTCACCTATCGGGGCTTGGCATGGTTGGATAGGGTTTATACTGGTAATCATCTCGGTTATCAACCTGATCAACTGGCGACGGGATGTTTTTTTTCATAAACCTGACCTGGTATGGCTTAAATCGTTGGGCGGTTATCTGGCAGAAACTGATAAGATACTGCCTGCTGGACGCTTTAATGCCGGGCAGAAAGTGTTCTTTTGGCTGATACTGATTGATATTATTGCACTTATGATCACAGCTATTTATATGGAGCAGTTAGGCCATCATACTGAGACTGCCCGCCAAATTGCCCGGGAGACCATGGCATGGGGACTGCACAGTTTTCTGGGGTTACTGGGGATTATGATGGTTATCGGGCATGCGTATCTATCACTATTTATTAATCCTGAAACTGCGCGAGTGATGTGGGACGGGTATGTAAACGAACAGTATACCCGTCAGCATCACCCATTATGGAAATACAGCAGCCGTCGTTATTTGCGGGAGGGGAAATAAAGTGCGTTCGGCCAGGCATGCCTTTACCAGGTTTGTACAGTTCAACCCACAGACCTGCAAGGCTTGTTGGCAGTGTATTGATGAATGTCCTCGGGGAGTTTTGGGTCAGGTCAGTTTTAGGAGACATGAACATATTCATGTTGATAAACCAGAGGTTTGTATCGGCTACCTTCAAGATTTAATAAGCAGGATTTCGGAGTATAGCATCGAATTAACACGAACATAAGTTCTACCGGAATTGGAGGTGCTGGTATGGGAGGCAAATTATCCCGGTGTGGGATTGACTGTACCACCTGTCCCCATTTGGGGAATCAATGCCAGGGGTGTGATGCTGAAGCGGGCAAGGTTTACTGGGTACAATATATCGGAGTCGAGGTTTGTCCTGTATTCCAGTGTGCTGGAGACAGAAAGCTGGCTGATTGCGGCGGGTGTGCAGAGCTGCCCTGTAAAACCTGGATCAATATGAAAGACCCGGAATGGACGGATGAACAGCATCAGGAATCGATTCGGATACGGGTGGCAGCACTAAGGAATCAGTAATCATGGGTGAAATATTTTTAAAGGAGCAACTACAAAAGCTGGAAGAGCAACTGCTTCGGCAGGAAACCCGCCAAACTGCCTCGACGCTCGATAAGCCTATAGGTGACAGTTTCATGGAATTCGGCAGCTCAGGAACTATTTATAATAAAGAACAGACGATAGAAGCAATGCAGGCTCATACGGCAAATAAAAGGATAATAACTGACTTTGAAATTAGAGTACTGGCACCTGAGGTTGTGTTAGCTACGTATCGGTTAATTGCTTATGGCAAGCAGATTAAGGATACGGCCCATAGTTTAAGAAGTTCAATCTGGCAGTTAACCGCCAATGGCTGGCAAATTATTTTTCACCAGGGGACCCATTGGGTACTTAGAGCTCACTTGGAGGAATGGAGATTGGAGATTAAATTCAGTGCTTCCGTACTGCTGGTTAAAGAGGTTGATATCGCCCGCAAATTTTATGAAGATATTCTGAAGCAGCAGGTAGAGGCTGACTATGGTGAATGTGTGGTTTATACAGGAGGCTTCTCGATTTGGGATCAGGAATATGCCCAAAAGCTGATTTTTGGTAAGCCGGTAACCAGACCAAATCTACCTCATCATGACCTGGAGCTGTATTTTGAAACGGAGCAGCTCGATGAGGTATATACCCGGTTACGGGAGGCGCAGACCACCATGCTGCATACCATTCAGGAGCAGCCCTGGGGACAAAGGGCCTTAAGAGTGTATGATCCTGATCAATATGTGGTCGAGATTGGTGAACCCATGAACCTGGTTATTAAACGGTATCTTTACCAAGGGATGACGGCTGAACAGATAGCCGAGAGAACCTCCATGCCTCTGGAAATGGTAGAGAAAATACGGTAGCTGCCCTGATAACAGTTAAGGCGAAACCACAATACTCCATTTATACGATGAGCGGGTTCAGATGGAATGCCGCATCCGGGGAAGACTTTTCTTCGGGTAATCGCGCTATCAATCGAGATAAACGTTTGATGCCCTCGGTTAATAGCGGTGCTTCATGAGTGACATAACAAAGGCGCATTTCGTGATTCCCCTGCCGGTTGGCATAAAATGCCTCACCCGGCACGATACTGACCCCGGCTTTCATGGCTTCATGAGCAAGAGTTCTGGATGATACCTGCCGGTTTAGCCTGCACCACAGATAAAAGCCCCCCTCGGGAATGGTAAAGCTGACCTCATCGCGGCAGTAACGCCGGATGGCGCTAACCATAGCGTCCCGCCGCTGTTTATACTCCTTCCGAACCTTAACCAGATGATAATCGAGATGTTCCCCCTGAAGATAACAGGCTAACAGCCACTGGGTTAGATTGTTGGTGTGTAAATCAATATACTGCTTTTCCTGAGCCAAACGGTTAATCACCAGCGGGGGCCCTTCTAACCAGCCAGTTCGGAGTCCGGGGAAAAGTACCTTAGAAAAGGTACCCAAATAGAGAACACAGTTATACTCGTCCAATGCCTTTAAGGATGGCGGAGGCGGAGCATCGTAATACAATTCACCGTAAGGTTCATCCTCCACGATAATCATCCGGTACCTGGCAGCTAATTGCAGCAGAGCTTTACGTTCCTCCAGAGTCATAACGCTGCCTTTAGGATTTTGGAAAGTAGTTACGGTATAGAACAGCTTGGGCCGGTAACGAGTCAGGTAATCCTCCATGAGTTCCATGGAAATGTGATCGGCCGCGGGCAAACTTAAGATCCGCGCTCCGGCAGCCTGAAAAGCCTGAATAGCTCCAATATAAGTGGGGGCTTCAACAACTACATAATCGCCGGGTTCGATAAAAATCCGGTTAATCAGATATATACCCTGCTGGGAACCAGTCAAAATCAATACATTTTCGGGAGAGGAAGCTATGCCTTTAGCCTGACTCCGGGCCGCAATCACACGGCGTAGGGCCGGCAGGCCTTCCGTTGGGATGTGCCCCAGATCAGATGGGTCAATAGATCTGAATTCACGAGTAAGTATCTCATTAAAAATATCCAGGGGATAAAATGCCGGGTCGGGCATACCGGCCGCCAGGGAAATAGTCTGATTGGCGGTCGGGGTATCAACCAGATCTCTTAAAATAGAGGACATAGGAGTATCAAGGTGCGGTGAAAACAGCTGCTCCCATGGCATAGCCAGCTTTTTTTCCGGGTGAGCAGGAGCTTCGTAAGCAACATAAGTTCCGCTGCCGATTTTAGATACCACCAATCCCTGGGTATCCAGATGCCGATAAGCATTAATGGCTGTCGTCCGGCTCACAGAAAATTGAAGCGCCAGTTCCCGTTCCGGGGGAAGTTTGGTCCCGGCGGTAAGGGCTCCTTGATATATTTGTTCGGCAATGATCGCAGCTAACTGTAAATACAGTGGTTCAGAAGCCGATGGGCTTAGCTTATTACCCGATGGGAAATTGGTCATAGCCAATATCGAAATCCTCCCGTTGATATCCAATTAATTTTATTATAAAGGACAATTGGATATTTACAATGTTCTTGCTGGCATATAATATGGCAGAAAAGCAGCCAGGGGGAATATTGGTGAACCTACCGCGTGAGATGATGATTTCGGGTCATAGGCTCTCGCCCAGCACCTTCGGGGAGGGGGTACGAGACAGCATACCAATTATAGTCGGAGTGATACCCTTTGGTATAACCTGCGGGATAATGGCTTTGCAAGCCGGGCTGACCCCGGCGGAAACTCTCTTAATGTCCATGTTGGTCTTTGCCGGAGCCGCACAGTTTATTGCCATCACTATGATTGGAAGCGGAGTTGTCAGTCTGGGGGTAATAACCTTTACTACCCTGCTGGTTAACCTGCGGCATCTGCTGATGGGAGCATCACTGGCCCCTTATATGCTTAAACTGCCGCGTCCAGTGCAGGTATTTTTAGCCTTTGGTATGGTCGATGAAACTTATGCTTTGACCATCAGCCGCACCAATCGGACAGGATACAGTGCCAATTATCAGTCCGGAGCCAACCTGACCGCTTATGTGGTCTGGAATATATCGACGGCAGTGGGAATAAGTCTCGGCAGTCATATTGGTGACCCGATGACCTGGGGACTGGATTTTGCGATGCCGGCTACCTTTTTAGCTCTGCTGGTTCCCCGGCTGACCAATTTAAAAGCCGTAATAGTTTGCTTATGTGCCGGGCTGGTGGCGGTACTGGGTGCTTTATATTTGTCGGGTGCCTGGTATATCATTATTGCCTGCCTGACTGCCAGTTTAATCGGAGGTTTGTTGGAAGGGGGCGCGAAAGATGCGGCTTGAATACTTGTGGGTGGTGTTGGGAATGGGTTTGGCCACCTTTGCTACCCGCTTCGGCAGCCTGGCTTTGCTTAAACGAACTGGTATTCCACCCTGGCTTGAAAGATGGCTGGAGTATGTACCGACCGGTATTCTCACCGCTTTAATCGTTCCTGCCCTGTTAATAAGGCAGGGCCGGCTGGAACTTAATTTTAACAATTACTATCTGCTGGCTGGTATTATCGCCGGGTTGATTGCCTATAAGAGCCGAAATGCTCTTTTCACCATGGGGGGCGGCATGCTGACTATTCTGCTCTTCCGTTATTTTATGGCTTAAAGTAAAAGCCCGCCCTTTGAATTAAAGCCCGGACTTAAGATGGCGGCTTATTTGCTGATATCGAGTGCCCACTTTTCTTCGGTAAGCAGCTGGCCCCATATGTGATGTTCAGCAGTCTCCACCGGTTTAAATCCGAACTTTCCATATAATTGGCGTGCGGTTTGCAGCTTATCAACTGTCCACAGGAATACTTCCTGATAGCTGCTGGACCGGGCAAATTCCAGTGCAGTATTTACCAGTGCCCGGCCCAGACCTTTACCGCGAACATAGGGTTCGAGCAGAAACCATCGCAATTGAGCGGTGGTTTCATTCGCTTTCACGATAGCGATGCAGCCAACCCTGGTGCCACCATTTTCTGCTATCCATAAATTTTCCCGCTGGGGGTCATAGTCTTCACGGAACTGCCCCATCGTCCTGGCTACATCCTGCCCAAAAGTATAATCAAATCCCTGTTCAATACCATACAAAATCTGATGCCGGGAGATAACATGGTCGATATCAGCGGGTTTAAAGCTGCGAATAGCAAACTCAGCCTGGGTGTCCAGTTTACTGCGGATCAGGCTTATAGCCGCCAGCAGTTCACGGCGGTCTTTGGTTTCCAGATGACTGGTCAGCTGCTGTATCTGCTGCTCGGAGCTTTGATCAAGTTCATCCAGTACCCCAAAGCCCTGAGGAGTTAAATTGAGCTTGTAAGCCCGGGCATCCCCGGCGCAGCGCTCTCGGGTCAGCAGCCCGGAAGCTTCGAACCTTTTTAAGATTCGGCTTAGATACCCGCCATCAATACCCAGAATTTCGATAAGGCGGTTAGCGGTACAAAGATTATCCTGATTGCCGATTTCGTATAAAACACGGGCTTCAGTCAGTGAATATCCGCTGTCGTAGATATTCTGATTAAGAAGGCCTAAGATGTTAGTGTAATAACGATTAAAGCTGCGAATTTCTGAAATGATATCAGCGGCTGCGGCATTGCTCATGACGGTGTACCCTTTCGTTCAATAATGTAATGGTTTTAATTTAGATGATATACTTGACTTGGTCAACTAATTATTAAAAGTTAAAATAATTGTAAGTTTCTTATAGGCTTTTGGCTTATTAATAAAGGTAATTAATTTAAAAATGAAGCCGATAGGGGAGCGGGAGTTTTGCGTAAATCAATAATAGTATCAATAATAGCCTGCCTATGGTTGGTGATTGGTACATCTGGTGCCAATGGACAAACCACGACTTTTAATGATATCAAGGGTTCTTTCGCGGAAGCGTCAATCAACCAGTTAGCCGAGCAGGGTATGATCCATGGAATTACCCCCGGACAGTTCGGCCCCCGCCTGAGGCTGAGCCGTCTGCAGTTCGCTATCCTAACCGCCAGGGTTTTAGGGGTGCAGCCAGTGTTCCCATCCCAGCCTACTTTTACTGATCTTACACCAGGTACGTTGGAAACAGGATATGTGGAGGCTCTGGCCTGCCTGGGAATTGTAAAAGGGGCTAAAGGAAGTCAATTTCGGGGTGGTAGTCCAGTCAGCCGGGAGGCAGCAGCCGTTATGCTGTGGAGAGCTATGGGCCAGGCTGAAGCCGGGTCGGTAGTTATATGCCAGGACACCCAGGCGGTTTCGTCTTATGCTGCGCCCGGAGTAGCCTGGGTAATGTCTGAGGGATTGATGAATGGAAACAGCGGGCGCTTCTTACCGAAGAATTATTTGACCCGTGAAGAAGCAGCCGTAATCGTGTTACGTCTGTTAAAAATGCGTACTGAACAAGCAACTAAAGTTGTACTGCCGGAAGAGGATTCTGTTGAGTTGGGGGTGGGGGCGAGCAAAGACCTCAGCCAGAAGCAAATATATCCGGCTGGCTTTTCAATGGTATATGGAACTGACAGCTCGAATTTTGCAGTTGATACCGTAAACTCCCGCCTGCTGGGATTAGGCAGCGGAAGCGGGACTTTGACTCAAAATTGCGGGAGCAAACACTATTTATCAACGGTTAAAGCTGCGGCAGCAAATAATAATGCCAATAACCAGTCAGAACTGGATGAGGCTATAAAATCATCCCCACTTCCTTTTACCTACCGCGTTTCTGAGCAGTCACCGGATATTAGTTTCAGGCAGATTGAGTATAAGAATTACTCCGGCCCGGTAGATGGGCTGACTTCCAGAGGCGAGGCCTGGACCGGATTCTTGAGGCAGCAGGGCCGGGACATCATTGTTGACCTGGGCAGGCTGCGGCCGGTAAACAGCTGTTCTCTCGAATTTAAACAGGATGCCAGTGCCGGCATTTATTTTCCTCAGTATCTGGAAGGATCAGTATCGGTTGACGGTTCATCCTGGTATTACCTGGGCCAGGCCGGGCATCAGGTGGACCCCAATGACAAAACCGTGCCGACCATGAAGCTGTCACTGGCCTTTCCCCCGGTTAACGTTCGCTATATTAAGCTGAACTTTCCGGTTAATGTCTACGTTTTTACCCGCCACCTCACGGTTAATGAGGGGATGCCGGCAGCTGAACCGGCGGTTCTGGCTCCCATAACCGGTTCGGGATCGGCTGAGGAGGGTTATTTAAGTACGACAGCCTTTAAGGATGTATTACTGGTTTTTACTGGCGATGCGACTGATATCAAGACTCTGAATAGTGATGATTTTTTGCCATTGGTTACCCACGTTTCCCCAGGCGGGAAGCCTGCCGGACGTATGTTTGATACCATTCAGTTTATGCCTTACACCGGTATGCCTTGTACCAAGGCCGGTTGGACAGCTTATCTGAATGACCTGTTCACATCTGGCCAGCAGCTGTCAGCTCTCGAAGCGGCGATGGCCAAATCAGGTCTCAGTACTAAAGAAAAGGTGGTACTGGCACTTCCCTACCCCGACAGCCAGCAAACTGATTTTGGTACTCTCGATTCTTCGGGAATTTTAATGTCCTTCAGCCCGGATGCTGATAACCCGCAGGCGAGTTTGAAAAACCGGCTGTCTGCAGTCCAGTGGTATTATAATGAACTGATGCAGCGCTGGAACCTTGCCGGGTTTAAGTATTTGGAGTTGACAGGGATCTATTGGTATAAAGAAACCATGGATCCCCGGATTGAAGGGGAAATAGAGCTGGTTCAGAGTACAGCCCGGATGGTTAAGGCGAACGGCCAAAACTTTATCTGGATGCCCTATTATGGTGCCAATGGATTGGCAGAATGGAAAACCTATGGCTTTACCCATGTTTTCCTGCAGCCAAACTATTATGCCACTCAGGATCCGCCGGCAGACCGGATGGATCAGGCGGCAGCGCTGGCGAAAAAATACAATACCGCCATGGAGCTGGAATTGGACAACCGGATTCTCAGTACCCGTTACTATTATGACCTGTTTTACAATGAGCTGAATAAAGCTCATGCACAGGGACTGGATGGCAATACACCCAATGCTTATTATGTGGGTTTTGCTCAAACCCTGATTAATATGGTTAAGAGTGATGTGCCGCTAATTCGCAAGGTTTACGATGATCTTTACCTTTGGATAAATGGCAAGTTTACATAAATAACCGACCGCAAAGTTTCGAGCACTTTAGCTAGAAGTACGGTTAACAGTTTAATTGTACAAGTAATTGGGGGGCAGGGCAGTGGATTTCATAGAATTTAGGACGCCGCGCTTCTTATTGCGCCAAATAAGGCCGGAAGATTTAGACCAACTTTTTAGCTATTGGTCTGATGAAGAAGTCACCCGCTATTTAAGTCTGCGGTTTTATCGCCGCGATGAGGCGGCGGCCATGATTGAAATGTTAAACAGATTACCTCTGGAAGATACCGGAATGCGTTGGGCTATCGTTGATGACCAGGGACAGGTTTTAGGAACCTGTGGGTTTCATAAGCTTGACCATGAACACCGACGGGCGGAAATCGGCTATGAAATTGGCACTGCCTACTGGGGACATGGTGTTATACAGGAAGTTCTGCCGGCAGTCTTGGAGTTCTGCTTTCATACCCTTAACCTTAACCGGCTGGAAGCATTTGTGACCATCGGTAATAATCGTTCGCTGCGAACCTTAAAGCGGCTGGGGTTTACTGATGAAGGTATTCTGCGTGAATATGAATTTGCGCTGGGCCAATTCCAGAGCTATCATATGCTTTCTATCTTGCAGCGGGAATGGAAGGCTCGAAATATGGGCTAAACCGGGGTGCAGCACATAGAAGAGGCCGCCAATATTAGTATGGCGGCCTTTTTGGCAGCTAGGCAACAGTAAGCTCATCCAGCATGAGAATTACATCAAATACTAATTTGGATACCTGCTCAACGAGCAGAGTGTCCACTACCGCCGGGGTATCATCTTTAGTATGGACTATGGTTCCCAGCAGATTTCGCATGTAGTCACTGGTGGTAATCGCCAGGGTAGGGATGCCCAGCGTCCAGAAAAAGCCGTGATCACTTTCATAGAATGGCTCTTTGACATAACCGCTTCCGGCCCGATCAAAAATCTGCTTTTCCTGTTCTTCCGGCCAATTAAAGAAGGCCAGATTAGTATTTGACCCCGGGTAGCCACAGCCGTCAATATTTATAGCAGCCACGATATCTTCAGCTTTAAATCCCTTCATATAGGAAGCATCGCCGGGATACCAGCTGTCTTCACCGCCAAAGGCTACCATTTCGACTGTTAGTTTAAGCGGTACTGTTTTCAGCAGGCGGGCTAAATATAACATCGCTGCTATACCAGCACCGTTGTCCAGGGCTCCCGGAGAACCGTGGTAAGTGTCATAGTGGGCACAGATGAGGATTTTCTTGTTTGCGGCTGCTGACTTTAGTCCGACCAGGTTAGCACCACTGCTTTCAAGGGTCTGGCTGATCACTTTCAGGCTGGCGCCGCTGCCCATATACGCCAGAATACGCTGACCTTCCGGCTGGGATACAGTTACTGAAGGAATATAGAACTCACTATCCTCGATGACTCCCGGGTGGGGACCCGAGTATTGATTGATGGCAATGATTGCAGAGGGCCGTTCTTCTTCCAGTATCCTGATTATTTCATCCTGGGTTTCATCACGGATGAAGTCAAAGTTTTTCGGAAAAAAGCCACCCTGGGTCAGGGCTTCATTCAGGATCACGATCTTATTAGTCAGTTCGCAGTCCCTAAGTTCTTCCAGGGAAGAGACTAAGGCAAGCGGAGCTGTCACCTCGCACGATGGACAGAAGCGGTTTACGGTAATTTCTACCTTTTCCCCGGCAATAATTAGTTCGCCGGATTGAAGCTGCCAATCCGGACAGGGGTATTTTTGCCAGGTTACCTTATACCCGGCTTGCTGCAGCTCCCCGGCAACAAATTCAGCGGCCTGGTGCGAAGCGGAAGATCCCGCTGGCCGGGGTCCGATTTCAATAGCGAGCCGCTGCAGGCAATCTTTGATATAACGGGTATCAGTCAAGTCGGACATGAAAAAACCCTCCCTTGCAAACTCATTTCCCTCTGATCATACTTCAGCGGGGAAACCCTGGTGCGCTAATGGAGGGTTGTAAAATTATAGCAGCTTTTCGATGGAATAGAGCCGGTTCATCACTTCCCGGGCCGAGGTCTCAATACTGTTTATCTTGGTCAGCCACTGGTCAGTATTGAAGAAAATGTCTTCTTCATCGGGTGCCAGTTCATTTAATATACCGGTGAGCCGGTCACGTCCGCCGCGGTCGTAATACTGAAGCATATGATAGATGGACATCAGGCTGAAACGGGCTTTGCGCAGAGCTCGGATCAGGTAAAGCCGGCGGATTTGCTCCTCACCGATTTCTCGATAACCGTTCTGAGAGTTTCTGGGTATTAATATCAGACCGTTTCGCTCCCAGCTGCGCAGCATATCATGGGTTATATCCAAATGCTTGACTGCATCACCGACTTTCCGGCAGGACATAGTTTCCGGGCCATTATGTTCAATATCAGCCCAGGTTTCCAGATATTCAGCGGCCAGTTCCGCTTTTTCCCGCTCTGAGGTTATCAGCGCCAGATGCTTCCGGGCACTGGCCAGAGCCTTGGTAATATCGCCCGCTGCGGCCTGGGTGATAACCTGTAAGGCCTGTTGCCGAATAGCTCCGCCCAGCCAGGTAGACCGGAAAGCTGAACGAATAAGCAGCAGATGCTCAATATGAAGCTGATGATAAATTCGGTATCCATTAGCGGCACGGGGTACGGGGGGCAGATAGCCCAGCTCTTCGTAGAGGCGGACTGTGTTCGGGTGAATGTCAGCGAGAGAGGCGGCCTGAGAGGTGCGATAGATTTTCATCGCCTGCATCCCTCAGAGTTCAGGGGGAGATAGTAAAACTTGGTATCTACCTTCATTATCGGAAAGCCAGGTGGGAGATCAGATGCAGTTATTTCCTGAAAACCATGCTTTTCATAAAAGCGATGCGCGGCCAGGAACCAGGGGGTGGTTCCCAGAAAAACATCGTTAAAATTATGATCATAAGCCCAGCTTAAAAGCTCAGTCAACAGCAAATAAGCCGTATGGTATACTTTCCCCCGATATTGCTGCTTAACAAACATCTTCCTTAAAACGCCCTGTTGACTGCCAATATTAAGCAGGCCGATCGTACCGACCACTAAATCCTGATCCAAAGCAACAAAAAAGCTGCCGCCAGGATTAAGGTAGAAATCATTGATCGAACAAATATCCGGCTGATCTTCCCTGGTTATCGGCAAGTTGAATTCCTGACGCTGGATATGGAGGATAAGCTCAATAACCTGCTCCCGGTATTCATCCCGATAGGGTGCAATTTGCATCCTCCCCATCAAAATCTCTCCCCTACCGTATATTTATAGAAGTGCTACCATTATATTGCTGTTACCGTTTACCTTCAACGGCAGAATTATCATGCTGCCCACAAGCTCTAAAGTTCTGCCTTTGAGTATGACCTGACTGGACTATCCAGGCCCATCCGGGTGGCGGCCATAACCGCCAGACTGGTCAGAACAGCTCCGCCTAATAAAACCCGAGCTGATCCCAGAATCGGTGCCAGAAATCCACCAGCCAGCATGGAGATTACGGTAGCTACTGCCAGGACGGCCGTAACCGTCCCATAAACCCGTCCTCTAACCTCGACTTCAGTATTCTCGTCACGCAGGGAATGAAGTGCCACCACGGCGGCATAGAAGGTGAAAGAACCAATGAAAACTGCAGTGACGGCCAGCACAAAGCTATGGGTCAAACCCAGACAAGCTAGGCTGGCAAAATTAATACCCACTCCCCAATTGGCCAGATTACGGCGGGAGACCCCGGCACGAAGCAGCCAGGGTCCGGCCAGGCTTCCCAGTAAGCTGGCTATTCCCATTGCTGACATAAACAAACCATATTGAGTATCGCTGCCCTTCAGGTAATCTTTAATATATACCACGAAGAGAGATACCTGCATCCCCAGGAACAGGCGCCAGCAGGATGAAAGGATCAGTAAAAAACGCAGGGATTGATGCTCCCAGAGGTAGCGCAGGCCATCACTGGCATGCCCGGCCGGCAGCTTTGATTTTTCCGGCAGCGGTACCGAGGGCAGCTTCAGGATAAGGGCAAAAACCATGGCCAGAAGGTAAACGGCGGCAGTGCCAAAGAGTAAGAGCCGGGTACTGTATAAGGCAATAATCAGGCCGCCGATTAATGGTGCCAGCAGTTTGGCCCCGTTAAGTGAGATAAGCACCAGGGAATTTCCCTGCACATAACTGCCTTTTGGCATTACAATTGTCATTAAAGCAGTGCGGACATTACTGGTCAGGGTAAACAGCAATGAAGCAGCAAACCAAAGGCCATAGATCCATGCCATTTCCCTGACCAGAGCCAGCGCCAGGATTAACAACCCGGCAGTACCCAGAGCGAAAACAAAAACCTTTTCTTTTTGACGCAGATCAGCTATTTGTCCAAGATAGGGCGCCAATAAGCGTGGGAGAAAGGTTAAAGCTGTGAACCAGGCAACGTTGATAGCACTATGACTTAGATCAAATATATGCAGGGTCATGATAAAGAAGATAAACTCATAACCAAAGGCAGACAAAAGATAGGCGGTAAAGAATACTGCCTGGGTGGGCAGGCTGATTAGAGACGACACTATAAAGACCTCACTTTGCGATAAAATAGTTAATTCCAGCGTAATGTGGTCAGAGACCATTCGGTAGAGCCACCGGTAAGGTTTTTTATGGTGCCAATTCTGATAGGAGGGAGAGGTTATGCTATATCTGCCGGTTGACAAGAATTCCAAGATTCCCTTGATCAGACAGGTGTACGAATATCTTCGAATCCACATTTTAAGCGGGGAGCTGGCACCAGGATTAAGGCTGCCGGCTTCCCGGCAGTTGGCCTCATCATTGTCGGTTTCCAGAAACGTCATTACTGAAGCCTATGAACAGCTGGCGGCGGAGGGCTACCTGGAGAGCCGCCTGGGAGCTGGAACCTTTGTCGCTGTCGGGCTGGAATATCAGGGGATGGCTGGTTTAAGAACTGATTTAACCCCGGCGCTGTCATCGGCGGCAGATAACACTGACGATTTGATTGACTTTCGTACCGGAGTTCCCGCTTTGGAGTTGATTCCCCGTCGAAGGATCGGGCAATTATATCAACAGATTTGTACTTTAGCCTCCCTGACTGCTCTGGATTATAGCTGCCCTGAAGGGCAGCCTGAACTGCGTCAAGCCCTGGCCGCATACCTACTGCGGTCAAGGGGGGTATACTGTCACCCGGAGCAGATTCTTATCACCACTGGAGCAGCCCAGGCTCTGTATCTTATCGCGAGAACTTTGATTCCTTCCAGGGATGAGGTTATTATTGAAGATCCCGCCCATGTACATTTTCAAGCCACCCTGCACAGCTGCGGGGCCAGGCTTCGCCCGGTGCCGGTGGATGACTGCGGGTTAATTACCGAGCTAATTCCTGAAGATGTATTTCCGGGTTTTATTTTCGTTACCCCCTCCCACCAGTTCCCACTGGGCGGAACTCTGACCATACCTAGACGGATTGAGCTGATACAGCTGGCCAGGCAGCGAAACTGTTATCTGGTAGAGGATGATTATGAAAGTGAATACCGGTTTGAGGGTACAGCGGTCAGTTCTCTCCAGGGACTTGATCCCGAACGGGTAATTTATATCGGTACCTTTAGCAAGATATTGTCCCCCGCCTTCCGGGTTGGCTATCTGGTGCTGCCTCCAGATCTGGTGGAGCGGGTTCGGCGGTTAAAATATCTGGTGGATAACCATTCCCCGGTTCCGGATCAACTGGTATTGGCTGCCTTTATTGAACAGGGTCAGCTGGAACGTCATGTAGCCCGGATGAAGAAAGTGTACCGGCAGCGGCAGACTGTGTTAATTGAAGGCTTAAACCGGTACCTTTCGGAACAATGTAGGATTAGCGGAAATTCTACCGGGTTACACCTGATTGGTGAGTTTGACGGGGTTGAGTTTAATCAGGATTTACTGTCCCGGTTGGAAGCGGGCGGAGTTCGGGTTTACCCGGTGGAACAGCATGCGATGGAAAAAGGCCGGCATCTGAGTAAAGTTATTTTGGGGTATGGCAATTTGTCCGCCGAGAGAATTGCCGAAGGAACCAGGAGGTTAGGGGCAATCCTGAATTAGCCGGGTGAATATCTGGCAGGGGATTAAAACTTACTAAAGTACCCTGGGAAAACATCTAAAATTAAGTCTGGATCTTGAAAGATCGATATCCGTTGGCTATGAGCGCCACCCGGGTGTTACTATCATATATAAAGATTTAGTACTCCAGCTTTTAGGAAGGACAGGGAAGGCTATGAGAATACTGGTAGTTGGTATTGGCGCACTGGGTTCGGTATATTCGTGTTTGCTGAAAAGTCAGGGGCATTATGTAGCCGGACTGGACCGTGCAGAAATAATCAGCGATATTAAGCGGGACGGGGTAAGGGTAACCGGTATCTGGGGCGATCATAAAGCTCATCTTGATGAGCAGGTCTTTGCTATTGACCAGCTGCAGAGTCGTGGTTTTGATCTGGTTATCCTGACGGTTAAATCCTTTGATACTGAACGGATGACAGCTCAGCTCAAAAGGGTAATCGGACCACATACTTACTTGCTGTTAGCTCAGAATGGGTATGGCAATTACGATGCTGCAGCCCTGAGTATTCCTGAAGAAAACCTGATTCTGGGCAGAGTCATCTTTGGTGCCGAAACCACCGATTCCGGTGCCTCGAAGGTAACTGTTATCGCTGATGATGTTATCATCGGCTCACCTAAAAAGCTTATCGCCGATGAAGTTATGGAAGGATTTGCCCAGTTCTTTCGAGATGCCGGAATTCCCACCCGGGCTTCCGATCAGGTTATGAAGTATGTCTGGGGCAAGATAATTTATAACTCGGCGCTGAATTCCCTGGGGGCAATTCTGGAGGTCAACTATGGAAAGTTGGCAGAAATAGATGAATCCCGGCTGCTGATGAACAGTATCGTCAATGAAATATTCCAGGTTATGACCGCTTTATATCAGGAAACACTCTGGCCGAATGCCGAGGCCTATCTAGAGGACTTTTACAGCCAGATGATCCCCTCCACGGCTGCCCACCATCCATCAATGCTGCAGGATATCCAGCGGGGCAGAAGAACTGAAATCGATGCCCTAAATGGGGCTATAGTCAAACTGGGGAAAAAGATGGGGGTCAGTACCCCAGTCAATGAGGTTATTACCGCTCTGGTAAAGGCGAAGGAACAACTGGCATGAAAAAACCGGGCGCATCATACCGATGAGCCTGTATGCTGTAAAACGACATTGGTTACATTCGAAAGAAGCAGGAGGTGTAATGCTTGCCTGATATTCGTGAGATCAGAGAGGATGAATTGGAGAGCCTGCTCAGCCTCTATCAATTTCTTAACCTGGATGATCCTAAAATGGATATTGATGACCAGCTTAAGAAACACTGGCAGGATATTTATATGGACCCCGGCTTGAAGTACCTGGTGGCGGAAGAAAATGGACAGCTGGTTTCTTCCTGCTGTCTGGCGGTTATTAAAAACCTGACCAGGTCAGCCCGGCCCTACGGTTTAATCGAAAACATGGTTACTCATCCCCGGTACCGGAAGAAAGGTTATGGAACCATTATATTGAAGCACGCCGTGGAAATCGCCCGGAAAGAAAATTGTTATAAGGTAATGCTATTGACCAGCCGTAAGGATGAGGCAACCTGGCGCTTTTATGAAGCTGCCGGGTTTAATCGGGGTGATAAGACCGGTTTTATCGTCAGGTTCTAAAGAAGTGCTGATTGACCCATTTGGATAGTGAAACGAGTATTTTTATGAAATATATAAGTTCGTATTAAAGAAGGTAGCTGATTTGCAATCATGGTTTAGTAAGGCCTCGGTTAAGAGGACGATTATTTCTTCTTTGATGGCTACATTAACCATAGGGTTATTAGGTTTTCTAACCCAACATACAGGTTATATGGTGATTTTGCCTTCTTTTGGGGCAACGTGTGCCATAATCTTTATAACTCCAACCAGCCGTTTGGCCCGACCCTTAAGTATCTTCGGCGGGCATATTCTAACCAGCATCATTGGTATATTAATAGGTCGCTGGTGCGGTTCGTCCTGGTGGGCACTGGCATTGGCGGTCGGGGCTGCGGTTCTTCTAATGCAGAGCTTAGATATAGTGCATCCGCCGGCAGCTGCCAACCCGTTGCTCATTATGCTGCAGGGAGTTACCGATTGGGGTTTTGTTATTACTCCGGTTTTAGTGGGCAGTCTTTTGTTAGCCGTTATCACCGCCGCCTATCGTTGCTTTTGCCGTCAGGAATTGGAATACCAGGAAGTAAGACGCATACTGCAAAAGAATATTTAAATATATATTTCTAGTTATGTTAGCCGGGCTGAGTTTTTAGCACCGGCTTTTTTGCGTTTCCAATCAGGGATAGTGAATGTGGATTTAAGGAAAAATAACCCCTAAACAAACTTTGTTTTGGAGGTTAAATTTTGAAAATCTATCGAGTTAATATGAGCAATCTTAGTGCA
Organism: Methylocystaceae bacterium; assembly: GCA_050259135.1. Classification (GTDB taxonomy): domain Bacteria; phylum Bacillota; class Syntrophomonadia; order Syntrophomonadales; family JBLNAA01; genus JBLNAA01. The sequence goes on along the minus strand of JBLNAA010000109.1, from coordinate 3,663 downwards.
ACAGAAGAACCAGTGCCATCAGAATGGGAGATGCTGGGGGGACGAGCCTTAACTTCAGCCATTATTGCCAAAGAGGTTGAGCCCACCTGTCAGCCGCTGGGAATAAAAAATAAACTGGTATTTGCACCGGGCTTATTAGCCGGAACCATGGCCGCCAATTCCGGACGGTTGTCAGTAGGTGCCAAAAGCCCACTAACCGGTGGCATTAAAGAAAGCAATTCCGGCGGGACCGCCGCCCAAAGGCTAGCCAAACTCGGAATCAAGGCTTTAATTGTAGAAGGTATTCCGGAGGGCGATAAATGGTACTGTATCCATGTGAACAAAGACGGAGTAGATATCAAGGAAGAAACAGAACTTCTGGGTAAGGGCAATTATGAAGTTATTCACACTTTAACCGCACGTTATGGTGAAAATACCGGAGTTATTACCATCGGGCCCGGGGGGGAGCACCTGTTATCAGCTTCTAATATTTCGGTCAAAGACCCCAAGGGGCACATTCGCAGTGCCGGCCGGGGAGGTCTGGGCGCGGTAATGGGTTCGAAAAGAATCAAGTTTATTACCCTCGATGATAAAGATGGAGAGGGTATCCACATTGAGGATAAGGCCAAGTTTAAAGAAGCCGCCCGCGTATTTAACCGGGGTTTACAGACCCACCCGGTCAGCGGTGAAGCTCTGCCCAAATACGGCACTGATGTCCTGGTTAATATACTCAATGAAGCGGGCGGACTTCCGACCAGGAATTTTCGTCAGGGGCAGTTTGAGGGGGCGGAAAAAATTTGTGGGGAAACCATGTATGACAATATCATGAGCCGGAAAGGGGATACAACCCATGGCTGTCATGTGGGTTGTGTCATTCGCTGCTCCCAGACTTATGTTGATAAGAACAGCGAATATTTGACCTCGGGTTTTGAATATGAAACCATCTGGGGGTTTGGTGCTGGGTGTAATGTTGACGATTTGGACGCAATCGCCAGGATAGATCAGACCTGCGATGATGTAGGTTTGGACACTATTGAAATGGCAGGTACCATGATGGTAGCCATGGAAGCGGAAGTTCTGCCCTGGGGAGATGGAGTGGGGATTCTGGAACTGCTGGGCGAGATAAGAGACGGAACCCATCTGGGCCGCATTTTAGGCCATGGAGCCGATTTTACCGGTAAGGCTTTTGGAGTAACCCGTATACCCACGGTCAAAGGTCAGACCATACCGGCTTATGATCCCAGAGCCGTCAAGGGAATCGGTGTCACCTATGCTACCTCTACCATGGGTGCTGACCATACGGCTGGTTATGCGGTGACGGCTAATATTTTGAAGGTAGGCGGCTATGTTGATCCCTTAAGCAAACAAGGTCAGATCGAACTCTCCAGAAATCTGCAGATTGCCACCGCTGCCCTGGATAGTGCTGGCTTATGCATCTTCGTTGCCTTCTCGGTATTGGACGATGAAAAGGTGTCTCATGCTATTCCCGAAATGATAAACGCCCAATATGGCACCAACTGGACCGTGGATGACTGGTTTAACCTGGGAAGGTCTGTACTTAAAACTGAACGCGCTTTTAATGAAGCAGCTGGTTTTACCAGCAGAGATGACCGGCTGCCGGAGTTCTTCGATGAAGAGCCGGTTTCACCGCATAATGCGATCTGGGATTTCACCGGGCAAGAACTGGCCCAGGTCTACCAGTTCTAGGTTTTAATCTGATAATGGAGGGGTTTTAATGCAGGTCGATGTTAAGCTGTTCGCTACACTGCGAGATGGTCGGTTTAAGGTTAAAAGAACCGAGTTAGTGGAACCATGCCGGGTTATTGATGTAATTAATAGGTACAAGCTGCCCCTGAAAGAGGTGGCGATATGTCTGGTTAATGGGCGGGATGCAGATAGCAACTACCTCTTGCAGGAGGGAGATACAGTATCAATATTTCCCCCCGTAGGTGGGGGCTAATGCGACCACAGCTGCCGCCGCGGTATGAACGCAATTATAAGTCAATTTCAGTGGATGATCAGGCCAGGTTAGCTGCTTCTACGGTAGCTATTGTTGGATGCGGCGGACTGGGCGGCAGCATGGCTGAAGAACTGGCCCGCCTGGGAATAGGCAGCTTAATCTTGATTGATGGTGACCGAATTGAAGAATCCAACCTCAATCGTCAGCTCTTTGCGGTGGAGACCAATATGGGAAAATGCAAAGTGGAGGCGGCCAGAGACCGTCTGCGGCAGGTTAATTCCGAAGTAAAATTAGAGCTGGTTGCTGAATGGTTCAATGAGGATAACGCAGAGCGGTGTTTCCGGGGAGCTGACCTGGTATGCGATGCTCTGGATTCTATAACGCGACGGATTGAATTGGAACGTTCCTGTCATAATCTCGGACTGCCCCTGGTATACGCCGGTATAGCTGGTTGGTTTGGCATGATTGGAGTGAGCTTTCCTGGTGATTATAGCGTATCGCGGCTGTTTCGTCATGGGGAGAAAGGTATGGAGAAAACTTGGGGCAACCCCGCTTTTACCCCCTGGGTATTAGCCAGTCTGAGTGTGGTAGAGGCTACCAAGATTTTGCTTGACCGGCCGGTTTCACTCCGGCATGCCTGGCTGCAGGTTGATCTGTTAGACATGGAATTTGAGCGTTTTGAATTGGTTTTAAGTTAATACATTATGAGGGCCGGGCATCTTCATGCCCGGCATTTTTAAAAATAAAATTGTTTACACGAGCATGTTCTGATGATAATCAAGTTAGTAATTAATAAAGTGATCCATTTCTGATGATGAGTAATGAATACGGGGAGGGGGCGTTTTTATGGCATTGATCACCCGGCGGGCGGCCGATGATGCACGGGTAACCATTGATTATGAAAAATGCAATTTGTGCGGGCTTTGTTTGCGAGTATGCAAAGGTGGTCCCTTACATCTCAGTAATGGCCGGATTGAGGTTGATTACTCTGTTCTTTTAGGCTGTATCGGCTGCGGCCAATGTGCAGCCATCTGCCCGCTGGAATGTATAACGGTTGTTGGCCGGACCCTGGAAGCCAGTCATTTATTACCCCTGCCGCCGCGGACTGAACGTACCAGTTACGAACAGCTTTATAACTTGATGCTTTCACGCCGCAGTATACGCTGTTTTAAGGCCAGGGAGGTTGAAGCTCAGGTAATCGATCAAATTATCGACGCCGCCTCAACCGCTCCGATGGGATTACCTCCCTCGGAAGTAGAAGTTAAAGTGCTGAATGGATTTAAGCAGGTAGAAGAATTCTCCCGCGATATGATCAAGTTAATACAACAGCAGAAATGGGTGTTTTCACCATTGATGCTGCAGCTGTACCGCCCTTTTGTGGGCCGGGAAGTCTATGATATGATGCGTACCTTTTTGACTCCTTTGCCGGATTTCTTTGCTGAAAAGATGGCAGCCGGAGAGAATTGGCTGCTGTACGGAGCTCCCCTGGCGATGTATTTTTACAGCTCGCCCACGGCTGATCCGGCTGACCCCATGATAGCTGCTACCTACGCTATGCTGGCCGCCGAGGCCCTGGGATTGGGAACCTGTATGATCGGCACTATTGCACCATTTCTGAAACGGAAAACCTGGGTTGGAGAAAAGTATGGAATACCAGCCAAAGATAATCAGGGATTAATGGTCATCTTTGGTTACCCGGAGTTCAAATATCATCGGGCAGTGAA
>JBLNAA010000108.1:0-23613 GCA_050259135.1 Methylocystaceae bacterium | reverse complement strand
ACAAACGTGGATTAGCACCGATTTTGGCATGGTCCATTATTATGCTATCGCATTCAACATGCCCGTTACAGGCGCATTTACCAGTCATCTTGGCATTGAAACTTTGTATTGAATTATTTTGTGCAACGGAACGGGAAAGAATTTGATCTGAACTGCCATCACCCAGCATTACAACGTCAATATCAGATACTGCTTGCTGCTGACCGTGGGTCAGCAAGCGTTCGATCACCTTTAAATTACCGTGTTGATGTACGTAAGCTACTGTTTTGCGCTCAGTATCATCAACGCCGCGTATCTGGTGCATTTCCATTTCCGCACGTGCTCCCTCTTCCATGGTAACAATCGTGGTAGGGTTTAAAATCCGGCGTCCGCTGCCGTCGCCATCACCAAAATGTTTTTCTACATAACGCAGTGAGGCTCCCTTGCGGACAATAAAATCATGAATACCGTTATGCTGTGAATCCTCATCACCGCAGTTATGGATACCGCAGCCAGCTACAATTTCCACATCAGCATTTTCACCGATAATAAAGGAATTGTACACCATATCATGAAGCCCGGCCTCGGTAAGCAGCACCGGTATATGAACCTTCTCTCCATGGGTATTAGGCTTGACCACGATATCAATTCCCGGTTTGTCCACCTTGCGGGTAATTATGATATTTTCAGTTGAATGCAGATAAACACCCTGGCCATTCTGACGCAAGCTAAATGCACCGCTGGTTATATCACTGATACCGGCAACCGCCCGCATCAATTCACTGCTTACATCATCTAAATGCACAGTTGTCCCTCCCCGCAACAGTCACCGGCTGCGCTGCAAGTAATATCGTCCTTAATCAAAGGCCAGATTTCATTGGTGCTGCCAACTGCCTGTACTCTTCCGTCAGCCACCATAATAATCTGATCGCAAACCGGTAAAAACTGTGGATTATGGGTAATAACCACCGCCGTACGTTCGGGATTATCTTTGTAATTACGCAAAATAATGCTGATCAGCTTCTGAATCGTCCATAGATCCACACCAGCTTCAGGTTCATCAAAGAGTGCCAAGCGGGGCTTCCTGGCCAAGATTTGAGCAACTTCTATGCGTTTAATTTCCCCTCCTGACAGACCCGGACCTAAATCACGGTCCACATAATCCTCAGGACAAAGGCCGACATCGCGCAGCAGCCCACGGCTTTGCCCTTCAGAAAATCCGGGGTTGGCGATATCCATCATATCCATCACCCGTAAACCCTTGAACCGGGGTGGCGCTTGAAAAGCATAGGCAATACCCAGCTGAGCCCGCTCGGTTATACTTAAATTGGTAATATCTCGGCCATTAAAGAATACCTGGCCCTGTTCCGGTTTATATATTCCCATCATCACCTTGGCCATGGAAGTCTTGCCCCCGCCATTCGGACCAGTGATGCCATAAAGTTGTCCTGTTTCCAACTGCAGATTAACATTTTTAAGAATCTCTTTTCGTGAGTCCCCCTCACTGACACTTAAAGATACATTAACCAGCTCCAGCATCTGGCGATATACCTCCCTTATAAAGATGCTAGCTTATAATAACATATTCTCTATAGCAATACTAACTAACGATTATACTTAGGACAAGATAGTCATTATCTAACGCAAAGCACGCACCGTTATAAGTTGGGCGATACGCCGTCCAATAGCAACCTGGGAACCATCTATTTCTACTACCACCGGCCCCTTAAAAGGATGTACAGCGGTCACTTTTATTTCTGTACCCGGGATAATACCCATATCAAGCAAACGACTGTTGCTCTTTCCTCCGGTAATATCTATTACCTGTGCTTTATTACCGGGTTTGATATCTGCCAAAGTGTCAGTCATTAATATAGGCACCTCCTTTATACCGGCAGCACCAGATTCAGCACTATACCCACAATAAATGAAACCAAAAGGCCTAATCCGGCTATTTTGACCAGAGCCCGGCCCCCGGCTTCCCGCCAGGTCATAACCATGACTGGCAGACAGGGCATGGACAAAGCAATCATGGCAATAGCTATAGTTGCTTCGCGAGGAGTCAAAGTAAGATTAAGCAGCACCAGCGGTGCCAGGTATTTCTGAATAATTGTAATAAGAACGGCGATAAAAGCCTGTGCCGGTATACCGAAAAGGGTCTGGGTGATTTTTTCCCAGGCCTGCAGATGGCCCAGCCATCCTGATTCAATTAAACTGCGAACCGCAATACTCATAAATAGCAGTAAGGGCAGAACCTCGGTAAAAAAACCGGCAAAGCGCATTTTAATCTTAGCCCAAACATTTACTGCTAATGGGAGTCGTAAGGGAGGCAGCTCATACACCAGGTCACTCTCGGTACCGTAACGTCTTTTTAGCAACAGTCCCAATAAGGCAAAAACAGAAACCATGGTTAAGACAATCACCAGCCAGTGAGCGTTAAACTTGGCAGCTACCGAAGTTAAAATGCCTATGGTAGCCGCACAGGGGATTACGATAGATAGTAAAGTGATGATTATAAAACGCTCATCCTGATTGGCCAGCATACGGGTGGCTACCACCGCCGGAGTCCGGCAGCCAAAGCCCAACGAGAGCGGTATTACTGCCTGCCCGGATACTCCAAATAGGCTGCCGACCCGCTCCAATACTACGGCATAGCGCGGCAACAGCCCGGTATCTTCCAGGAGCGACATTAATAATGAAATCATCAGCATAGCTGGCATAACCAGAGCAAAGGGAATCAACATACCTTCGGGAAGCGACTTGCTGAGCACGTGGGTAATAAAACCATGGGGCATAACCTTGATTATCCACTGTTCCAACCACAGCTGAGCCGGAGTGAAAAAACTGCTGACATTAGTTTCAGCAAAAGTTGCAAATCCAACCAGGACTTTAAAACCCAGATAAGCCAAAAGTATTAAGATTATTGGTCCGATTACCGGATGGTCCACCAGGGTCTGGACCCGTTCCAACCAGCGTCTTTGACCAGCTGAACCAGTCAACAGTACCTGAGCCGCTAATTGACGTGCCCGTTCGTGACGATAAATTGCCGGGTCTTCTCCGCACTCACTGACAGGTTTATTGCCACAATGAGCGCAGTTTCCTGAACAGCAGGTATTCTCCATTATCAGCCGGGAAGGAGCATCCCCACCAGCCCTGGACAATCTTTTATCCTCACCGCGTTCAAAAAACTTCAACAGCTCCAGCATTCCTTCTCCGGTTAGAGCAGAGAAAGGAAAAGCTGGTATCCCCAACAAATGAGCTAACCGCTGATAATCAATATCCCGGCCAGAAGCATGTAAACGATCAACCTGATTAACTAATAACAGAATAGGCTTTCCTATCTCCATCAATTCCTGGGTCAGTGCTAGTCCACGCGCCAGGTCAGTTGCATTTATTACATTGATAATAATATCAACCTCATGCTCATTAAGCGCATTACGAGTAACAACTTCTTCAGCAGTTGCCCGAGCCAGACTGTATACTCCCGGAGTATCAGCAATTTCTATGGTTCTTCCATTGGCAGTAAAAGTACCCCGCATCAGTTCTAGTGAAGTACCGGGATAATTAGATATAATTACTTTGGCTCCTGTCAAACGGCTTAGAACCGAGCTTTTTCCTGAATTAGGCTGACCAACTAGTACGATCATAATTTTCACTCCATCTGCTAATGATACTCATTATCATTTAAAAGTTATAAAACAGCTGCGCTTAGTCTCTTGTTCCTTACGAATTTTGGCAGTGGGGACAATATCCGTAGAGTTTCAAGGTGTGATCGATTATTTTATAACCACGTTTTTCTAATGCATTTTCCAGTGGCTGCAGGTCATCCTCGCTGACCTCATCAATACGACCACATTCCAGACAAATGAAATGATGATGATAGTGGCGGTCATCATCGCAAAATTCATAGCGATATTTACCGTCATCAAAACTGCTTCGACGCAAAATATCCAGGCTGACCAGCAGTTCCAAGGTCCGATAGATGGTTGCTAACCCGATATTGGGTTCATCTTTCTTAACCTCCATGTAAATCTCTTCGGCTGTCAGATGACTCCCGCGTCTTTGTTCCAGTAACTCAATGATTGCCTGCCGCTGGGCAGTTAATTTATAGGGTGAACGATTGAGTTTTTCATAGCAGTTATCCATCACAGTTATCTCCTGTTAATGATAATCATTATCATTACTTATTCTATAGTATGCCCCTGGGATTTAAAATGCAATCGTTTATTAATTTTATTTTAGTTAACTTTGCCACTGTAAGCGAGGTTTCAAACCGAACGTGGCAGTCCGTAGCCCCTAATGATACCTTGCTACTGGGCGAAAATGGAGTCCGGATTGACACGCCTGTTACACAGGCTCGCAATGACAGACATGATCACAAGGTACCTTAAATAACAACAACAATGTCACTGCGAGCGGAACAATGTGAAGCGCGGCAGTCCGTAGTCCCTGGTCATAGACTGGCCAATGAGCGAAAAGGATTCCGGATTGTCCGTAAATGGATACCCCAAGGGCACTTCTTCACTTCGTTTAGGGCGTTTCCGTTGGTCACCACGCCCCTTAGGGGGCTCGCAATGACAGGTATAAACTATCATTCACCCCATGAGAAGTTTGAAATGACACTTGATAAAAACATAGAAAGCGGGAGAGCAATCACTCTCCCGCTTTCAGCATCCAAGTCTTATTTTATTTGTTCCAGCAGGCGGTTAACCACCGTTTCCACCTCGGAGCTGTCATATTTCTCGATTTCACCGCTGTCCATAAAAGTATTCAGCTGTTTATCCCAGGGCAGGCTGCCCAGAAATGGTATCCGCGCCTCATCGGCCACCGCATGACCCTGGTTTTGCCCGAACAGCTCAAATTTATCCCCGCAATGAGGACAAATGGCATAGCTCATGTTTTCTACCAGTCCCAACAGAGGTACATTCAGCTTACTCGCCATTTTAATTGCTTTTTTGACCACCATCAGTGACAATTCCTGGGGCGAGGAAACAATTACTGCCCCACTTAGCGGCAGTGACTGCATCACTGTCAAAGGCACATCTCCGGTTCCCGGCGGCAGGTCGACGATCATGTAATCAAGATCCCGCCAGTCAGTTTCTCCCCAAAACTGATTAACTGCCCCGGCAATCATGGGACCTCGCCAAATCACCGGATCATCCTCATTGGCCAGGAAAAGATTTATGGACATAACTTTTATGCCACTGCTGCTTACCGGAGGGATTATACCATATTCACTGGCCTGCATTTTAGCTCCGGTCAGGCCAAAAATGCGTGGAATACTGGGGCCTGTAATGTCAGCGTCCAATACACCGACTTTTAATCCCCGGGAGACCAAATTGGTGGCAATCAAGGCAGAAACCGATGATTTACCAACTCCTCCTTTACCGCTAACCACCGCAATAACCTTTTTAATATCATTGAAACAACCCAGTAATGATTTTTCCGATTCACATGACCCACTGGCACAGCTGCCATTCTGCATGGAAGCACATCCGCTGCATTTGTCTTCCGCCATGACTAATCCAACCCCTATCTAAAAACCAATTTTTAACTACTTCTTTTCAGTACTTGAAGTACCTTTGGTACTGTCTTTACTGGTATCTTTGGTCGTATCTTTGGTACTGGATTTATCGGTATAATTCTCCGGGTATTTCTTTATCTTAGCCTTTTTCTCGAGGTTTTTGGTAAAGGTATTAAAAGTATCGGACTTCTTTGCTGCCAGGGCATCCTTCTGCACGGTAACAGCTACGGCAGCAAAGGTTGCCTTTTGAGCCGGATGTTCAGCAAAACATTTAATTATATGATACCCATATTCACTCTTAATCGGCTTCTCAGTCATTTGTCCCGGCTTCAAAGCCATAGCAGCATTGAGGAACTCCGGTACAAAATTGGTTGATTGATTGATCCAACCTAAGTCGCCGCCCTGGGCCGCACTGGCTTCGTCAGTTGATTTTTCTTTAGCCAATTTAGCAAAATCAGCACCTTTTTTGAGTTGAGCTATAATATCAACTGCTTCTTTTTCAGTCTTAACTAAAATATGGCTGACCTGTAATTCCCGCTGAGTGTCATATTTGCCAGGGTTCTTATTAAAATAATCCTGAGCTTCGGCAGAGGATACTTTAACATCCTTGGTTACCTGTGCTTTTAGTTGATCCACCAGTGATTGATTAACCAGGATTGCTTTGACATCCTTCTCGGTCAGCTTGGTCTTAGTCAAAAAATCCTTAAATTTTTGATCGCCGCCCATAGAAGTCTTGACATTAGCAAGGTTACTCTCAACCTCTTTATTATCAGCCTTAATACTTCGCCGTTTGGCTTCCATAACCAGTAATTTTTCCTGAACCAGATTGTTAAGGGATTCTTGACGAACCTCGGCCAACATATCCTTATCTTTAGTCGCATCAAGGGTCATCCCATACATACGTTCAAATTGATCCAGCATCAAATTTACTCGTTTATCTAACTGGTCACGGGTTATTTTTTCCCCATCAACTGTAGCCACCGTAGGTGAACTATTGCACCCCATAATAATACTGCCCAACAGTACTATAATTAACAGGAATGACCATCGTTTCTGCAAAACATTTCCCCCTGTTCGCTTCAAGATTTAATCATTATAACATATCTTCGGTATTGCCAGGACCTGAGGGGTATTACCAAAAAAATGCCCCCGCCGAGCTTGTCGGCAGGGGCGGGGGTAATAACGGAAGAGCTTCTTTAATTAAACAATACCCTGGGCTAACATGGCGTCAGCCACTTTCAGGAAACCAGCTATATTAGCTCCTGCGGCGAAATTATCGCCAAAGCCATATTCTTGGGCGGCAGCTGCTGACTGCTGACAAATATTAATCATAATTTCCTTTAACCTGGCGTCAGTCTCCTCAAAACTCCAGGACAAACGCATACTATTTTGACTCATCTCTAGGGCGGATGTGGCAACACCGCCTGCATTAGCCGCCTTCGCCGGCCCAAACATTACTCCGTTCTTAATAAAAATTGCGATGGCTTCGGGGGTGGAAGGCATGTTAGCACCTTCGGCAACTGCCCAACAGCCGTTATCAACCAGAGTCTGAGCGGCTGCGGCATCAATTTCATTCTGAGTGGCCGAAGGCATAGCAATATCACATTTAATCGACCAAATTTCGCTGCCCTCGGTGTAGACAGCTTCAGGATGATATTTAACATATTCCTTAATTCGGCCCCGCTGAACTTCCTTAATCAACTGTACCGTTTCCAGCTTAATACCAGCAGGATCATAAATATAGCCATTGGAGTCAGAAAGAGCAACCACTTTGGCACCCAGCTGCTGAGCCTTTTGGACAGCATAAATGGCTACATTGCCGGAACCAGAAATGACAACCGTAGCTCCGGCAAAAGATTTGTTTTTGGTCTTGATCATTTCCTCGGTAAAGTAAACCAGCCCATATCCGGTAGCTTCAGTCCGTACCAGGCTGCCGCCCCAGGGTAGGCCCTTACCGGTCAATACGCCTTCATAAGCGTTTTTAATCCGTTTGTACTGGCCATAGAGGTAGCCAATTTCACGGCCGCCGACACCAATATCACCAGCCGGCACATCGGTATCCGGCCCGATATGTCTATATAACTCTGTCATAAAACTCTGACAGAAACGCATAACTTCTTCATCTGATTTACCTTTGGGATCAAAATCGCTGCCGCCTTTACCGCCGCCAATGGGTAGTCCAGTCAGGGAGTTTTTGAAGATTTGTTCAAATCCGAGGAATTTGATGATACCGTCATAAACGGAAGGATGGAAACGCAAGCCGCCTTTATAAGGCCCGATGGCGCTGTTGAATTCAAAACGGTAGCCCCGGTTGACTTGAACTTGACCCTGGTCATCAACCCAGGGAACCCGGAAAATAATTTGACGTTCTGGTTCTACAAGCCGCTCCAATATACCAGCCTTACGGTATTCGGGATGACGTTCGACCACCGGTTCCAGAGACTCCAGCACTTCCCATACAGCCTGGTGGAATTCCGGCTGGTTCGGATTGCGTTTAACTACCTGGTTATAAACTTCCTTAACATATGACACCTTTGATATCCCCCTTTGGATATATATATTTTTTGCTTTTCTCTGTTGGCCAGCATCGACCCGTTGGAAAAGCTATTTGAAAGATTACTTAAACTATAAACACTTGTAAATATAAATAGATAAATTATATTGTATGCACAAAAGTTATACTGTATGCAAAATTCAGGGGGAGTGGTATAACTCCACTCCCCCCGATTATTGCTGCCTTTAGGCCTATTGAATTCACACTGGATATGAGTTTAAAGCGCTGACGCTAATCCAGTCAAAATGTCATAGTTGGTTACCCCGGTGACCGGAGTCAAAACCTGCTGCAGAATTCGCCTGGTTCCTGCAGGTCCCAGGTAATGTCCGCTGGTTTCCCAGGGCAGTGACAACGGCAGTATAATATCTGCCTGCAGTGCGGTTTTATTCATCTGTGAAGCCATTACAATCAACAATTCCAAATTACTCAGAGTCTCCAGACTCCAAGTGCCCATTCCCAGGGGATCTTCGCCGACAATTAGGCAAGCCCTGGTTGCTGCGGATAACTGCATCCCGCTTTTTATCCCCAAGGCTGCCAATCCCTCCCGATTGACTTCGGAAGATACGGTAATAATATGGGGACGAACCGCATTCTTCTGGATTAGCAACCGACAGAAACAGGCTATCCACTCAGTGGTTATCCCGTCAATCGAGAATTCATCAATCAGGAGCCAGGGCTGCTGTGATCCCAGAAAAGCCTGGGTTAATTGTATTCCGGCATCGGTCACGGCAGTAGCCGCCAGTTGTTCTTTTTGGGTGTTGTCATCAATATTTACATCTCCAGTGGACAGTAAATATTTACAGGCTGCCTTAAATAGTTGGGAAATATCAACAGCATCAATTTTTTCACTGGTCAAATCATCGACCAGAGTAGGTCCGGAATTAATCACCCACAGCGGCACACCAACCTTGACCGCATTTCTGATGCGAGCCAGAATTACTGCACTCTGATCAAAACTGCCAACCATGTATAATGATTCAGCTTCCGCCAACGTATCGATATCTAAAATATCCTGGTTATCAACCAATTGACTTAATTCCCGATCCATAGACGGGATCAGCGCCCATATATTCTCCGTCCCTACCCCCTGTCCTAACTCGACTAAAGCAGTCGCCTCCTCCTGAGTCAGATGAGGGGATGCCACCAGAGCTACAGTCTGGGCACCATGTTTGTGTCTGGCTGCTTGGATCAGGTCGGCAGCATAACGCAAGGCATCATCCCATGACGCTGGCTGAAACTCCCCGTTCAGCTTTATAAGAGGGGTCGTTACCCGATCATCGTTATACCCATACCAGCCAGCCCTCCCCCTATGGCAAAGCAGCCCTTTTTCGGTGGGAAGTGCCCTTACTAACTGATTTCCTTTGCTCTGTATAACCAACTCACAACCCAGTGAACAAAAGGTGCAGGTCGTGGTAACTGAGTTAAGCGGCAGAGCGATATTCTTCTTTAGAGCTTGTTTCTCAACTAATGCTCCCGTAGGGCAGACCGCTGCACATTGACCACAGAAAATACAGCCGGCTGGCTCCAAATCCTGTCCAAACATCGGTTTTACCATGGTATCGAACCCTCGGCCAACCAGGCCCAGGGCTTCGACTCCCATAACTTCAGAACAAATGCGGACACAAAGGCCGCATAGTATACATTTCTCAGAATCTCTTTGTATCAGCGCCGATCGTTCCCGTACTACTTCCTGGCGCCGTGAACCCAGGATCAGGCTCGGCCGAACTTGATACTCACGAGAATACTTGATCAGGCGGCAGTCAAAGTAATCCAGGCAGCCGCATTCCAGACAACGGCTGGCTTCCCTGCTGGCGGCTGTTTCATCCAGCGAAATAGTAACTCGTTCAAAATTGGTACACCGGGAACTGGGCTCATTCAAAGCGTGATTTGAACGGGGCTGCTGGGGTACGGCAGCAAAAGTTTCAGCAGTTACATTATCACGTTTGACTGCAAAAGGCTGCTCAGCTGACATATCGGAACCATCCAGGTAAGCCGAAATAGCTTGGGCGGCCCGACGTCCCTGGGCTATGGCTTCAATAGCAATTTTCGGCCCGGTAACTGCGTCCCCACCGGCAAAGACGCCCTGGCGGCTGGTCATCAAGGTACCAGCGTCGGCCACTATATTCCCCCACTTGTTTTTACTCAGACCCGGCTGGTCAGGGCAAACTACTTCCTGACCGATAGCAGCAATTATGGTATCCAGGTTTAATATTTCCTCCGCCCCTGGGATCGGTTCCGGACGGCAGCGCCCCGAGGCATCTGGTTCTCCTAACTGCATCTTTTGCAGACGGATGCCGGTGACCCGTTCATCTCCAATAATATCGATCGGAGCACACAGTAATTTAAACTGCACGCCTTCCTCAATCGCCTCTTCTATTTCGCTGTCATCAGCTGGCATTTCCTGACGGGTACGCCGATATAAAACCACTACTTGTTCGGCTCCGAGGCGTTTGGCAGTACGTGCAGCATCCATCGCCGTATTACCGCCGCCAATAATAGCCACCTGGTTACCAATTTCAGCTTTTCCGGTTTGGGCGACCTCCCTCAGAAAATCAATACCACCAAGCACACCGGGCAAATCCTCACCCGGGCAATTGATCTTGCTGCTCTTCCAGGCTCCCAGACCTAGAAAAACAGCGTCGAAATTCTGAGTCAGAGTATCCAGATCTAAATCGTCACCCAGGCGGGTATTCATTTCAAAATCGACTCCCAATCGGGCGATTAATGATATCTCCTGATCGAGTATCTTTTTAGGCAGCCGATATTCGGGAATACCATAACGGAGCATTCCTCCAGGCTGGGGCATGGCATCATAAACCGTTACTTTATACCCATCCCGGGCTAAAAAATAGGCTGCAGTTAATCCGGCAGGTCCTGCGCCTACTACGGCAACCTTTTTGCCGCTTAATTCCGCCTGCGCAGGTATATATGGTTCATCGGCCTGTAAATCCAATTCCCCCACGAATGCTTTGAGGTCAGCAATAGCTATTGGTGCTTCCACTAAACCCCTTCGGCAAGCACTTTCACAGGGATGAGGGCATACCAGACCAATACTGGCAGGCAGCGGAAGCTTTTCTTTGATTAAGGCTATGGCTTCACGGTATTCACCGTTGGCAATAAGTCCGACATAACCCTGACAGTCGGTCTGAGCTGGACAAGCCGCCATGCAGGGGGGCCGGCAGTCTCCCTGATGGTCTGAAAGCAGCAGTTCCAAAGTGGTCTGACGTGAAGCTTTGACCCTGGGGCTTTGGGTTTTAATAACCTGGCCTTCACTAATAGCAGTGGCACAAGCACGCATTAAACGGTTTAAACCGTCAATCTCCACCACACATAATCCACACGAAGCATAAGGTGCCAGCCGGGGATCATGACATAGTGTAGGAATATCTATCTGATATGCTTTGGCAACCTCCAAAATCGTTTGACCAGCCTGACCAGTACATGGTTTCCCGTCTATGGTAAGGTGAATATTATTTAACATCGTCATCCCCCCTAATCCACCAGCACAGCCGAAAATTTGGTCGGGCATGCTTCATAACAGTTTCCGCACTTAATGCATTGGCTAAAATCAATAACATGCGGCTGACGCTTTTCACCGCTGATACATTTAACCGGACATTTTCGCGCACAAATCGTACAACCCGTACATTTCTCCACATCAATACGATACTGAATTAGGGATTTGCACTGATGCGCCGGGCATTTGTGTTCCCGAATATGAGCTTCATATTCATGCCTGAAATATTTAATAGTTGTTAATACCGGATTGGGAGCCCCATTACCCAGGCCGCAGAGAGAGCCTTCTCCGATACGAGCCGCCAATTCCTCCAGCCGCTCTATATCTCCTTCCTGACCTTTGCCCTCACAAATGCGCTCCAGCATCTCCAACATTCGCTTGGTTCCAATCCGGCATTGTACACATTTACCGCAGGATTCCTTCTGGGTAAAGTCGAGAAAATAACGAGCTATGTCTACCATACAGGTATTTTCATCCATGACTACCATACCACCGGAACCCATAATTGCTCCGGTAGCCATCAAGGTATCATAATCTACCGGGGTATCAAGCAGAGATGCCGGAATACAGCCTCCGGAAGGGCCCCCTAATTGTACCGCTTTAAACTGCCGTCCGCCTTTGATTCCGCCGCCAATACCGAAGATAACCTCTTTTAGGCTCATACCAATCGGAACCTCGGCCAGACCGCCGCACTGCACCTTGCCAGCCAGAGCAAATACCTTGGTACCTTTGCTCTTTTCGGTGCCAAAAGCAGCAAATGCCTGGCTGCCATGCGACATGATCCATGGTACGTTAGCATAAGTTTCAACGTTATTGATATTAGTTGGTTTATGCCAATAACCCGCTTCCGCCGGGAAGGGAGGTTTTAACCGCGGCATACCGCGTTCCCCCTCCAGAGAAGCAATCATAGCGGTTTCCTCACCACAGACAAAAGCCCCGGCTCCCTGTTTTACCCGGATAGTAAAACTAACCCCGCTGCCCAAGATATTGGTACCGAGGTAGCCCTGCTCCTCAGCCTGTTTAATGGCAATTTCCAGCCGTTTTATAGCCAGCGGGTATTCTGCCCGGCAATAAATAACTCCCTGCGAGGCACCAATTGCCAGACCGGCAATTGCCATTCCTTCCAGAACACTGTGCGGGTCACCCTCCAGTAAGCTGCGATCCATAAAAGCACCAGGATCACCCTCGTCAGCATTACAGACCACATACTTAATATCACCGGGATTATCATGAGCGGCCTGCCATTTGAACCAGGTAGGGAACCCGGCTCCGCCCCGGCCCTTAAGTCCGGAAACTTTGATTTCGTTGATGATGGCTTGTGGATCGAGATGTGATACCGTATTGGTCAGGGCTTGATATCCCCCTTGCTGTTCATAAGAGGCAATTGCTTCCGGATTAATTAAGCCGCAGTTGCGCAGGGCGATTCGTACCTGTTTTTCTAAAAATGGGTGTGGTTTAGAACTGGTGGCAATCAGATATTTTTCACAAAAAGTATTCTGGTCCAAATGGACGGCTAAAATTTCGTTTGCCATGGCGGCGGTAACCCGTCCGTACGTATAGGTTTGGTCATCGGTTACAATATCAATCAGGGGTTCCAGGTAACACATACCGATACAACCGGTTGGTTCTACTATTATATCTGCCTGGCGGAAATTAATTTCCGACTGCAGGGCTTCCATAACCGGCAGTGCACCAGCAGCGATACCACAGCTGCCCATACCAACTCTTATCTTCATGCTTCCTGCCCCCTTTCCAGCAGTTCCGCCTCACGCGCAGTAATATCCCGTATTACCTGGCAGGCGCTGTCGGGGGTTAAGGGGCCATAAGCCTGACCGTTAATCATCATAACCGGAGCCAGGCTGCAGCAGCCTAAGCATGCAGCACTGCTCAGAGTAAACATTCCATCCGGTGTTGTTTCATTGGCTTTGATCTTTAGTTCTTCCATTAAAGCGGTTTCAATGCGTTCCGACCCATTTACATGGCAGGCCGTACCGTGACACAGCAAAATTACATACTTTCCAAGCGGTTTTAACCTAAACTGGGTGTAAAATGTGGCTACACCATAAACTCGGGCCGGTCTCAATTTTAGTTCGCCGGCTATTTTTCTCATTACCGAGAGCGGCAGATAGCCATATAAATCCTGGGCTTTCTGAAGTATAGGAATTAAGCTGCCCGGCTGACTTTTATAAACATCCAAGACGGGATCAAGCCGGCTTAAATCTACCTGGCCGGATGGGAAATTTGCTTCCAGGTTATTTTCACCCTGGCACGTACATGGCACAGTATCCTCCTCCTCTCGCCTTTAACCAATCAAAGCATAAAAATAAAGACATTAATCTTAAATTCGTTAATTGATAATAACCATAAAATAAGCTAAGCAATTTCTCTATTTTTCCAGACTATACCGGATACATTTTTCTGTACCTTTAAGTTATAACTTTGGACCGGCAAGTTTGTAAACCATTTGTGAACAATAAATATTGTATACTTGGGTGTACTAACATATTTCACCAGCTTTCATGCCGATCAGCCAGTCTTTCCTTTTGTACCCAATTTCAATGTTATGGTTTATAAATATTTTAAATTATTTTGACGTAATTTTTTATTTGTGATCTTCCCCTAATTAATCTTAAACTATAATTAGTCGGACGGTCGTACGACTGAGAAATTTTTTGAGGTGAATTTCGTGGCTAAAACTAACCAGCAGTCAGCAGAAAGCAACCGGCAGCTCATAATTGATATCGCCCGTGAGTTAATTGCTAATCAGGGGGTTAAGGGCACTAGTATTTCTGATATTGCCCGTCAGGCAGGTATCAGCAAAGGCACCCTTTTTTACTACTACCCTTCGAAAAACGATCTGATTTTTGATGTCACTGATCAGCATTTTGAAGAGGTTACCAAAACTCTGGCCCGGGTGATGACTGCCCGCAAGGAGGATGACCCCCGCGAACTGTTTAGAATCGGTTTTACCGGAATAATTAACGAGACTGCCCGCGGTCAGATGAACCTTTATCTGGTTCAGGATGCGGTTACCGGAAACGAAGAGCTTAAACTTCGTTTCAAAGAGAAATACGAAGAGTGGCGCCAAAGGATGCTGGATCTGCTGCAGAGCATCTTTCCTGATGAAGACAAGCACACTATGGAGCTTTATTCCTTCATTCTGGTAGCGGTGTTGGATGGTCTGATCATTCAATGGCAGCTTGAACCCAATACAGTACCAGTAACAGAAATTGCTGAAAAGTTGGCTGAGGTATTTATTAAGGGGTAACCGTCCGCCATAGGCGGACCACCATAAACTTTGCAGGGGAGGTATAGTTGATGAGTAATGTCCTGGATTATCAACTGTTCATCGATGGACAGTGGTCGCCCGGGGAATCGGGAGAGACCATGCCGGTTATTAACCCGGCTAACCAGGAAGTGGTCGCTCGGGTACCCCGGGCTACCAAAGGCGATGTCGATCGCGCCATGGCTTCGGCCCGCAGTGCTTTTGAATCAGGTATCTGGTCCGGTAAATCAATCGAGGAAAGAGCAGATATCCTGATGAATGCCGCTGTATATATCGCAGCTAACCGGGAACACCTGGGCTACCTGGAGTCGGTTTGTTCAGGTGGGACCATACGCCGCACTGCTGTGCTGGATGCAGCATCGGTAGCAGGCTCATTTGCTATAGCTGCGGCTCTGGCCCGTGAACTCCTGCCCCGGGTAGAGAATACCATCACTGCACCCTGGCTGGCACCGATGCACAGCTATTGGAAACGTGAACCGATTGGAGTTTGCCTCGGAATTACCCCCTGGAACTTTCCATTGATTCTGGCTGCTTATAAAATTGCTCCCGCTCTGGCTATGGGCAATACTATTGTGGTAAAACCAGCCAGCATTACCCCGGTCAGCACTCTGGAACTGGCCAGGATTTTACATGATGCCGGCGTTCCTGACGGGGTATTTAACGTCGTAACCGGACCTGGCGGTTCGATCGGCAATTATATGGCCGCACATCCCGAGGTTGATAAAATCGGGTTTACTGGGTCCACCGAGGTGGGGCGTCAGATTGCTCATCTGGCTGCCGACGGCATTAAACGGGTAACCCTGGAGCTGGGCGGTAAATCTCCGCTGATTGTCCTTGACGATGCCAACATTGATGTAGCAGTTAATATGGCCTTATTTGCTTTCCTGTTCCACTCCGGACAGGTTTGCGAATCCGGCACCCGTTTGTTAGTTCCTCGCCATATGCAGGATGAATTGGTAGACAAAATGATCGCTAAAATTAAGACTTTGAAAATCGGTAATCAGCTTGATCCTGCTACTGATCTTGGTCCAATTGCCTCGCTTGATCAGCTGAACACTATTAAGCGGTATGTAGAGATTGGCAAGCAGGAAGGTGCTCAGTTGGTCTGCGGCGGTAACCAGTATACCGTGGGCGAGTGTGAAAAGGGCTTCTTCTTTGAACCTACCATCTTTATCAACTGCAACAACAAGATGACTCAGGTTCGCGAAGAAATCTTTGGCCCGGTACAATGTGTAATTCCTTATGACGATGTCGAAGAGGCCTTGGCGATTGCCAACGACAGCCACTACGGACTGGGCGGCGGCATCGCCAGTACCAATGTAGCTCGGGCCCAGCGCCTGGCTACCCGGATGCGCACTGGTTCAGTCTGGATTAATACCTGGCATGTCCTGCGTCCGGATGCTCCGTTTGGCGGCTACAAGGAGAGCGGTTATGGACGGGAAAACTGTTACCACGCCCTGATGGCTTACAGTGAAGTTAAACACATCTGTCAGGATCTAACTCCAGATGCCGATAAACTGTTATTCAAACTAATTGGGCTTAACTAGAGGGGAGGCGAGAAAAATGGGTAACACACCGATGTATTTTGCCTGGGACTTCCATACCCTGGTGGAAGTAGGTTCCGGCTGCCGTACTTTTGCCGCCCAGCGATTCATGGATATGGGCTGTAAGCGAGTAGCTCTGATTACCGATAAAGGTCTGGTGGATGCTGGTATTGCCGCGCAGATTGAAGAAATCTTTGCGGTGCAGGGTGCCCCTAAACTCGTGGGTACCTACGATAAAATTGAACAGGATGCGGTTATGCGGGTCATCAATGATTGCGCTGCCTGGTGCCGGCTAAACGCAGTGGATGGTCTGTTGGGGGTAGGCGGCGGCAGTGTGCTCGATTCGGTCAAAGGGGTCAAAGCTCTGCTGGGAATGAAAGAGACCGACATCAAAAACCTGATGCCTGCAAATATGGGTCCTTATATCCGCCCGCTGGGTAAACCACTGGGTATCCCCAATGTGTCTATCCCAACCACTGCCGGTACGGGCTCGGAGGTTTCACCGATCGCGGTTATTTACAATGAAGAGGTCAAGGTTAAAGGCGACTTTATGCACCCCTATATCCCGCCTGATGTGGCTCTGCTTGATCCCGATCTGACAGTTGGGCTGCCGCCGCTGATGACAGCTTATACTGGTTTTGATGCCCTTACCCATGCTGTGGAGGGGCTGACCTCCCCGGGCGCCAATTGTATGATCGATTCTCTGTCGCTGCAGGCTATTCGCTTGATCAACAAGTATCTGCCGACAGCAGTTAGCGATGGCAAGAATTTGGAAGCTCGTACCAAAATGCTGGTCGCCAGCAACATTGCCATTATGAGTTTTTCCATGTCCGGCATGTTCTTCCCCGTGCATAATATAGCTCATGCCGCCGGCGGGCAGCTGCGTATTCCCCATGGGCAGGCCTGTGCTACCGCTCTGCCCAATGTGATGCAGTATGCCACCTATCATTTCCTGCCCCGGGCAATTGATCTGGCCGAAGCTTTCGGTATTAATACCCAGGGAATGAAAGCCGAAGAAGCTCTGGCGGCTGCCCGGCAGGCGATTTTAGATCTGATGGGTAAATGCGGAATCAAACCGCAGTTTAATACCACTCTGGACAGCCAGGGTCTGGAAATGATGTTCTGGGCGGTAAAGACCGATCCAACAGCTCTTATGTATCCAATTCCGGATAGTATGATTCGTGAGATCCTCCAAAGCTGCTTCCCCACTGTTTAAATAAAAACCGGGGAAAAGGTTAATAAAACCTTTTCCCCGGTTTATTTTTCCTTGGCTCTTACTCGTTTAAAAGTGCGTCCATGCCTTCGCCAAGTGCCCCCTGGATAATACTTTCAATGTCATTGATGATAATCATCAAACGCATTTCTTTACTCATAAAATCAGCCACTGAAGGCCTTTGGACAGCTAATGTATGAGCAGCTTCCAATGCTTTTATTTTATCCGGCGGGACATCCGTACCTAATAAAGCTGCCTGCTGCAATTCAATCTGCTTGGTACGTAAATCCTTGACCATAGTCCAGCCTGTTTCGTCAAGTTTAAGCCGCTCCAGAGCAGCAATATATTCTTTATACTCTTCGGTCTGTTTTAATTCCCGGGCCAATTCGTGTGCCTTATCATGAATATTATTCATTTTCCATCCCCCTGCCATTAATGATTTCTATCTAATGAGAATTGTTGTCTCACTCAGCACTTATGATAAAATCAATCTCCACCGCAGCATTTAGCGGAAGGTTAGCCACGCTAACTGCCACCCGGCTGTGCCGTCCTTTTTCCCCGAAGATTTCCAGGAGCAGTTCTGAAGCCCCGTTAATAACCTGCGGTATTTCCGTAAACCCTTCAGCCCCCTGAATATATCCATTGACCCGAACTACCTGACTTACTTTATCCAGTGACCCCAGCAGGCTCTTTACTATTGCCAGCCCATTCAGCAAACAAATCCGAGCGGCGCTCTTTCCCTCTTCAATTGACAGGTCTTCTCCAATCTTTCCGGTGTATACCACCTTACCATCCTGACTGGGCAGCTGCCCGGAGACAAAAACCAGATTACCACAAACTACTCCCGGAATATAAGCCGCTACTGGTTTGGGCGGTTCCGGTAGTATAAGTCCCATCTCTTTAAAGCGATTTTCAATGCTCATGTACTTCACCTCACCTGATTACTCCCTGCAGTACCGCTATAATGAAAACTATGTAGAGCATACCAGCCCCAATCAGCATCGTTGCCGATATTTTACGGCGATAACTGATAACAATATAAAGGAAGCCGGAAGCCAGAATGGTAATGATACCGCTGACTAAACCCCCTAGATTAAGCTGCCAGGGGGTAAAGGCCAACCCGATGGCAGTAATTATGGAACCTTGAAAAACCATTGCCCCGGTAATATTCCCCAGAGCCAGGGTATCCTTGCCCTGCCGTACCCAGATGACGCTGTTGAACTTCTCTGGTAATTCGGTAGCAATTGGGGCTATGATCAATGCCAGTACAAAAGCAGGCACCCCAAAACGGCCTGCCAGGTCCTCAACCGAACCGACAAACTCTCTAGCTCCAAAAACGATTAGAGATAGTGCGATTAAAACCTGTACGACAACCATCGTCGTGTCCGGGCTGGGCTCTTTGGGAGTCAGATATAGAGGGCGGCAGTCTTCATCAGAACAATCTTCACCCTGATGGTTTAATGTTTCCCAGGCATAAGCCAGATAACCAACTACCAAAAAGACCGCCAACAGAATCCTCCATTTCGCCAACGGGGCTGGAGTTAAAAATATTCCTGCAAGTATCGCGGAAGTATAAAAAAGCAGGAAGTATGACAGATCCCTTCTCATTACCATGGGATCAGCACTAACCTCGAAGCCATTCTTTCTGCGTCTGGCAAAAGCCAATACTCCGACACCGGTTACCAACATTGCCAGTGTGGATAACATGAGCGGAGCTCCCAGGATAGCACCGATACCTATTTCGTGGCCTGTGGCATGGCTGCCCCCTAGAAATATTGCGATAATCGGTATCATAGTTTCGGGAAGAGCAGTTCCAACTGCTGCTAATAAACTTCCCACCGCCCCATGGGAGAGGTTAAGCTTAATCCCCAACCATTCAACACCATTGGTAAAAACTTCAGCCCCGGCCAAAATTATGATTAAACTAATTAACAACATCGCAATATCATTCATTATTGCCGTACCTCTTCATCAATACTATTTGTCGCTAGCCCTGGCTCTCTATATGGTTATCAACTGCATTCGGCGGCCGGTAAAGCCTGCCAGCTTTCGGTAACCAGCTTGACGGGCCAGTTGGTAACAGCGGTCCAGTTCCCAGCCAACCTGATCAGGATGGTGCGCATCAGATCCCAGGGTCAAGGGAATATTGGCCGCATACAGCATACTCAGCAGCGCTGGCTCCGGGTAAATCTCCTGTACTGGTTTGCGCAGTCCGCCGCTGTTTATCTCGATTGCCATGCCTGACCGTCGCAGATTACCTAACAAAGGTTCCAGATAACTACTGATGCTTTTATCGGGACGACGGCCCCAGATTTTGATCAGATCTAAATGACCGACAATATCAAATTGATGACTGATAATCATCGCCAACAGTTCAGCAAAATATTGCTGGTAAATCTCATCAATTGGATACCAGTCAAACCGCTCCTTATAATCAGGATGGTCAAAATTCCATTCGCCCAGAAAATGTACCGACCCAATCACATAATCAAGACTGCCCCGCTTAAGGAACTGCTGGATTTGGGTATCCTGAGCATGCCGGAACTCAGTTTCCAAGCCGACTTTTATCTTTACTGCCGGTACCTGTTCAGCCAACCTGCGGATTGACTCTGGTTTGACTTGTTCCCAATATTCATCATGCTCACTAAACCCTATTTCATTTATGCCACATGCAGCGGCTCGGAGAAGATATTCTCGATACCATTCGGCATCTGGCTGGTACTCACCATGGGATAAAGCATGAATGTGATAGTCAATTAGCATGGTATCACCCCAGTCCAAATCCATTTAAACATTACCAGCAGCTAAGTGCAAGCCGTTGCTGCTTCCCACCCATGAAAGGTTATAATAGCAGGTAGATAGTTACGGAAGGAGCAGCCTAGATGACCATAATCGAACCACTAGCCGGGTTATACTTTGATCCGGAAAAACTGGCCAACCCCTTGAGCATAACTACTCCTCCCCCGATGTTTATCACTGAGAAAGAACAGGTCAGGTATTATGCCCAACATCCACTCAATGTGATTCGTTTACATGCGGGAATTAATTTTCCTACTGATAATGACAGCAATAACCCCACCAGCCGGGCAGTAAAATATCTGCAGCGTTGGCGGGAGCAGAAGGATCTGCTGCTCGCTGATACTCCTGCTGTTTATGCACTGGAGCACTCGGGTCCCGGGCAGAAACCTATCACTTCCTTACTGGTACGACTGCCAATCAGTTCTAAGAACAATTTACCACAGCCAGAAGATTCGGCAGCACCGGATGTGAGTATTGCCCCCTTCCTGAATAACCTCAACCTGAGTATAATACCCATACCTTTGGTCTATGCCGACCCTTCACGCGGGGTAGAAACTATTCTCAAAAGCCAGATTAATAGTATGTCCCCCCTGATTAAAGCAGATGGCTGCCAACTATGGCCGATCATTGATCCCGCCATCGTTGGACGATTAAAAAAGCGTTTTCAAGGCCTCAGCCTGCTTCCTATCGCTGCCCTTGAAATATATGCAGCCCAGATAGCTTACGCCGCTCAATCTAAATCCTATCCCGGAATGCTGGCCATACTGGATAATAATCTTGATTTAAACCAGGATATTAACGACCATAGTACCCTCCAGCCAGCTGGAAGCAGCTATTTTCGCAGTATTCCCGTAGGTTTGGTCATGGACTACTGGGGTAAGTAACCTGGATTCAGGAAGAAGCCAGGCTGAGCTGCTTTAAAAATGCCTCCTGAAACCCTGGTTGATTGGCCAGTTCGATAACCTGAACCTGGACAGCCGCGGCCTCTAATTGTTGACGAAATGCCAGGTCGTGGGCGGCACGAGCCGCGCCCTGCAGCGCAGAATTACCGACCGCTATTAATGGTACCCCGGGCATATTGGGTAATACCCCCAGATCAGTCAGCGCATTTAATGAAAGACTGCTGCCCAGAGCCCCGGCCAGGCAGATTGCCTGCCAGTTAACTTCAGGCAGCTGGCTAATCAGTGTATCAACCGCCACCCTGACGGCTGCTTTTGCTAGTAGGAATTGGCGCACATCCTCTTGAGTAAGTACCACTGTTTGATAATGATCCTGGTAAAGAATCACTTCTTGTCCCTGGCAGCCGGTTCTAACCGGTATCGATAACGCTGGCTGGGTATTGATTATTCCATCATCATCGATAACCCCGAATTCCCTGAGCAAAGCAATAACCTTGATCAGTCCCGAGCCGCAGATACCCGTCGGAAGTTTTCCGGCCATCACCTGTAGCTTTAATTGGCCGTCTATATAGTCAACGTCACTAATTGCACCGGGTACTGCCCTCATCCCTTGATAGATACTTGCCCCTTCCAAAGCTGGCCCGGCAGCTGCCGATACGGCCAGCCATTTATCTGCAGTCATGGCTATAATCTCGGCATTAGTACCTAAATCAATCAATAGAAAATTAGGCTGCGGCAAGAGGCTTACCGCTCCAGCCAGGGCATCTGAACCTACATATAACCCTGCTCCCGGAGGCAAATAAACCGGAATATGGCCCGGCAGTTCTAATCCCGCCTCTTTAGCCGTCAACATCATAGGTCCTTCGATTTCACCTCGATAAGGATAAACCGATAAGCCTCGGATATCAGCACCAACGAATAAGTGAATCATCGCCGGATTACCGACGATTGATATTACCTTGACCTGACTGGTATCAACTCCAGCCAGTAAATGGTTGATCATATTTATAACCAGGCGACGCAATAAATCGCGATTATCATCGCCCTGGAGTGCATAGCTCAGTCGTGTTAAAACATCACTGCCATACAGGCACTGTGGGTTATCCCCGGCTATGCGGCTTATTATCTGTCCATCACTATCAAGCAGCCCCAAGACAACAGAAGTGGTGCCCAGGTCTACCGCCAGGTATTCCGGTGTACAGGGGGATAAATCCTTCTTATCCTCGTTATTAGGATTATTCAGCAATTCAACCTGGCAATCATCATTTACACGGGCATAACAAGCTAATCGCCAGCCAGCGGCTATCTGTTTGGTGGTCAAATACTCCCTTTCAACTGGTGATACGGCAGAGCTGTTCCCCGTAACTTGCACCTTACACTTGCCACAGGTACCCATGCCACCACATTCTCCTGGGACATCGAAACCGTTCTTCAGCAGTATTTCCATCAGGGAAATACCAGTCTGGGTACTGACGGTGATGTGTTTTTGGTCCTGAATAAGCCTAACTAATGGCATTGCCATCAAATACACTCCATCAAAATTAATTTAAACGCTACCCTTATTTTAACCTGCAGCTGCATTTATGCACGCAAAAAGGCGGGCTTATTCAAGCCCGCCTTTAGAATTCATTTTTTAAGCTTGGGGACTTTCAGGTCCTTCTGCCATCAGGGCATAAGTAAACAGAAATACTAAGAACAATGCTATACCCAGAGTAACAATCATTCCGGTATTACCCATTACTACGTGACCTTCCACCGTCTTACCGACTTCAAAAGTTTCCAGGCCACCAGTTTTAGAATACATGACGTTACAAATTACCAGTCCCAATCCAGTCAGCCAAAATGCTGCCTTTTTAAATCCAGCTGACACCTGTTGTTTACTGGCCCAACCACTAAACTTAATAAAAATCACAATACCTAAAAAAACGAGTATAACCTGTACTAAAGGATTGAACAACCACTGCACGCAAACCTCACCTCCCAGTATCTTTCTCTCGGTAAAAGTGCCTCCAGGTCATTAATTAGAGTATATCGCATCCGAGGCCGATAATATGCACCTTATGTAACTTCTGCTTATTATTCGATATTAGTGGCCTTTTTCCTGCCTGCTTCTCATAATTTTACCTCAGTTACATTTTATTGCATTTTCTTATCGATTCAACATACATTATTTACCGCTTGTTTTGGTTATAATACTAAAATATAATATATGGACTGAGTAAACTGAATAGTCGCAAGGTCGTATTTGGCCTTGAGGAAAGTCGGAGCTCCACAGGGCAGAATGCTGGGTAACACCCA
>JBLNAA010000107.1:0-23288 GCA_050259135.1 Methylocystaceae bacterium | reverse complement strand
CCCTGGTGCTGATATTGGGGATGGGTAGCAATGGCATACAGCATAGTGGCATGTAAGTGCTCCTGGTTAATGGCAACTATTTCAACCGGTATCATAGTCAACATAGATACAATAATTTCTTCCTCAATCAATACCATCGTATCCTGTTCGTGATAGCGATTGGCATAGAAAAAGTCTATGTACTGATCGGGATCTCCGAAACAAAGTTTCCATATTTCCTTCTGTCTGGCTATTTCACCGGCTTTAGCCAATCTGATTTCGCTCAATCGATAGCCCCCCAATATAGTGCTGAAGGCATTCGGTGTTATCGCTCAAATTCCGCCCAGTATTTAACCTCCATTTTATCCGGGTGGTATGATAACTTGGCCTTTCTTAATCCTTCGTAACCCATATCCTCTTCCCGATTCACATAGACTATCTCGGGATGGTTTTGCTGTATCATCGCGGCAAATTGCTGGTTGATCATTTGATAGGCACCGCGAATATCAGCATAAGCCTTTTCCACATGAGTATCAAAGGTGTCCGAGTTAAGACGGTCGCCCATGGTGAAAGCAATTACCCTTCCGGCGGAACGAAGCAAACCGCCCTCCAGGCCAAGTGCATAATAATTATCAAAGCAGCGGTTAACAGCACAGTTTTCATTGGCCAGCTGCTCATCATCCTTGCATCTATGCACCCGGCACCACTCTTTGTTCATGTCCCAGCATTCCTCGAGATTATGTGATGAAATCGGTTCAAAGCTCCATTCAATATTCTTTTTGAAATAGTTGACATGATTACGCTTGGCCTTATTCTTATCGCCAGTCAAAGTAACCAGTTTGTCCAAAAGATAAACATAATCAAAGGCATCCCGCCGCTCAGTATACTCAAGCCGATTCGGAAACAGCCGTTTAAGCACAGCCATATTATCAATTGACAGACCGGCTAAAATACAGCTGTGGCCGCAGTCTGCTGCATCCTGCCATATAGCCTCTAGAACTGACTTGGGGTCACCCTCACCCGCCGGATAAAGATAGTAGGGTCTGCCATCAGATTGTTCACCCTTTACCACCAGGTAATCATCAATGCGCCCTACTTGATATTGATTGATTTTCGACCAAACAAACAGGTTGGTAAAATTATGCTGGCAGCCGGACATATCAGCAGCAGCCAGAAGAGGATCGATCCACATCTTGTCGTTTACCTTAATTTTTGCAAAATCTATCATGATACCATCCTACTTAGCAGCAAATACATATTAAATCCCCTAATATTCTCACCTTAACCCAGTTAACTATACATCTAAAGAACCAATGTCATTAAAGATAGGGTTTATAACGCCACAATGGAATTTTTACCGTCTCAAATCCTATTTCCTACAATAGATCAAAAATGCTGATGCTCCTCCACTTAATTAAATTGGATCCTGGCTGCGGCCAGGAAGACCTGGGATAAAAAGAAATAACGACCTTGAGCCCAAGGCCGTTTTCAATATCTTAAATACCTGTTCTGGATGGATCCATTTCCCTGTCGTACCAAATCTGCAAAGCCTGGCTTATGGTCCTGGCCATATGGAAAACCGGGGTTATACTGCCATCCTGAAAAATCCCACTTCGGTTGCTGATGGCTTTAGTGGTCACCACTCCGGTAATGGCCAGATCACCTACCTCCGGAAGCTGACGGGCCATGGCTTTACCGGGGATTATTCCCCCCTGCCGCACTTTAATAATTCCTACCTGCTCCCGGCTGCCCACCGAAGCATCAATCGCAACTTCTATTGCTTCCGGATGCTTGCTGCGGATATCTTTCAATAAGCGGGGCAGGTTTTGCGCATGTAAAGGGGCATCCAGGGTTCCGTACAATTTAAGAGCGGGGAGCGTATATACCAGCATAGTGCCCACCATCGGTCCCAAGCAGTCTAACAGATTTTTATCGGTGCCGATGCAGACCAAAACTACATCTTGACGAAACGGCAGGCATTGTTCCAATGCCTTGGCCAGTCTTTCCTCCACCTGAGGGCTGTAGTAGGCCTCCTCAAACACCACCGTCATTTCTGCTCGTTAAACCTCCAAAACGGCTTTCAAGGCTTTGATAAACCGCTCATTTTGTTCCGGAGTACCAATGGTAACTCGTATATAATTGACAAAATCAGCGCCAAAAATGTTACCAGTCCGTACAATGACCCCCTGCTTTAAGAGGCCGGTAAAAACCTCCTGACAGTTACGTCCCACATCAACCAGTATAAAATTGGCTTCTGTCGGTGCATAAGTAAATCCCAATTTATCAAATTCACGATACAGGTAACTCTTGCCCTGAGAGTTATTGGCACAGCTGCGTTTTACATGATCATCATCACCTATAGCGGCAACGGCTGCTTCCTGAGCCATCAAATTAACGTTGAACGGCTCTCTTACCCGCATTACTAAATCTACCACTTCTTCGGTTGAAATACCGTAACCGACCCGCAGCCCAGCCAGGCCGTAGATTTTGGAAAAGGTACGCAGAACCACTACATTCGGGTAGCCGGCTGCTAAATAACTAAGCCCGGTCTGATTACGCTCATCTTCCACATATTCATAGTATGCTTCATCAAAAATAACCAGTACTGAAGCCGGTATTTTCGCCATTAACTCATCTAATTCATCTTTGTACAATATGGTCCCGGTCGGGTTATTAGGGTTGCAGACAAAAAACATCTTGGTTTTGGCATCGACCTGGGCTAACATCGCCGGGAGGTCGAGCCGGAAATTATTGACCGGTACCATACGGATTTCAGCACCCATAACCCCGGCCACAAATTCATACTCTGAAAAAGACGGCGTTGCACATACGATATTGTCACCAACATTTAGAAATGTCTCCGCCAGCAGCTTTAATATCTCATCAGATCCATTACCGATTAACAGCTGTTTTTCACTGACCTTAAAATAGCTTGCCAATGTCTGTTTCAGCTCATAACAGTTGCCATCCGGGTAGAGCATTAAATCATCAACTGCCCGATGTGCAGCTTCCTTGCCTTTGGGAGATGGTCCTAACGGGTTCTCGTTAGAAGCCAGTTTTATTACTTCATCAATACCCAGTTCCCGTTTCACTTCAGAAATCGGTTTCCCCGGGACATATGGCTTTAAATCAAATACCTGCGGTCTTGCTCTATCATTGAGTGCCACCCCGCTCACTCCTTTTTTCAGTATTATATAGTTTTAGTCTAAGCTTCACTGCTTACCTGGCCAGATAAAAGGTGCGCCCCAGTTCTACGGCACGCAGATTGACCTCGACCGCTTTAGCCGGAACCTTGGTCTTTACAGCGTTTATTACCATTTCCCAGGGAGCCTGCATCGCCGTGGCCAGAGCTCCCATTAATACCATATTGGCAGTCCGAACATCGCCGCATTCGACTGCCATTTTCGTAGCTGGCATCAGCAGAGAATTACTGACCTTGTTCAGCATTTCATCGGCTATGGCACTGGGATAACTGGTCTCACCGCTCATCACCGGCAACGGGTCAATGCGTTCATCGTTAATAATCAGGGTACCGCCTTCTTTAAGATACGGCAAGTAACGAGCAGCTTCCAACTTTTCAAAAGCCAACAGGTAATCAGCATCAGCCAGTTTAATGATCGGGGCATAAACCTTACTTCCAAACCGCACCTCTGATACTACACTGCCGCCTCTTTGTGCCATGCCATGAACTTCGGATACTTTAACATCATATCCCATATCCAAAGCCACCTGGGCGATAACCCGGCTGGTTAGGAGGGTACCCTGGCCGCCGACGCCGGTAATAAGGATATTCGTAACCTCGCTCATCATTAACCCTCCTTTACCGCTATAGCATCCTGTTTGCACACCTGCGGGCACAATCCGCATTCGATACACAAACTTGGCTTAACGTAGGCCTTTTTCAGTTCTTCGTCCCAGGCAATCCCGGTACATCCTACCCGAATGCAGGTTTTGCAGCCGTTGCACAGTTCCTGATCAACCATCATCCGGCTTGCTTTATGCTTGGATAACAGGGCACAGGGGTGCTTGGCAATAATCACTGAAACATCATTATGGTTAACCGCAGCGTCTATGGCCGCTTCCAGGGCTTTCAAATCCAATGGGTTGACCACCTGAATATGTTTTACTCCGATAGCGGTAATCAGCCCGATCAAATCCAGCCGGTTGGTCTCCTCTTTGGTGATAGTGCGGCCGGTACCAGGATGTTCCTGATGGCCGGTCAT
Organism: Methylocystaceae bacterium; assembly: GCA_050259135.1. Classification (GTDB taxonomy): domain Bacteria; phylum Bacillota; class Syntrophomonadia; order Syntrophomonadales; family JBLNAA01; genus JBLNAA01. Next base: position 19,086 of record JBLNAA010000107.1, on the reverse strand, counting down.
GGCTGTAGTGCTGTTGTCAAGAATCATTACCGTACCGTGGCTTCGGTTGTAAACCATATCAACCAGCCCGGTGATACCAGAATGTACAAAAGTGGAATCACCGATTACCGCCACAACTTTACGGGCATATTCAGCACCCCGGGCTTTCTCCATTCCCATGGCTGTACCGATGGAAGCGCCCATACATATACATGAATCCATGGCACCCAGCGGTTTCATGGCCCCCAGCGTATAACAGCCGATATCCCCGGCTACCACCAGGCGTTTCTTTTTCAGGGTATGGAATACCCCCCGATGAGGGCATCCCGGGCAAAGCAGCGGAGGTCTCGGTGTAACCGGATTATCCAGCGGATACGCGGTTACAGCGTCTATCCCCAGCAATACTTTGGCCACCAGCTCAGGAGTAAATTCACCGGTAATCGGGAAGATATCCTTTCCTTGAACCTTGATCCCGATCGCTTTGATATGCTGTTCAATAACGGGCTCCAGTTCTTCAACTACCACCAGGCGTTCTACTCCGGCAGCAAACTCTTTAATCATATCAACCGGCAGCGGATTGGTTAGGCCCAGCTTGAGTACCGACGCTTCGGGCATAACCTCACGAACATACTGGTAAGCTGCCCCGGAAGTCACAATTCCAATCTTACGGTCGCCCCATTCAATCCGGTTCAAAGGCGTGCTTTCTGCGAACTGCCGTAAAGCCGTCATCCGCTTTTCTACTTCTAGATGGCGGGCTCTGGCAAATCCCGGCAGCATTACAAACTTAGCCGGGTCTTTTTTATAATCTTTAAGAACCGGCTCTTTAGGTTCAGAACTGTTAACCAACCCCTGGGCATGCGCCAGCCGGGTAGTAATACGAAACATTACCGGAGTATCAAAAGTTTCTGACAGGTCATAGGCCATACGGATATAATCATAGGCTTCCTGACTATCGGAAGGCTCGATAACTGGTAATTTGGCAAAAATACCATAACCACGGTTATCCTGCTCATTTTGCGAAGAATGCATCCCCGGGTCATCAGCACTGATGATAACCAGACCGCCGTTAACTCCGGTATAGGCAAACGTAAAAAGGGGATCAGCCGCTACATTAACCCCTACATGTTTCATGGCTACCAGGGTACGTGCTCCGGCAATTGAAGCCCCGCAGCCCACTTCCATAGCTACTTTTTCATTAGGTGCCCATTCGGCATACACCTCGGTATAACGGGAAAAGTTCTCCATGATTTCGGTGCTGGGGGTTCCTGGATAAGCAGCTCCCACCTTTACTCCGGCATCAAAAGCGCCGGCAGCTATTGCCTCGTTCCCCAACATCAATTTGCTCCCCAACTTCTTCACCTCATTTTCTAAGATCAATAACGCGCTTTGCCTTTCCGGCAGTGCGTTCAATACTGCCAGCTTCGAGTAATTTAGTCTTTAAATGTATATTCAAAACCCTGAACAGGTTTTGTTTTAATTTATCCTCTATTTCTTCTAATCTCCCATAATCATCAACAAACACATCAGGGGAGATTTCGACCTGAACTTCAACATTATCCAGATAACCTTTGCGGGTAACAATCAGCTGGTAGTGAGGAGCGAGACCCTCAACTTCCATAATCACCGATTCAATCTGGGATGGGAAGACATTTACCCCCCGAATAATCAGCATATCATCAGTCCGGCCAGTGATCTTGGAAAGCCGAGCAGTGGTTCGTCCACAGGCACAGGGCTCATAGTTGATGCTGCTGATATCTTTAGTCCGATATCTGATCATGGGTATGGTCTGCCGATTGATAGTGGTAATAACCACTTCACCCAGCTGTCCCGGCTCTACCGGTTCAAAAGTCTGGGGATCCAGGATTTCCACGATAAAGCTGTCTTCATTGATATGCTGTCCGTTAATCATTAGACATTCACCGGACATTCCCGGCCCACCCACCTCGGATAGACCATAATTATCAGTGGCTACCATGCCCCATAATTCCTCAATTTGTTTGCGGTATTCCTCGGAACAGGCTTCGCCGCCAAATAAACCCCAGCGTACCTTGAGGTCATCACGGGGGTTAATCCCCATAGCCAGAGCCTCTTCCGCCATATGCAGGGCATAGGTAGGAGTAGAAATCAGGGTAGTGGTGCCAAAATCCTTCATAATCATTAACTGGCGTTCGGTGTTGCCGCCCGAAATGGGTATCACGGTCGCTCCAGCCTTTTCCAGTCCATAATGCAAACCAAAAGCCCCGGTAAAAAGTCCATAGCCAAATGCAATTTGCGCAACATCATCGCGGGTTACCCCGGCCATAGTTACAATTCTGGCAATATTCTCTGACCAGGCATCTAAATCATATTGGTTGTAACCTACCACAATCGGTTTACCAGTGGTTCCGGATGAGGCATGTAGTCTTACGACATCAGATAAAGGAACAGCAAACAGCCCATAAGGATAATTATCTCGCAGGTCATTCTTAACGGTGAAAGGAAATTTCGCCAGATCCTCCAGGCTCTTAACATCACCGGGCTGGCATCCAATGTCGTCCATCCGCTGCCGATAAAAAGGAACCCGCTCATAAACCCAGGTTAAAGTCTGCTGAAGCCGTTTAAGCTGCAGCTTGGTCATCTGTTCATGGGGCAGGCATTCCATTTGCGGATTCCAAATCATAATCGATACACTCCCATCCGTTCTTCCTTGACCAAGCTAAAGCAGTACCAATAATCTGGCACCTATAACCCGGTCAGCTCATTCAATTATCAGAACAACTGCAGGGATTGGCGGTAGGTTTAACCCGGGTGGGTATATAACGGTATGGCTAACCAAACTCAATCTGAATAAACTTCCATCCTACCCTACTGATCAAAACGAAATAAGACCCTACCTACCGTACTAACCTGGGGGCTGTTATCAGCTCCGCTGCAGAAGTCGGGTTACCGTTGTCGGCAGCGCAAAGGCGGCCTGATGCAAAGCCTCATTGTAATATTTTAAACCATCCGGTACAGGCCTGTCACTGGCTATTTTAACCGGGTCTGCACCATTGCTGCCACAGGTAAAAGACCAATATCCGCTTACATAAGTTGGTACACAAGTCAGATATGGTCTGACCAGCTTGAAAACCGGCCGCATATTGTCATATACCGATTTAAAAACCTCACTATAATACAAAGGAGACTCACTTTGGACTATCAACATGCCATCATTGCGCATGCACTTGGCAGCATCACTGTAAAAACTGGCACTGAATAACTGGACAGCCGGCCCGACGGGATCGCAGGAATCTACAAATACCAAATCAAAATATTGATCATATTCTTTAACATACTCCAGCCCATCACCATAAATAACCCGGGTTCGGCGATCATCGAAACCACAGGCGATAGAGGGCAAATAGCGGCGGCAGTTAATTACCACCCGTTCATCTATTTCCACCAGATGGACCTCGGCAACCTGTGGAAAGCGCAGCACTTCCCGCAAGACTCCGCCGTCACCACCGCCAATTATGAGTATCCGCTCCGGTGCCGGGTGACTCATCATTGGCACCATAACCATTATTTCATGATAGGTATACTCATCCTTTTCCGTGGTCTGAATGGCACCGTCAAGAACCAGGGTAATTCCCCATTGTTCGGTATCTAAAATTTGAAGATGCTGATAAGGGGTGTTCTCCTCATGCAGCACCTGTTTTACTTTCCAGCTCACTTGATAATTGGGATTATTAACTTCAGTAAACCAATCAGTGGGCATTTTTAAGAACCCCCTTATAAAAAATAAAAAAGGCAGCTATGAAGAAGCTCCCTCCAGTAATTCATTAATCACGTTCTCCAATAGCTTTACATCTTCCTGATTATATAAATCCGAAGATAACAGGGTTTGAACAATCAGCGCACGGATTTCCGTGTCCTCCTGACCAATGCCCGGCTTAACCAAGGCCTGCCGCAGGGCATTAAATAAGGAGGGCTGTTCTCCTGACTCAGCCATTCGGGTTAAAACCAACAGCTGGGCAGATTCCGCATCATTTAGCCGGTCACGGGCTTTCAGCTTAAATATGGCCGTTACCACATCATCTAAAAGTTTACGTTCGGTGAATGAATACATCCTATAGGGCCACCCTTTCAGCGTCACGCAGGGTTTGTCTGGCCTTATCAAACATGATGGGAATACGCACTCCACCCACGCCATCGCGGTTTTTATCTATAAACAGATAATAATTTGCTTCCTTGTATTTCTTCAATTCTTCATTTTCCAGATATTCATCCTTGGGGATGGGTTCCAGTTTTAATAAAAGATCACATTCGTTTTTCATACGCCGCGCACCCTGCAGGGTACCATCTTCATTCAGCTGCACCAGACACATTACTGCAATGTTTAAGTTTTGGGCTAACATTTTCAGTGTCTTTACGATCTGCTCCAAAACCTGCCATTCCTGCAGATTGCCTCCCACCTTATCCATCCGCCCTACATAGTCAACAATCATCATTTTGATATCATGCTGAACCTTAAATCGTCTTGCCACAGAAATCGCAACCTCCTGGGTCAGATTCGGGCAGGGGTAGGAATAAAAACCGCTTTCCCGCAGCAGGGAGTAGGCCTGCAAAGTTCGAGACAACTCCGTCTCGGTCATATCACCGCGCCTGATTTTTTCCTGTTCCACCTGCGAAAGAATTGACCCCCAGCGCAGAGCAATCTGCACCCGGCTCATTTCCGTGTTTAGATAGAGCAGCGGGAGGCGCTGGCGTACGGCAATCTCTCCGGCAGTATGAAGGGCAAAGGCAGTCTTGCCGTGACCGGTCTGGGCACCCAGAATTACCAAGTCGCCCGGTTTATACCCCAGAGTAATATTATCCAGGTTCTCAAAACCGGTCGGAAGTCCATCCAGGGGGATGACCCCCCGATATTTTTCTTTAATATCCTTATAACGGAGGAAGCGCCTTTCCACTTCGGCATATCCCAAAGTGGCCAGCCCCTGGGGGTCATCAATAATATCGTCCATTTCCAGAGCGGTAAGATTAGTGAGCTCTTCTTCCGCTTTCATCAGTGTAGATTCTACATCCAGGTCATCCTGGGCAGCCTGGTTTAAAGTTTGATAACTCACGCGCAGAAAGCGCTCAAACTTGCGCAAACGTGATTTATCCCGGATACGCTTCAGCCAGTAGCCGATATTTTCCTCGATAATATACTGTTCTACTATGTAACGCAGTTCCTCCAACTGCTGGGGAGTGGAGAATATATCTAATACCTGGGCTTCCTTTAGTAATTCCACATAGGTAGGCTGGATGTCGCGCTCGAAAAGATTGCTGATCAGCTCAAATATGGTTTGATGCCGGGGATAATAAAAATCATCCCGGGTCAGAGTTTGATAAGCTTCCACACAGGCTTCAGTGGAATGCACCATAGCCGACAAAACCCGGCGCTCACTCTCCAGATCAAATAAATATTCCTCTTCGACCATGCGGATCGTTTCCATCTATACTCTCCTGTTTACACGCCAGATTTCAGTTTTTCTAATACCGTAGGAGCGACATAAATCTGTTTGTCCTCGGTATTCTTTTTGTTTCCCCGGTCATCGATTACTTTTCTTTCGCGGCTGCGCTTGAAAGCCTGTAACTCATCTTCGGCTTCCGCCCGGGTTTTTATATTTTTAGTACGCCAGTTAGCTAACACGGTATCAACATATTCCAATCCACCATTGCGGGTACGCTGACTCATGATTTCCCCGGCCTTAACAATCATTTCCGGTGAGAACTGCCAGTCATAGCGCCATTTATAATACATCCGGCGGCGGGCTTCCGCTCCCATGTCAATACCTACAACGGCAGCAAACTCATTAATCTCCGGGTCAAATTGATATAAGCGTTTATGAGCGGGTTCATTATCCACCAATCGCTTAAAATAGGCTTCCATACCCTCCAGGTTGGAAATCCCGGTATCCTTGATCCCGCGTGCTATGGCCGTAATCTCCCGGGGATTGTTGATATCCCGTTCCACACACAGTTCCAGCATGGCCAGCAGGAATTCCTTTTCGAAACCCATCTCTTCCACCCATTTACGTAATTCCCTGGCCATCCGCCCCGATAATAGATTTCCGGTCTTTTTAGCAATAAAATCAGCCACCTGGCGGTAATCATCGCCAGCCAGAGTTACCACGGCTTTATCCTGTTCAACCATCTGCTCTTCCAGCTGTTTTACTCTTTGTTCATATTCGGCAACCTGGGCTTCTAATTCCTTGATATGCTTGTCGGTACCGGCAGCGTTCTCAGCCAGTACCTGATTATCACGGCAGAGCAGTTCGGCCAAACGACCAAACAGAGGAGTCAGACTGATAGCCCGCATTTGCCATTCTTTATCCCCGACTGGTTCTGCCTGTACCAACCCCAGACCTTCCCAGCGGCTGATACGGCGCAATAATTTGCTTTTACTCAAGCCCGGATAACATTCTGCCATTTGACCCAGAGTCACCTGATCGACCAGCAAATTGCTGGAGCGGCGGGACAAAGCCAGAAAGGACGCTCCCATGATACCCAAGTCCTCGGCATCTAATCCTAATTCACCCGCATAAAAATAAATTACCGCCGGTATCTGTACAAATCCCCAGCGGAAAACCTCAAAAACTAATTCACCCTCTACCATCCATCTCCCCCACTGTTCTTATCTTAAATCACTTACGTATTACATCTATCCGTTCTACCAGGTTCAAAAATTATAACACAGGGCCTTAAGTGACAACAACTTACCCCCAGGTCAGTTTGATCTGGGGCTTACTTTTAATAATAATATATGGCTCTGGTATTTTTAAACATTTCCTGATCTCAAAATTCTCCCCCCAGGATACCTGAAGGTCATTTTCTGTATTATTTTCTTTTGCATTCTCACTATCTAATGTACCGCATACTGTTATATAATTATGTTATTGTTATTATAAACTATTATTATATTGAGAGGCTGTTATGACGATTATTTTAGGTATTACAGTTAATAACGATTTGTTATTACAGGTAAATTACTTTTAATTTTTAACGAAGGGTTTTAATACAAATGTCAGTCTTAGGAATTGATGTAGGCTCCATATCTACCAAAGCCGTCCTGTTAACAGATAATCAGCAGTTTTGTATTATCGTTCCCACAGGCCATAGCCCCCGACAGGCCGGCCAAGAGGCCTGCAGCTTACTCCTTAATCAAAGTGGATATACCCTTAAGGGCATAAATTATGTGGTCGGCACCGGATACGGTCGGGTGGCCCTGCCAATGGCTCATAAAACGGTTACTGAGATTACCTGTCATGCTCGGGGTGCAGCCGCTCTGGTATCTGGCAGTGATTTAGTTATTGATATTGGCGGTCAAGACAGTAAAGTTATCAAAATTGACCCCCGGGGCCAGGTTACCGACTTCCTTATGAATGACAAATGTGCCGCCGGAACCGGTCGGTTCTTACAGGTAACTGCAGCTGCACTGGGCCTCGATGTCAGTGAACTGGCTAAAACCTCCAGAGAATGCCAGCCACTTATGATTAACAGCATGTGCGCGGTTTTCGCTGAATCAGAGGTCATTGGGCTCCTGGCTCAGGGCCAGCCACCGGGGAATATTGTCGCCGGCCTTCATCAGGCTATAGCCCGTCGCATAGGCACTATGGCGCAAAAGCTGCATCCTATCCATCAAGTTACCTTCACGGGAGGGGTAGCCAGAAATGAGGGTATGCGTCAAGCATTGGAAAAAATACTGCAAATTCCAGTATTAGTACCGTCTGATTGCCAAATCGCCGGTGCTCTGGGGGCAGCACTTATCGCACATGATCTTGGTAACACCCGCTAGGTTGTTATATAGCTTTAATATGGGAGGAAATCAAATGGCTGATTATCGTAAAATGTGGGAAGAGTTAGGCATGGATCTGGTCAATCATGATCTGTTATGCGAAGCTTTGCCCCAGGCTTTTGGCGCTGTATACCTTACACAGGAAAACCGCCCCCAGGGTATGGATTACTATGATTTTGTAGTAGCGGAGATTCACGGTGTAAGGCCGGCTGAACTGGTGGAACACCAGAAAAAGGGCGGTAAGGTTTTTGGCACCTTCTGTGTCTATGTTCCCGATGAGGTGATTATCGCTTCGGGTGCTATTGCCACAGGTCTGTGCGGCGGTTCACAGTTCTGGGTTCCGGGCGGGGAAAAGGTACTGCCTGCCAACACCTGTCCGCTAATAAAGGCTTCAGTTGGTGCGCGCCTGGAAAAAACCTGCCCCTTCTTCCGGATTGCCGATATGTATATCGGAGAGACCACCTGTGACGGCAAGAAAAAAGCCTGGGAAATCCTGAACCAGGATGTTCCGGTACATGTTATGGATCTGCCCCAGATGAAGCGGGCCAAAGATGTAGCCAACTGGGAAGACGAAATCAAGATACTGATGCAGACCGTACAGGAAGTAACCGGCAATAAAGTAACCGCCCCCGCTCTTGCCGATAGCATTCAGTTGATTAATCAGAAGCGGATGGCTCTGCAGAGGTTATATAGCACCCGTAAAAATGACCCGGTTCCTATCAGCGGCAAGGATTGCCTGCTTATTACCCAGATAGCATTTTATGATGATCCCAGTCGTTTTATTGCCCAGACTAATGCTCTGTGCGATGAATTAGAGACCCGGATTGCTAACCATGAAGGTGTTTTCCCAGATAAAACGCCTAGAATATTGATTACCGGAACTCCCATGGCCATTCCCAACTGGAAACTGCACCATATAATCGAAACTTCGGGTGCAGTGGTGGTGGTAGAAGAAAGCTGCACCGGGACCCGCTATTTTGAAAACCTGGTAAACGAAGAAGCATCCAGCCTGGATAATCAGATCAAATCGCTGGCTGAGCGTTATATGAATATCAATTGTGCCTGTTTTACCCCCAATCCCGGACGAATAGATGATATTCTGCGTTTGGTTAAGGAATATAATGTGGATGGAGTTATTGATTTTAACCTGCAATTCTGTAATACCTATGCTACTGAAAGTTATCTGGTCAATCAGGCTATGAAAGCAGCCCATATTCCATTCCTGCATCTGGAAACCGATTATTCCGAGCAGGATTTTGAACAACTGCGTACTCGTATTGAGGCTTTTTTGGAGATGATAAGAAAGTAATGACTGCTTCTTATCCTATTGATTACTATATAACGTTTTCGAATCACCACGAAGGGTTACGGCTCTTGAAGGCCATGCGGGAAGCCGGCGTAAACTGTGCGGTTTCCCCCACCCCGCGGGCAGCCAGCAGCTGCTGCGGCATGTCTCTTCGGGTAACCACTGAAAATTTGCCTGCTGCCGAACTGGTAATCACCGCCTGCGGAGTTCATATTGAACGTGTGGTACCTTTGCCGCACCACGAAGGTAAATGGAACAAGACCTGCTAAGTAATTATCATGGGTACCATTTGATAAAAATGTTATCATTGTAGAAAATATTTAAGATGTCATCACGTGCCCGCAGTGACAAAGTCTACTGCTGACTTGGTAATAAGGAGCATCAGTATGAACGTTGTTTACATGGATAACGCCGCCACCACCTGGCCCAAACCTGAAGCCGTCTACCAGGCAATTGATAACTTTAACCGCAACCTGGGTGCCAATCCAGGCCGCGGCAGTAATAAACGCACGCTGGAAGCCGGGATGGTACTTCTTGATACCCGTGAATCCCTGGCTCAGCTGTTTAATATCCAGGACAGCTGCCAAATAGTATATACCCCCAACGTGACAGAGGCACTAAATCTAGGGATAAAGGGCCTGGTTTCAGCCGGTGATCATGTTATTACTACCAGCATGGAACACAACTCAGTGGCCCGGCCCTTACATGTACTGCAGCAGCATGGCGTGGAACTCACCATAGTTGGCTGCGCTCCCGATGGTTCTCTCAATCCGGAAGACACCGCCAAGGCGATTAAATCGAACACCCGCCTCATTGTGATGATGCATGCTTCCAATCTGGTCGGAACCATTATGCCGATTACCGAAGTCGGAAAGATTGCCCATGAACATGGAATACCGTTTATGGTAGACAGCGCCCAAACAGCCGGAGTATTACCCATAGATGTGGAGCGGGATAATATTGATCTCTTAGCATTTACCGGTCATAAAGGTCTTTTGGGGCCACAGGGAACTGGTGGTCTATATATTCGCCCCGGAATCGAGGTTCGTCAGCTTAAAGAGGGAGGTACGGGTTCTCTCTCCAATCTGCTGGAACAGCCATCAGTACTCCCCGACCGTTATGAAAGCGGTACCCAGAACGGCCCCGGGATAGCTGGCCTGGGAGCAGGGATAAAGTACATCAGGGAACACGGTCTGGCTGACATACGCGCTCATGAGCAAATGCTGACTGATTATCTGCTGACCGGGTTCGATGAAATCCCCGGGGTTATTATCTACGGTCCCCGCAACAGCGAGCGGCAAACTGCGGTAGTATCAATTAATGTTGATGGTATGGACTGCGGCGAGCTCAGCCTTTATCTTGATCATGAATTTGGCATTATAACCCGTTCCGGGCTGCACTGCACCCCACTGGCCCACCAAACTATTGGTACCCTGGAAAGGGGTACCTGCCGCTTCAGCCCCGGCTTGTTTACCACCAAAGCAGATATTGAAACTGTGGTTAAGGCGGTCCATGCCATAGCCAAACAGGTATAAAAATAATGACCCCCCTGATCAAGGGGGGTCATTAATATTGTTATTAGATCTTATGCCTGCATGCCTTCCATTACCTTTTGGAGCTTACTGATAAACCCGGCCACATCGCCCTTTTCCAAACTGCTTCGATAGAGTCGGGTTAAGGCCAGCTGAGCATTAAGATAAACTTCCTCGGCCTGAAGCTCGTCAGTCCGATTGGCTACTGCCAGCGGGGCAGCCGGAGTTAACTCTATTGCCGGAGCCTTAGCTTGTGCAGTCACTCCGGGGGTTAGTTCCATCTCTTCCAACCAGCCGGGAATGGAAACATTAAAACCGAATTCCCGGCGGAGCATATCCCCCAGTACCTGCTGGCTTTCTGGTTCGCCATGCACCAGAATAAAACGACTGGCTTTTCCTTTAAAACCCCGGGCCCAGCTCATCAGGCCAGCTTGATCAGCATGTGCCGAATAAGCCTCGATACGACGTATATCCGCCTTGACTGCTACTTCCTCGCCATGGATAGTTACAGTTTTCTCCCCGGCAAGAATGCGCTGCCCCAGAGTACCCTGTGCCTGATAACCTACAAATAAAACGGTTGACTCGGCCCGCCAAAGGTTATGTTTTAAGTGGTGTTTGATGCGTCCGGCATCACACATACCGCTGGCCGATATGATAATTGCTCCCCCGGCCAGATTATTGAGCTGCATTGAATCTTCTTTACTGACTGAAAACTTTAGATTAGGCATTCTGAATGGCGAAGTCCCCTGGTTGATCAAGGCACGGGTCTCATCATCATAAAACTCCGGACTCTCTTCAAAAATCCTGGTAGCTGCTACCGCCAAAGGACTGTCTATGTACACGGTGGGCTGTATTTTTAATTTGTTTTCCGCTATTAACAAAGATAAATCATACAACAAGTCCTGGGTGCGCTCAACGGCAAAAGCAGGAATAACCAGATTCCCGCCCTTTTTCATCGTAAAATTTATGATATCCAGCAGTTCATCGCGCCGGGAGCGGTTTTGTTCCCGCAGCCGTGAACCATAGGTAGATTCCATTAAAACATAATCGGCACTGTCAATGTATTCGGGGTCGCGGATAACCGGCTGGTTAGGGCTGCCCAGGTCGCCGGAGAATACCATTTTAGTTGTAGTTTCGCCCTCGGTCAGCCATATTTCCACGGAGGCTGATCCCAGGATATGACCGGCGTCACGGAAGGATACCCTGACTCCCGGAGCTAAATCCATTACCTGGTTATAATTTACCGTTTCGAAAAGCTGCAGGCTGTTCTCAGCATCGGCTACAGTGTAAATCGGAGTTAATAGGGGCATGCCAGCGCGGTCCAGCTTGCGGTTTTTGCGTTCAACTTCCATTTCCTGAATATGGGCGGAGTCAGGCAGGAGTATTGAGGCCAGCTTTTTTGTGGGCGAAGTACAATACACCTTACCCTTGAATCCCTGAGCATAGTATTTCGGCAGTAACCCGATATGATCGATATGAGCATGGGTCAGTATTATAAAGTCTATCTGTCCGGGATTAATCGGTAATGGTCCGTAGTTACGTTCTTTAAGTTGTTTACTGCCCTGAAACATACCACAATCAACTAAAAAGCTGGCATTTTCAGTCTGCAGGTGATAGCACGAACCAGTAACCGTCTGCGCCGCACCCAGAAATCGGATTTTCAATTGAATCCCCACCAATCTCAATTCGTTAAATCTATCTCTCTATTATAATCTAATTTATATTAGACAGCGACAATACGGCACAGCTCGCTCTTTTTACGATACTTTTGTAACAAGCTGATCATATCTTCCAATTGGCTGAGTACATCAGCCGCTTTTTGTTCAGTCACCGCTTCCAATAAAGCAGTAAAATTATAACACCCAAAATCCCTGACTACGGTATCCCCACCCTGGCAGCTTAAAAGTTCCTGATATTTGTTGTCCACCTGCTCCAGTAACTGATAGTACATATATTTGAGCTGACGTACTTTGGCGCTTACTTCATCCCAGCCTATATCTTCCCGCTGGCATATTTGATAAACCTGGGACAAGCCGCTGAGCAAAAAGGGATTGCCAAGGACATGCCTCACGGTTTCCTCGCGATATTGACCAAAAAGCAGGTAATCCAGGTAGGACAACACCTCCGTTTGTTTTTGGGGGTTAAGTATGGCATAACGGTTAAGAACAGCCAGTTCACCTGCGTTTAGTTCAAACATTGTCTCCCTCCTTGCAGCGTGTTTTAATAGGGTTTTCATCTTTTTTTGAAAACTCCTGGATGTATAAAACTTTTCTCGCCGTCAACCCTTTTATCCTTTAAAAGATTTTCGCAATATTATTTGACACAACACCTCCATCTGCGTTTTTCAGACATTTAAAATATCCAGCTAATCCAAGAGTTACCTCCCGGCCGGAAACAGGTTTTAAAGGCCAGAAAGGTAACTCCCCTTTGTCGTCAAATATGTCCGATTTCGTCACTTATGGTTGCGATTTATAAAATCTCCCATTCGTTCCAAAGCTGTTCCAATATTATCAACCGATGCGGCATAACACATACGGACAAATCCTTCCCCGCTGGGTCCAAATGCGGTACCGGGCACGACCGCCACCTTTTCTTCTTGTAATAAGGCCTCACAAAATTGTTCACTGCTCATTCCAGTTGCTTCGATGGAGGGGAAGCAGTAAAAAGCACCGCGGGGCTCAAAACAAGGCATCCCAATCTGTTTCAGACCACTGGTGATAATCTGACGGCGCCGATTATAATCAGCAACCATTTCACGCATCGGTTCTTCTCCATTTTTAAGCGCTTCAATCGCCGCCATCTGCGCCATGATTGGGGCACAGAGCATGGTATATTGATGAATCTTATTCATTGCATTGATCAGATCATGGTGACCGCAGGCATAACCCACACGCCAGCCGGTCATGGCAAAAGCCTTGGAAAAACCGTTTAAAACCACCGTACGTTCTATCATGCCCGGCAAAGAAGCTATCGAGAAATGCTTTTGTCCATAGGTTAATTCCCCATAAAGCTCGTCGGATATCACTATCAGGTCATGCTTAACTATTACCTCGGCAAGAGCCTTTAAATCAGCTTCCCCCATGATGCCGCCGGTTGGATTATTGGGATATGGCAAAATAAGTACTTTCGAGCGGGGGGTTATCTTTCTTTCCAGCTCTTCCGGCTGCAGGCGAAAATCATCACGGGCATGAGTAGCCAGAAATACTGGGACACCGCCCGCCAGGGTTGCACACGGGGCATAGGCAACATATGAGGGATCCGGTACCAATACTTCGTCCCCGGGCCCCACCAGAGCTCGGATAGCCAGGTCAAAAGCCTCACTGACACCAGTGGTAACAACAATTTCCGTTTCCGGATCATAGCTGAGATTAAATCCCCGCTGCATATAGGCAGCGATTTCGGTACGCAGTTCGATCATGCCCAGGTTCGAGGTATAGTTGGTATAGCCTCGTTCCAGTGATTGATAACAAGCCTCCCGTACATGGCGGGGGGTTACAAAATCGGGTTCCCCTACTCCCAGGGAAACGACTCCCTTGGTTTGCATAACCAGATCAAAAAATTTCCTTATTCCTGAGGGTGGGATGCTGATTACTGCCGGGGTTAAAAATTCATGAATCTGCCTCATAATTGAATCACCAACCTATGATCATTTTCTTTTTGGCTGCAGACAAACCCATCTCTTTTATAATACTTAAGAACAAAATGGGTGGCTGTGCTCTGAACAGCCTCTAAGGCAGCCAGCTTCTGGGCTACAAATGCCGCAACCTGTTTCATATCAGTACCTTCAACCGTAACCAGCAAATCATAGGTACCGCTGGTCAGGATTACATCAACCACCTCTTCCCAAACTGCAATCCGTTGAGCGATACGGTCAAATCCTACTTCCGGTTCAGGATTTACTTTCACTTCTACTAAGGCTCTAACGAGCGGTGAGTCTATCTGCTCCCAATCGATAATGGCCGAATAACCATTAATTATATGTGCTTGCTCCCAGGTCCTAATCCGCTGGGAAACATCTTCCTCCGAAGTGTCCAGTACGGTAGCCAGATGGGTTAGATTGGGCCTGATCTCATGTTCTAACTGTTTTAACAATTCCAGGTCATTAATCTCCATAATTATCACCCCTATTTCTCTTTATTCATTAGATTAACCTTCTCGTTACCATAAAATAAAAAAACTCCCATCCCTGATTAGGGACGAGAGTTTAATTACCCGCGGTACCACCCTACTTGACCAGAACTTATCTGATCCAGCTTGGAAGCCAATTAACGGTGGCTAACCGAATGATTTAACCCACAGCCATGGTTTTCATCATTACTCCCGGGGCGGCATGTATCCCGTTCATCGTTTTCAAGATTAAATTAGATTATATGTTAACATGCTATATCTGGTCCGGCAAGTATATTTTGCAATAAGTTTTATTTTCCCACTTACCCCCTGGTATCCTGCGGAAACTCCGATTCCAGCAGTGAAAGTATCTCCCCGGCCGCACTTATTCCATGTTCTATACACTCGAAGAAGGACAGCGGCGCAGTCGCCCCGCCAGCCGCCCAAACTCTTTCCTGATTATATCTTTCTAAAAATCCATATTGGTCAAGGCCCAAACCAGCCCCCCGGCCTAAAGCAACTGCTGCCGGATCAGGAACTAGTCCGGTACAAAGCACTACCCAATCAAAGTTACCCTCGGTAACTGCTCCGCTTAATATATCCTCACAGCGAACCACGCAGTCACCCTCCGGATTCCGGTATATCCGTCCGGGCATGGCTGCCGTGAAGTTTATATCTTTCGGCCATTCAGCCTGATACGCCTGCTGATAATGCTGGCGATCCAGACAATAAACACCGATTGCTGCTTCGGGAATAAATGAACTCAACAAACGGCTGATTTTGGCACCATAAAGGCAGCATACCCTCGAACAATAGCGCTGCCGGCTGCCGACACAATGAACCATCGCTATACGGGGGGATCTCCCTAAAAAGGATAATGATCCCATCTGCCTGGCTCGCTGTTCCAGTTCCAGGGCGGTTATAACTCGAGGTAGTTTTCCATAACCGGTTTCATGCCTTTCTTCCGCCGGATAAGGTTTTAGTCCGGCAGCAATAAGTGCCGCACTGCCAGTTATTACCCAATTCCCTTTGGGGCTTTCAACGGTAACTTCAATCAGCTTGCCCTGGTTGCTGATCGTTTTAACCTGCTGTCTAACTGCTTCCGCAATCAGATGGTTTTGTTTGACCTGGTGAACCAGCTCGAAAACTGCACAGGCCCCGCAGTGGGTACACTTTCCCTCTATTTGCTTACAGTTGATATGCTGGGCTTTTCCCCCCAGAGCAGCTTCCTTTTCCAGCAGCAACACCGTCTGTCCGGCCTGTGCCAGGTGTACAGCTGCCGCCATGCCGGTTACCCCGCCGCCAACAATTATAACTGGCCTGATTACATCATTACTCATCGGGTTAAGCCACTCCGCTTAATGATTTCAGGTATAGCATCTTCCCAGGCTACCGCCATCAGGTGCACTCCGGCCACCCCTTTTATCTCGCGCATCAACTGTACCTGTTCCACTGCGATAGCAATACCCTCTGCTGCCGGATTGGAGGCCGTCTCCAGGCGCTCGATAATAGCATCATCAACCAGCATCCCGGCTACCTGGCTTTTCATATATCTTGCCACCCGAGCACTCTTCAGGGGCATTATTCCGGCCAGAATATAACAATCACCGGTAACCCCTTCCGTCTCAGCTATTTCCATAAAGCGGCGAAACCGATCTATATCTAATACACACTGGGTCTGGCAGAATTGCGCTCCCGCCCGCACTTTCTTCTCCAGCCGGGCCACTCTAAAGGTGAAGGGGTCAGCAAAAGGGTTTTCCACACAGCCAATAAAAAGCTGCGGCGCTGCCTTTATCTCCTCACCGCATAAAAATCTGCCGGACCGCATCTCACTTACCGTGTGAATCAGCTGTACCGCATCCAGGTCAAAAACATTCTTGGCCTCGGGATGATTGCCAAAAGTCTGATGATCTCCGGTCAGGCAGACCAGATTTTTAATTCCCAGAGCAGCCAGGCCCAAAATATCTGACTGCAACCCAATACGGTTACGGTCCCGACAGGTCATCTGCACTACTGATTCCAAACCAATGTCTTCTAAAATACGGGCAGCAGCAATGCTGGACATACGTACAATTGCGGTCTGATTATCAGTCAGGTTGCAGGCATCAACCCAGCCCCGCACCAGTTCACCTTTCTTCCGCACAAAGTCGGCATTACAGCTCTTAGGAGGGCCTATTTCAGCCGTGATAGCAAATTTACCGTTCTTAAGTATCTGCTCCAGATTACTCATCGGCACTCAGCATCACATCCTCCCTCAGCAACTGCCGTGGTCCGCCATGGTGGCTGCTTCGCCAATCACGCGGCAGCCATAAATCATTAAGACTCTCAGCTTCTCCCCGCTCCGTCAATCGGTCATAAATCAACTGCCAGGCGCATTCCCGCCCGCCGCCGATTTCACATTTACCGTCCTGGGAACCCCCGCAGGGACCGTTAAGCAAACTCTTGGCACAGCGGGTAATCGGGCAGATACCGGCTGTTTTATCCAGGATACAATTACCGCATCCCAAACACCGTTCGGCAAACTGACCGGGAACTAATGGCATACCCATAAACATGGTATTCAAACCCGGAACTACCCTGAGCTTAGGATAGTGATGAGCCAGGGCCTGAACCCCTACTCCGCAGCCCAGACTTACCACCGTATCTATATTCTGCCAATCTGCGGCCAACAGCCCCAGGAACTCGGTTTCACACTGCCGGGGAATAACCCCTGACTGATAATTAATCTGATTACGGTGCTGTTGCAGCAGCAGAGCCAATTCCCGGGCTGCCTTCTCACCACCGGACTGACATACCGTAACACAGCCGCCACATCCAATTATGTATACATTTTCTGCATCTCGCAGGCTGTCAGCGATAGCCGCCAATGGCTTTAATTCACCGACGATCATGGATTATTCCCTCCCCCACCGATCTCAGCTGCCGATTTGCGAACCAGATTAATATCGGCATTTATCCCCAGCTGTTCGCTAATAGTCCGTATATAGTTTAGGCGGGCTTGCAATTGGGGCGCACACCCCGGGTGGCGGCAGCCGCCTTCCCGGCAGGCATAAATAGTCACCCGCTGATTATCAGCCAGAGCCCGCAGAATATCAGTGTTACTGATCGCACCGGCACAGGGGAACAGCTGAATCGGAGAATTTTTATCCCTGCCGTTATCCCACCCGGAATTTTCACAGGCCAGAATACACCCAGCCTCGGCAGGCTGGCCGGTCCAGCTGATAGCACCAGCTGGGCAGACAGCAACACAGGTACCGCACCCCCGGCAGGCCACCGGGTTAATCAAAGCTGCCATATGGTAAAGATTTGATATTGGTTCGCCTGCTGCCAGGCTTATAGCTTGATGCGGACAGATCCGATAACAGGTCAAACACAAGGCACAATCTGCTGATTTAACCGATATCCCCGGATAATAATTAACCTTTCCCTGACTGTTAGCCCGGAGGCGGGCTGCCAGGGCATCATATAACAGAGGTTCCTCTTGCGGAGCTGTCTGGGCAGCATCGGGGAAAACGCAGATACCTTCACGGCGGGTATTCAGCACCCCGGAAACTGACAATGATCCTAATTTAAAAGCCTGCCGCCAGGTATCAGCCACCGTCGTCAAACGGTAGTCCAGAATTTGATCCGCCTGGATATCAATGTTCAGCCGGGGCAGTTCGATTTCATACCCCTGGCTGGAGCAATTTTTCACACTATAGTCAGATGTACGGAAAAAATTTATACCGGCAGCACGAGCTGCTTTATACTGATCTTCGCCTCCCGGATAGGCTACCTGAACATCATCGGTAATAATGTAGATTTGATGACTGCCGGCCCAATTAAGAGCAATTTCCAGGGCACGGGCAAAGAGGCCGCGGTTAACCCCCATTAAAAACATGGCCAGTACTTGACCGGGCACAAGATTGGGCAGCTTGATCTCAGGAATGTCGGGGAAAAGTGCTACCGTCCCGGCTGAAATTTCCTGACCGCTGCCTAGCCGAGCCGTGAACTGTCCATTGCTGCCATCCAAATATGATAGCCTGTCACCCCAGACAGTTTCGCCGCTGAATGTCGGCGGAGTCGTCTGCCGCATATCGTAGCCCCAGATTACCGGCAAATTTCCCAGCCGATTCAGTAAAGGAGCAACCCGCTCTCCAGCTCCCCAAACCAGTATCCGAGGGTTGAACTTTTCCCTACCCAACATGTAATCTGCTCTCACTCTCTCCCATATTAGTTACCATCTTAAAGTACCCCTCTGATACTGACAACCAGTTTATCGACAAAATTAGGCGAGGGAATGGTGACGTAATACCGAAGGCGGCGCTTGCCAAGGCTTCGAGGATCAATCCGCAAAGTCGACGCCCCGAACTGGGGCGAGCTGC
>JBLNAA010000106.1:0-17541 GCA_050259135.1 Methylocystaceae bacterium | reverse complement strand
TAATATCAGTATCATTCGAATTCAGCCGCAGGATAACATGGGTGCCGGGAATTTCCTTGGTGTGAAGCCACAAGTCACCAGCGGCTGCTTTACGCAGGGTTAAAATATCATTCTGCCGGTTGTTGCGGCCTACCAGAATCGTGAGACCATCACTGGATGTAAACTGCCGGAAATTGGTTTCAGCATGGGCCCGTTTCCGGTTTTTTCTGCTTTCTTTCATATATTTCTGCTCGGTTAATTCTTCAATTATCTCCTCCGCTTCATCTACACTTTCGGCACGTTCCAAAGCCACTTGGACTGATTCCAAATAATCAATCTCAGCTTTGGTCTGAGCTAAAAAAGTCTGCAAATGATCGCGGCTTACCCGGGCTTTGGCATAGGTCTTAAAATATTTCTGTGCGTTTTGAATGGCATTGAGGTGCGGCTGCAGCTCAATAGTCACTGGCTCACCGCTATAAAAGTCAGTTAGCTGTACAGCCGAAGCCCGGGGGGGGACCTCGTGAGCATAAGCGGTCAGCAGTTCACCCCAGTTACGTAAATGCTCCTTCTGGCGGGCTTCCGCCAAATCCTGTTCCTGAGCCAGACGTTTGCGGTAAAGTTTGTTCAAATAACCAGTGATATTTCGGTTAATATTAACCTTAAACGATTCCAAGCGAGCGGCTGCCAGACGTCCGTTGTAATACTCGTCAACCGCGTTGTTGGCATCAACTGCCGGTTTCCAGTCGGTATCCAGAGGCAGCAGCCAGAAATCGCTCGGCGGCCGCTGGGGGCTGACCGCAGGCTGAATTTGTCCGCTGGTAATGGTATCTACAATTGACTTGAGGGCTCGGTATACCTGGTTAAGCTCATATTCACCACATTCTCCAACCGTGGCCAGCGCAGGTAACCCGGCTCGCTCACAGATAAAGGCGGCACTAATCGGGCTTAAACCTTCCACAGCGGAGAACAGGGCCTGAGATAGCCGCAAATCAAGTGAACCCTGGCACCACTTGGACCATAATAATTCCGGAGTGGCTGCCTCGGGCAGCAGTTTATTCTGCGATGGGGGAGGTACATAGGGACGCCCGGGGAGAACTTCCCGATAGGTGGAAACTTCATTGCCATAGCGTTTAATGGCGTCCATAATCAGACCAGTGTTTGGATCTACCAGAATGATATTGGAATGCCTGCCCATAAATTCGCCGATGAGCAGCCGTTCACTCCAATCACGAAACTCATTCAGAGCCAGGATGCGAATATAGAGAACCCGTTCCCAGCCGGGCTGGCGGAGGTCTATAATACGGGCACCTTCCAGGTGTTTGCGCAAGTACATGCAGAAAGCGGGTGGCGATGTCGGATTTTCGAGGCGATGATTGGTCAGGTGAAAGCGGGCCCAGCGGGCATTAGCTGATAGTAACAGCCGGCTGTTACCATTTTTCTTTCGTATATGAAATACCAGATCCAGCTTTTCTGGCTGGTGAATCTTATCTATACGGGTATCACGCAGTTCGGAATCCAGGTTTTGGGTAAGAGCCCGTATAAACAGCCCGTCTAAAGGCATCACCGTCACCTCCGTTGCCCTAACAGTATAACATTATGAATGCTGGCTCTCAATTTGGAAAGGAGATACTCGTATACTTGTCGAATTAGTACCTACATTAAAGGGAATGGTCGACAGAGAGGTGGCCGGGTGTCTGACCTTAAATAGGCATATAAGGAGACCCTGACCCAGGTACTGGCATTGAAAGCCCAAAAAAGAGCTTGCCGCTGAAGATGTTACACCAGCGCAGCCTGACCGAACACCGCTCAACGATTATTGATTTTATCTCCCAGGATTTACAACAGCATAACCTGTTCAGGCATATTCTGACTGAATGTACTAATTAGCAGGAAAGTGAAATAATGACCAGTATAGCCCATTTGTACGGCACAGATAGTTCTGAGGATTTATGGAAGACGATAGAAAAAAGTCAACGGCTCAATCAGCGCATGCTTGACCTGCTGGATAAGGATTTGAAAACCCATGGGGAGTGCGACTACCTGGAAAGACGGCTATTAATGGAAATAGAAAAGCAGGCCCTGCGCCAGGCTCATGATTATCTGCATCCGCTGCAAAGTAATTAATAACATGGCAAGTAAAAAAGGATGATGCTGCTTTGTTGGAGCGTTACCAATTGTGGTTGGCCTGGATGCTGGCCATTGGCTTGTCAGTTTCCAGTTCCATATACCTTACATCTCAAATAGAGATCAGTACCATCAAACCCATCAGTCACCAAATGGCAAGTAAATATGACACCACTGCACAAGCAGCGGTTGCTGAATCGCGCGTACTTTCGGACGCAACACCAGCACCTGAAGCAGCGGTATCAGGAAAGTTGGCCGATGGAGTTCCAATTCTGATGTATCACAGTATCGCCAATGCTGATAATAAACTATGTGTGAAGCCGGGTGATCTTGAACAGCAGCTCGATTATCTGGTCCAGGAAGGGTATCATACCATCACGGTAAAGCAGCTGCTGGCGGCAGCCCAGGGTCAGACCGACCTGCCCCCCAAGCCGCTGGTTATCACCTTTGATGATGGCTATCGGGATAATTACACCGTTGCCTACCCCATGCT
The DNA here is from genome assembly GCA_050259135.1 of Methylocystaceae bacterium. Taxonomy (GTDB): domain Bacteria; phylum Bacillota; class Syntrophomonadia; order Syntrophomonadales; family JBLNAA01; genus JBLNAA01. The sequence continues at coordinate 14,945 of JBLNAA010000106.1, read as the reverse complement.
TAAAAAACGGGGGATGGTAGCTACCATTTATGTGATCACCCGTAAAATAGGGACGCCTGATGGGATTTCAGCTGAAGAATTACGGGAAATGGCCGCCAATGGAATAGAAATTGGTTCTCATACCTGGCATCATGTAGATCTGCGCTCGGTTAATAATCGGCAGTTGGTTGAGGAGATTACCGTTTCCCGGCAAATCCTGTTAGAGATTCTGCAGGTACCCATCGATACTTTTTGTTACCCCTCAGGTCGTTATACCCTGGCCGCAATCAAACAGGTTGAGGCAGCTGGTTATCAGGGAGCTGTAACCACCACACCCGGAGTGGTTAGTGATCGGTGTGATCCCTGGCTGATACCGAGAATTAGAGTGAATGGCGGCGAAAGCCTGCAGCAGTTTATTGCCAGCATTCCCCGGAATATTTAAACCCAGATATAAGGAGCTTTTATGAAACCGGATTATAATGAACAGCTGAAGCGGCTAAAAGAAAGAAAGCCCCAAATATTGGGGCACGAAAGCACATTTAAATCAGCAGTGCTGCTCCCCCTGGTAAACCGGGGGGGAGAGGACTGCGTCTTATTTGAAAAAAGGGCTCTCAGTCTTGATCATCAGCCGGGAGAAATCTGCTTTCCTGGCGGCAAGGTAGAGGATACTGATAAAGACCCGGAGCAGACAGCTATCAGAGAAACCTGTGAGGAATTAGGGATTAAGCCTTCCCAGGTAGAACTGTTGGCAGCCCTTGATATCATGGTCAGTCCCTTTAACCTGATTGTTTATCCATTTGTAGGCCGCCTGACTGCGGATGTACCCATCAGGCCTAACCGGGATGAGGTAGGAAGCATTTTTTGTGTACCCCTGTCCTATCTATTAACCGCCGATCCGCTGCGGTCCAAGGTCAAATTGGAAGTCAAGCTGCCACCCAATTACCCGCTGGACTTAATACCCGGCGGCCGGGAGTACCCGTGGCGCCGTGGTTCTTACCCGCAGCTATTTTATGAGTGGCAGGACAAAATCATCTGGGGAATGACTGCGCGCATTTTAGAGCATTTTCTCACTCTGCTCACTTAAAGACTAAGACTGTTTTTTAATCAGATATTTCTTTAAAGCTGAGGTAATTTCGTTATCATTACCCGGGGAACGGTATACCCGCTTGACCATACCGATCCGGGGGGCAAAATACTCAGTTATGGTATAACCATCTCCCTGCAGTTTAACTGCCAGACAGTTTTTAAACTGACCGGCCGGGGTTTCAACCCGGGTATTTAAACTGGTAATGGTGCGGGTACCTTCCCGGGTGTACCAGATGGTTCCTTTACTGAGCGGGGTATTGATTATAATGGTATTATCATTCGGTGTAGCATTCAGCAGATTTTTACGTTGGTATTGTTCAGGAGAAAAATAGATGCGGGTGACTGCACACTGATTGGTCAGAAATACTGAACCGGATATATCACCTCCGGCTTCTTCAATCTGGCCTCGATTACCTTGAGCATAGACAACGGTACGTTTAAAAGAGGCAAATTCATTGCCAGTACCTTCATAAATCCAGTAACTGCCTACCGTGAGTGGGAAGTATTTACTGGGACCGGTGGCTATTTTGGCTTCCCCGGTACGGGCAAAGGACAGGCTGAGACCGAAAGCCAGCCCTAAAATCAAAAGTGAACTAAGAATAATTACATTCCATTTTTTCATATGATACGGTTCCCCCTTAACAGATTTATGCTTCTAAGATACTCACTGGGTGGGACTGGTATGTCAGGATAGTTATGGAGGGTTTCAGAAACATCATGTTGCTAAGTACAGCTATTGATAAGTTTAAGACTGACCCCCGGTTTAAGGATGGTATAGTTCACCACGAGCTGTTAAACGAACGTCCGGCAGCATATACACCAATGCCGGCTGACTGTTCAGCGGATTTGGCAAGAGTATTGGCAGCCCGGGGTATTGAGCGTTTGTATTCGCATCAGGAAGAGGCCTTTCGCCGGGTTAAAGAGGGCCAGCATTGTGTGGTGGTAACCCCTACTGCTTCCGGCAAAACCTGGTGCTATAACCTCCCGGTATTGGATGCCATCGCCAAAGATGAGAGTACCCGAGCATTGTATCTCTTTCCTACCAAAGCACTGGCCAGTGATCAATTATCAGAACTGATGGAAACGGCTGCCTTTATGGAGAAACCGGTAAAGGTTTACACCTATGACGGTGACACCCCGGCAGATGCCCGGCGGGCAGTTCGGGAAGCCGCCCAATTGGTGATAACTAACCCGGATATGCTGCACACGGCTATACTCCCGCATCACACTAAATGGATCAGCCTTTTTGAGAACCTGCGCTATGTGGTAATTGATGAGCTGCATACCTATCGCGGGGTTTTTGGTTCTCATTTGGCCCAGGTAATGGCCAGGCTGCAGCGAATTGCTCATTATTATGGCAGCAATCCGGTTTTTATTATGGCTTCCGCCACGATTGCTAACCCGGGTGAGCTGGCCAGCCGCATCATCGGTCAACCGGTTACTGAAATTACGAACAATGGTGCACCGGGGGAGAAAAAGCATTTCCTATTTTATAATCCGCCGGTCATTAACGCGGAACTGGGAATTAGAAAGGGCAGCTTGAATGAAACCCGGCGCATTGCCGCCTACTTTCTGAATGAAAAATTTCAAACTATTGTCTTTGCCCGCTCCCGAGCCCGAGTTGAGTTATTGGGTAAATATTTACGAGAAGAATTTTCTTCCCGGCGAAACCCTCCCAGGATTGCCAGTTACCGCGGGGGTTACCTACCCAGTGAACGAAGAAAGATTGAACTGGCCTTAAGGCAGGGAGAGATTGATGGTATTACCACTACTAATGCCATGGAGCTGGGAATTGATATTGGCTCTTTGGATGTCAGTATTATATCCGGTTATCCGGGTACCATTGCCTCGTCCTGGCAGCAGGCGGGAAGAGCTGGACGGCGTGGGCGCGAATCGCTGGCGGTACTGGTAGCTAACTCCTCTCCGCTGGATCAGTATATGGTACGCCATCCTGATTATTTCTTCGGTCGTTCGCCGGAAAACGGGCTGATCAACCCGCGCAATATTGTTATTCGGGCGGAGCACTTGAAATGCGCCTGCTTTGAACTTCCGGTTCAGCAGGAGGAAATTGGCAGTGATGAAGAGACCGCAGCTTTGCTGGAATATCTTGCTGATTTACGTTTCCTGTATTGGGTAGAGGATCGTTACTATTGGATGGGGGATAATTTCCCCGCCCATGAAATCAGCCTGCGCAGTGCCGCCTCAGAGAGTTTTGTTATAATGGATATCACCGTACCGGCTCATCCTCGGGTGCTGGGTGAGATGGATCGTTCCAGTGTTCCGACCCAGCTTTATGAGGGCGCTATTTACCTGCACCAGGGTGAAACTTATCAGGTAAGCCGTCTGGATTATGAGGGCTGCCGCGCCTACGTACAGGCAGTCACCGTGGACTATTATACTGATGCCGATCTGGCCATAGATATCAAGGTTCTTGATGAATTCGTTACCCGCCGGCAGGGACCATTAACTTCCGGTTATGGGGAAGTACTGGTCAGCCAGATGGCTACCGTATTCAAGAAGATAAAATACGGGAGCCATGAAAATGTGGGCGACGGGATGATAAACCTGCCCCAGGAAGACCTGCACACCGCGATTTTCTGGCTGGCCCTGGATGAGGAAATAACCAGCGGTTTGTCCCGTCAACAGGTTGAAGGAGTATTAATGGGTCTGGCTAACCTTTACCACAATTTGGCTCCAGCCCTGTTAATGTGTGATTATAATGATATCAGAGTGGTGCCGCAGGTACGCGCGGTACATACCGGATTGCCCACCCTGTATATTTACGATGCTTATCCCGGAGGCATTGGGTTAGCTGAAGGGATTTACGGACGTCATCGTGAATTGCTGGTGGCAGCCCGTGAGGTGATTGCTGCCTGCGAGTGTCAGGTGGGCTGTCCTTCCTGTGTGGGCCCTCCTTTGGAGGTAGGCCTGGCTGGTAAACAATTGACGGCCCAAATACTGGAGAAGATGCATGCTTTCATTAAAGGATAAGCTCTCCCAGGTTAATAAGTCAGTGCCGCCAAAGACTGCAGGTAGGGCGGCATCACTTCCTGGTTTTACGGAAGTCCAAAATAAATTTGGTGCCTGTTTATATCGGGAAATACCGTTAGAACAACAGGTTGACCTGCCTGGTGATAATTTTGTTTGGCCATTATTGGCCAATGATGACCGGCTAAATGGCTTTGATCCAGAACATGCGGTATATCTTGATTTAGAGACCAATGGACTATATTTGGGAGCGGGAGCCTTTGCCTTTCTTATTGGTTTGGGACTGGTGCGGGAGGGTAGGCCCCGGCTGGTACAGTTATTTCTGCGTGACCCTCGTGATGAAAGGGCAGCATTGACTGAGGCGGCATCTCTGCTGGCCGGGGCCGGCCTGGTTACCTATAATGGCAAATGTTTTGACTGGCCGCTGTTAGCTGACCGTTACCGCTTTCATCGCCTGTCGGTTCCCGCAGTTGGCCCTCATCTTGACATGCTGCATCCGGCCCGCCGCTTCTATCGGCAGGAGCTCACTCGCTGCGGGCTTAAAGAAGTGGAGCATCATGTTTTAGGGGTAATGAGGGAAGGTGATATTGACGGTGCCCTGATTCCCGCAGCTTATAACCGCTATCTGCGTGAGGGTGATACCAGCGAGATTAGTACTATCGTCGATCATAACGCTCTCGATATCAGCAGTCTGTTTAATCTTACCCTTTACTGCGGGAGACTCTATCAGTCCAATTGTACCTGCCAGCGGGAAGGAGAGTTAATGGCGGTTGCCAGGAGCTTTTTGCAGGCCGGGGCCTGGGAGCAGGCAATTGTGTATCTTAATGAAATAGCCAGCCGGGATGGCATTTACCAGGCCGAGGCTTGGTGCCTGGCGGGGATAATCTATAAGCGCCGACAGGATTGGCCACAGGCCTTACAGTGCTGGGAGCAGGCAGTGGTCACCTCAAAAGCGGCTATAACTCCGCTGATCGAAATGGCCAAATATTATGAGCATGTGGAGCACGATTATGTTCAGGCTCATGCCCTGACTTATCAGGCTTTACAAAATTCCCGATTTGATCTGAAAAAAAAGGGGATTAAAGAATTAAATTATCGGCTGCAGCGTTTACAGAATAAGTTAGAAGCTGCCGCCAAGGAGGGAGACGATTGGAAAACAATCTGTTATCAGAATTACCGCTGACCGTATTTGAAAGCAGTGAATTCAGGGCACTGCTGGAGCGGGAAGAGGGGGTAGGTGCCCAGAAGGTTATGGATGAACTGTTGAGTCAGACGGTTTTATCCAATGCCCAGCTAATGTGGTTATTAAAACACATGCTTTTTTATTACGGAAGTAAGGATAAAACCCTGGCTGCTGCACCGCCGGAACGGCTCCTCGAGAATATGGGGCATCTTCTGCGTATCACTTATATGATAATCGACAGCCTGGACCCCCGCCTGGATGAAAATATCCGGCTTTATATCAGTACCAAGTTAAAACAGGCTACCTGGGGACTTAGTCCGGATATAAGGCAGTACCTGGATAAAAAAAGATAACTTAAATGAATTTACATTTGGTAACAAGGGTGTTACGCTTTATTTGGGTTAGAATCGTTTTTTGTCAAATGGTTTGTAACTGTAAGGAATTTTATAGGTTGGGGTGGGGTCAGTATGGTCGAGAGTAATGAGCGTATTAAGCGCATCGTTAAAATGGAGGAGAAAATCCTGGCCTGTGAACGGTGTTTAGAGCTTAAAGCGTGCTCCCTGAAGCCTTCCCTGGGAAAGGGAGATTTAAATCCGCATATTATGATCGTTTTCCCGTCTGAAAATGAATATACCAGTGAACGCAGTAATCTGGCGCAATTTAAGGATCAGCTTAAAGAACGGTTTGGCAGTGAATTAAAAGTTTACTACAGTTATGTGGTACGCTGTCAGCCCAAATTGTGTCGATTAAAAAAAGAAAGAGAATATCTGGTGAACGGCAAATATGTGGCCGCTAACAGTTCCTGTATATTAAATGGCGGATCATGTGAGGGGCAGTTTATACATCCCGGTGATGAAGAAACCCTCTGTTGTGTACACTATTTGCTGGAAGAAATCGATATCCTGGAACCGCGGGTTATTGTTACCATGGGTGAAAAAAGCAGCAATATAGTTTTTAAATCCTTTGGTATATTTGCTCCCCTGGAAAAAAGCTGGGACGAAACCAGTAACCGGCTTTATGAATCTAAAGGTTATCGCTTCCTGCCCTATACCCGCTTGCCCAACCAGGATTACACTGAACTGGCCGAAGCTATATCACAATTTGAATTAGAACGCTTCTTTGAATAAATATTATAGAAATGTTTTTTGGTATTATCGGCAGTACCAACTGATACGCTGATAATACCAATTTTAATTTACATGGTTTAAATATAGAAACTGGGGGGAACATTATGGATTTTAAAGATTTGGAGTTTATTAAGGATGGTCATATTGCCTATGTGTATATAAACCGTCCGCAGGCCATGAACACCTTTACTCTCGATGCATGGGAGGAAATGTACCGGGTACAGGATCTGATTTTTGAGGATCAGGATATCCGGGTGGTGATCCTGGCGGCCCGGGGGAAAATGTTCTCAGCGGGGATTGATGTCTCGGTTTTACAGTCGGGAACACCGCAATACGCGATACGGTTTATTCAAAAGCTGCAGGAGTACTATAATCGTTGGGAAAGGATGCCGCAGCCGATAATTACTGCTATTCATGGTATGTGTATCGGTGGAGCCATCGAAAATGCCCTGGCCTGTGATATTCGTGTCGCGGCTCAGGGAGCCAGTTTCTGCCTGCCGGAGATTAATTTTGGCTTTTCTCCGGACATGGGTGCCACCCAGCGGGTAACCAGAGCGGTTGGCCCCGGTCAGGCCAAGCGCTTGATTATGACCGGCGACTTTATTAGTGCCGATGAAGCTTTACGAATTGGCCTGGTTGATTTTGTAGTTCCCGATGATGAACTGATGGAATTTACCGCCAAGCTGGCCAAAAAAATTGCTAATAAACCGCCGCTGGCCGTAGGAGTGGCCAAAAAGGCTATCAATATTGCCAATGACGCTTCTATGAGTGTCGGCCTTCAGTTTGAACAACTGGGTTCCTGTTTCCTCTTCGGCACTGAGGATTTTAAAGAAGGCCCCAATGCTTTCTTTGAAAAGAGAAAACCTAATTTTAAAGGGTGTTAGAAAATAACACCATCCATACTTCTGATGCACACCCAAAAACACCCGCTGTTAAAAGCAGCGGGTGTTTTTTTGTTTTCCCGGCTACAAAGATAAACCCTGGTTCGGTGGGGTGTAAACCGCTCTGAAATCCAATTATTACCATGACGACAAAATAATCATCAGGTTGTCCTTCGCCATATTTATCTCCCTAAATTCATAGAGATATATGAGTGCCTGTATCCCTAGGTATAGAAAATTGATTGTTTTTTAAATAAAGGCCCAGGGAAATGGAGGGGACAAAAATGACGACAGTACCATACTGGGCGCTGCCGGAAACGGAAGTTACGCATGGGTTAATGGTTGATGCCGGCAAGGGGTTAACCGAGAAAGAAGCTGCGCATCGGCTGCAGGCTAACGGTGAAAATCAGCTGGATCATTCCGAAGGTCTCAGTCCCTGGAAAATGCTGCTCTCCCAGTTTACTGACACCATGGTGCTGGTACTGCTTGGAGCTACGGTAGTTTCAGGGCTGTTAGGAGAAATGGTGGATGCAGCCGCGATTATGGCCATAGTCATCCTTAATGCGGTGCTGGGTTTTGTTCAGGAATATCGGGCGGAACGTTCTCTGCTGGCTATACAAAGCCTGATATCACAGAAAGCTTTGGTGCTGCGGGAAGGAGTTAAGCATCGATTAGAGGCCAGTCAGGTCGTGGTCGGGGACGTGGTTATTCTGGAGGCCGGTGATCGGGTACCTGCTGATCTAAGGTTGCTCAGTGGTTTCAGTCTGATGGTTGATGAATCGATACTGACCGGAGAATCGTTCCCGGTCGGCAAAACTCCAGCGGCAGTAGCGGAGGATACCATTTTAGCTGATCGTACCGATATGGCATATATGGGCACGGCAGTCAGCCGGGGGCGGGGAACCGGAGTCGTGGTTGCCACCGGTATGAATACGGCTATGGGTGAAATTGCAGCGGCGATTAAAAATACCAGCATCGAAGCAACTCCACTGCAGCAGAGGCTTGACGATCTTGGTAAATGGCTGGTTACCATTTGTATCGGCATATGTGCTCTGGTTTCCGTGCTGGGGGTGTTACGGGGTGAAACCATTCTCAGTATGTTTATGAGCGGGGTTAGTCTGGCGGTGGCCGCTATTCCGGAAGGACTGCCAGCTATTGTGACCGTGGTTTTGGCGCTGGGAGTTACCCGAATGGCTGACCGTAATGCTATTGTACGCCGTTTGCCGGCAGTGGAGACCCTGGGGTGTACAACCATTATCTGCAGTGATAAAACCGGGACCCTGACCCAGAATCAAATGACGGTAAAGAGAGTGCTGAGCGGGGGCATTTTATATGACGTTGAAGGCGAGGGTTATCAGCCGAATGGCCTTATCAAGCCGATAAGCGGTAAAAACAAGGCTGACGGCCGGGCTGAACTTATCTTAATGGCTCGAGCTGCCCGCTGCTGTAACAATGCTGAACTGGTGGGGGAGAAAGGCAAATACAGTTTGTTAGGTGACCCAACTGAGGGAGCGCTGTTGGTGTTCTCAGCCAAAGCCGGGGTAAAATGCCGGGGCAATATGGTACGGGAGGTTCCCTTCGATTCGGAACGGAAAATGATGTCGGTGGTGATGCAGGAGGCCAATGGTACCATGGTCTATACCAAAGGTGCTCTGGATATGCTGCTGCCCAAATGCCGCTCCTACCAGATACAGGGCAAAAATCTGCCGCTGAATAAAATGACCGTTGCTGAAATAATGGCCTGGCAGAACCGTTTAGCTGAGGAGGCGTATCGGGTTCTGGCTCTGGCTTATCGGGAAGCACCTGCCAATCATGCTGCTTTAAGTGATGTCCAACTGGAACAGGATTTGGTATTTCTCGGCCTGTGCGCCATGATTGACCCGGCCCGCCGGGAGGTGCGCAATTCTGTACGTCAGTGTCAGCAAGCTGGAATTATTCCGGTAATGATTACCGGAGACCACCCGGCTACGGCTGCCGCAATTGCCCGCGAAATTGGACTGTCAACCGGTGAGGGAGTAATTACCGGCCTTGATATTGATAATATGGATGATCGCGAGCTGGTGGAGAAGGCGGAAAAATATCGGGTTTTTGCGCGGGTTACACCGCAGCATAAGTACCGGATTGTAAAAGCATTGAAGAAGAAGGGGCACATTGTAGCCATGACTGGTGATGGGGTAAATGATGCCCCCGCCATCAAAGAGGCTGATATCGGGGTGGCTATGGGCCTGAGCGGTACAGAAGTAACCCGTGAGGCTTCTGATATGATCCTGGCAGATGATAATTTTGCCACTATAGTGGCGGCGGTTCATGAGGGAAGAGGCATTTATGATAATATACGCAAGTTTTTACGGTATCTGTTGGGCTGTAACCTGGGTGAGGTGATGACTATGCTGCTGGCATCTTTATTGGCTTTGCCCATACCGATGCTGCCGATCCAAATTCTGTGGGTCAATCTGATCACTGATGGGCTGCCGGCCATGGGGCTGGGAGTAGAGCCGGCAGAGCCTGGAGTGATGAAGCGATTGCCCAGGTCACCCCGGGAAAGTATTTTTGCCCGCCGGCTGGGGCCGATGATTACGGCGCGGGGTTTATATATCGGTATCACTACCATCCTGGTATTCTGGATTGGCCTGATGTTTCTGTCACCTGCAGGAGCACCTGATTTGGCTCTGGCTCGTACCATGGCCTTTACTCATCTGGTTTTTACCCAAATGTTCTTTGTATTTGAATGTAGGAGTGAAATTTTCAGCCCATTTGAGTTAGGATTTTTGAAAAATCGTTTCTTGATTGCTGCGGTTATGGTTTCCGTGACTATGCAGTTGTTGGCAGTATATTTGCCGTTTTTCCATCAACTGCTGAAAACTGTACCGCTGTCACCGCTGGCCTGGGTGGTAATCCTTACCCCGGCGGGGGGACGTTTTTGTTACTCCTGGTTCAAGTATACATTCCGAGGTTGGGCAAACTACCGCTGGGAGTATGTTAAAATGGATTAACCGCTACTGGGAAAGGGTGCTTGATATGGAATTCGTCAAAATGCATGGACTGGGTAATGATTTTATCATCGCACTGGCGGGCCAGCCTGACCTGCCGGAAACGCTTTATGCACAAACGGCTGTCAAATTATGCGACAGGAATTTTGGCATCGGTGCGGATGGATTAGTTATAATCGGACCGGATGCTGAATTTGACCTGTTTATGCGTATATTTAATTCCGATGGCAGTGAAGCTGAGATGTGCGGTAATGTTATTCGCTGTGTCGCCAAACATGCCTGGGAAACCGGTATGACCAAAAAAACTGAGCTGGGTATCCGCACCCTGGGCGGCCCGCGCTACACCAGTCTTATTATGAAGGATGGACAGGTGTCCGGGGTACGGGTTGATATGGGACAGCCCATTTTGGAGGCAGAAAAGATACCAGTAGACTGGCCAGCCAGCCCGGTTACCGACGGACAGGTTAAGGTAGATGGGCGCCAATTTGATTTTACGGCCGTATCGATGGGAAATCCGCATTGTATTATCCAGGTTGAGGATGCCGTCGGTTTTCCGCTGCGCCAATGGGGCTCCTTAATCGAAACTGCCCCACTGTTTCCGGCCAAAACCAACGTGGAATTTGTTACCGTGGTTGATCGGAAAAATGTGATCATGCGGGTCTGGGAACGGGGAGCCGGTGTAACCCTGGCCTGTGGTACTGGTGCCTGTGCGGTGGGAGTTGCCTGTGCTCTGCTGCAATTAACCGATCGGAATGTTACCGTCCACCTGCAGGGGGGAGACCTGTTAATTGAATGGAGTGCAGCTGATAACCACGTTTATATGACCGGCCCTGCCACCAGGGTATTCACCGGTCAGATTGATTTAAATTAACCCCGGAGGTGTAACTGTTGATTAAAGAAAATTCGAAAATGCAAGCCTTGCCAGCCTATCTGTTTGCCCGTATTGAAAAGAAGATTGCTGAAGCCAGGGAAAAGGGGATTGATGTTATCAGCCTGGGTATCGGCGATCCTGATATCCCCACCCCGCAGCATATCATAGATGCGATGGTGGAGAGCGTGAATAATCCGGCTAATCATCAGTACCCCAGTTCAGTTGGTTTACTGAGTTATCGACAGGCAGTAGCTGATTTTTACCGGCAGCGTTTTGGGGTTGAACTTAATCCGAAGACTGAAATTGTGTCCCTTTTAGGTTCTAAAGAAGGTATTGCGCATATCTCTTTCTGTTTTTTAGATCCCGGTGATCTAACCCTGGTACCAGAGCCCGGCTATCCGGTATATGGTATCGGAACCAATCTGGCCGGAGCCAGCTATTATACTATGCCCCTGACCCCGGAAAATGGGTTTATACCGGTTTTAGCCGATATACCAGTTGAAGCGGCTAAAAAGGCAAAAATGATGTTTATCAATTATCCGAACAATCCAACCGGTGCTACCGCCGACTTGAATTTCTTTAATGAAGTAGTTGCCTTTGCCAAGGAATACGATATCCTGGTTTGTCACGATGCAGCCTATACTGAGATTGCCTTTGACGGCTATAAAGCTCCCAGTTTTCTGATGGCACCCGGAGCTAAAGAGGTGGGGATTGAATTCCATTCCCTGTCCAAAACCTACAATATGACTGGTTGGCGGGTAGGTTGGGCCTGTGGCAATCCTTATGCGGTTGAGGTACTGGGACGTTTTAAATCGAATGTGGATTCCGGAGTTTTTCAGGCCGTTCAGGAAGCGGGTATTGCCGCTCTCAAAGGTTCACAGGTCTGCGTTGAAGAAATGCGTAAAATCTATCAGGAACGCCGTGACATTGTGATCAACGGGTTAAATGCCATGGGTTGGAATATGCAGGCTCCAGCAGCCAGTATCTATGTTTGGGTACCAGTACCTAAAGGTTACACCTCCGGCAGTTTTGCGGAGCTGGTTTTGGAAAAAGCCGATGTGGTTATTACCCCGGGGCGCGGTTATGGTGAAGTGGGTGAAGGTTTCTTCCGGATTTCGCTTACCACCCCGACCGACCGGTTAAAGACGGCACTGATTAGAATGCAGGCCGCCATCGGCAAGGTAGAGTTTTAAAAGCCTGCCGATAAACCCCCATCTGCGTTGTACCCGCGAGGGGTAGGCCGGATTTCTAAGCGCTAAAGCGCTAAGAACTCCGCTCTCTCCAGTTCGCATCTGCGATGGCGACGATGTTTCGCCTAGTGCCGCGTCATAGCAAGCGTAAGCTTGCCAGCGGCCGCCTAGCATCTGGAGGTTTCTAGGCAGGCTCAAGTGCCAATAAAAATTGTTTACAATCCAGGGGATGGTTAAAAAACCATCCCCCTTTTTGATCCAAATGCTGCGGACTAGTCCATTAGCATCCCTCTGCTCCACGCCGGTGCCGTGAGCGAAGCGAGGAAATCCCCTTGGGGGACTTGACGTCGCTGTCGGGATGCTAATGGCGTCCACAGCTAAAAATACGACTAAAAGTAGACTAACTCTGTAACATCTTTAAAATGAGACGACCGTTTGCTGATATACGATTAAGTTGGGATGGCTTATTACCGCCATCCCCTTTTTAAGCCTTACACCAATGGAAAGCGCAGTTCAACCTTAAATAAGTCTCCGTCAATCTGCAGCTTAAACTTGCCACCGCAAATCTGAGTGAAACTCTGGGCAATAGAGAGCCCCAACCCTGAACCTTCACTATTGCGCGATTCATCACCTCTAACAAAACGGGCTACAATTTCATCTTCGGAGAAATTCATTTCATAATTAGCGGTATTTTTAATGGTAGCCAGAACTTCCTGGGAGTCAGTCACCAGGTCAATATATACCCGGGAACCAGTGAGTGAGTATTTCAGGGTATTCGATATTAGATTCTGCCAGACCCGATACAATTTTTTGCCGTCACTAAAGATATAAACCGGCGTTTCCGGCAGGCTGGTACGAAAGGTGAGGCCGGATGCGACTATCTGCTCCTCCATGTCTCCGAGAGTTTGCTGTATTAGTCGGGTGAGGTCAAGCTTTTCCAATTCCAGGTTGATATTATCGGTACTGGCCTTGGACAAATCAAACAAATCCTGAACCAGATTTTGCAGCCGTTCCGACTTTTGGGATAGTATGGTTACATAATCACGGACGGTGGCGGAAAGGGCATCTTCTTTAGCAAGCAAATCCACATAACTGATGATCGAGGTAAGTGGGGTTTTGAGATCATGCGAAACATTGGTTATGAGTTCCACCTTCATACGTTCAGCTTTTATTCTGTCTTCTACCGCGGTATTTAATCCTTGCTGAATAGAATTGAGATCTTCGGCGGCAGAATAGAGATCGGCCCGGGGGTCAAGCTCCAGCCGACTGCCAAAGGTACCACTCTTAATTTGGGCAATGTGATCGATTAAGCTTCCCAGGTCAGTAACCATATGCCGATAGTTCAGAAGGTAGCGATATATCAGGTAAATCCCGGCTCCTGCCAGGGCTAAGGCGATTAAGAAGCTGACCAGGCCGCCATTGTCATTAACCGTAAGCATGAGGAAGAATACGGAAAGCAGGGCCATTACCGCTTCGGACGCCACCAGTAGTAAAACACGTTTCAGCATGGCTTGCTGAAAGGGATATTGGCTTTCATATTGACGATAGCTTAACAGGGTGGAATTGATAATATTGTGACTGAAGAAACGCTGCCGGTTACATATGAGATCAACTGTCATCAGATACAGCCACCAGAAAAGAGTCAAAACTGACAGATCAATGAATACCAGGGCTTCATAACTGCCGTAGCCAGAGAAATTCAGGGGAAAAGCAATGCCAAACAACAAAGCGAAGAAGGTTATGAGCAGCTTGACTTCCAGCAACATCTGGCCGGACCAGCGGGCCAGTTTGCGTTCAAACTCACGTTTGCCCTGACGGCGGAAAGCAGCAAGCAGCAATAAAATGATGGCAATTCCAGCCAGAGCAACACTGGCCACCCCAATTATGCTTAGGAATTGTCTTTCCCAGTAATAAATAGAGCGGGCATAAGGATTCGGTCCTATCGTGTCATTAACCGCCAGTACAGCCCGCACTCCAGACATGTTCTTACTGGTACTGATCAGGCTATCCATCTTGGTCATGAGATCGCGATATCCGCTGTCCAAACGGTTAACATCAACTTCTTCGCCGTCTTTGATAACCCGAACCTGCTGGCCGTCAAAATACCAATAATAATCATAGCCTGATGGCAGTATTGGCAGGGGCGCAGAGGTTATGGCGATGTTTTCGTTGTTTTTAACTATCAGTCCGGTATTTTTATCAGCAGCAAAATAAATAAGATTGCTTCCCTCGTCATTCAGCCAGCGTTGGGTAGTGATGATATTCTGCTGAAATTGAACCATTTTATCCTGCTGATTACTGGTCTGAACCTGATTCGGAGTGTTTGCGGGGTTTGAACCCATTAAATTTAATAAGTTGTTAAAGTAATTGTAAGTACGTTCTTTAAAAAGATATGAGTTTTGATAACCAGTAAAAGGAGCCTCTAATATTGCGGTATTGCCATGGGCATGCTGCAAGGCAGACAACCCGGTAGTCAGCAAGGCAGCGATGATATTGGCGGCTAAGAAAAAGCACAGCCAGGCATAAAAAGGTCTAGTATTTCTCAATCTTGTATCCAATTCCCCATACCACCTTTAAATATTTCGGCTCTTTGGGGTTAATCTCGATTTTTTCCCGGATACGGCGGATATGTACCATCACCGTGTTTTCT
>JBLNAA010000105.1:0-54093 GCA_050259135.1 Methylocystaceae bacterium | reverse complement strand
GTAAAGAAGTTCCAGCAGGATAATGGTCTGACTCCAGATGGCATAGTCGGGCCCCAAACTTATGAGGTTCTGCAGCAGCGCATGGATATGACAACCGGCAATCAAGAACCCTAACTAACTGGTGAATAGAAAGGCCCGGTATTATTAGAATACCGGGCCTTTGTCATTATGGGGTGTATTGTTAATAACGAGTATCTGGAATAGAAATCTGCGGACTACCCGATTAATATCCCTTTGCTCCACACCGGTGCCGTGAGCGAAGCGAGGAAATCCCCTTGGGGGATTTGATGTCGCTGTCGGGATACTAATGGCGTCCGCAATCAAGTTAACTATAGAATGCGATGTTCTGCGTCAGGCTACCCCTTGCGGGTACAACGCAGATGGGGGTTTATCGACAGACTTAGTTTTAGTTAAGGGCTCCCATTGAACGCAGTACCTCCCTGGCTTTCGTCGCATTGCTGCTTTCAGTTACTACGGTAACTACATAGCGCTGTCCATCTGCCATATCCTGCGGATAATTAGCCTGGTCATTCAGATTAGATCCTAACCGGGCAACCTCGGGACCGGCCATGTTATTGAACTCGTCAATATAGCTGAGGCCGGTATAGGTATGCATTCCCGTCATTCCCGAAGGGATTCTTTCCATTCGCGGGGTCCGGGCCAGCGAGTCAACCTCTACTTCACGATACCCCAGAGTACGTAATTGGGCAGCAGCGGCAAAGGCCTTCTGCTGATTATTGAAATAAGCCAGTACTGCTTTTTCGCCTCGATCAAGCTGCATAATATTACCTCCCATGTTTTCCTATTTTCCCCACAAGAAGTTCTGGTTATGCTTGAAATTGCGCATATTTAGCTGGTCTGCAAGTCAAATTAATCCCAGAAATACTTAGGAGGAACTGCTTTGGAATTATGGATTGACCATACCTGGAAGACAGTTATTACCTTTGTTATGCTGCTGGCAGTAACTCGATTTTTAGGGAAAGAGCAGTTAAGCCAGCTTACCTTTTATGATTATGTGGTGGGGATTACCCTTGGTGATATAGCCGGTTTTGCAGCTGTCAGTCATGAAAATAAGTTTCTGGAAAGTATGTATATACTGGTGCTGTTCGCATTGTGCGCCTTTGCTATCAGCCTGCTGACGCAAATCAGCCGCAAAGCGCGTAAAGTAATTGAGGGTCAGCCGACCATGGTGATATATAATGGGAAGATATTGGAGCAGAATATGCATAAAGCCCGGTATAACATGGATAACCTGATTACCCAGCTTCGGGGCAAGGGTTATTTTAGGTTGACCGATGTGCAATTTGCGATCTTGGAGACAAATGGTGAGTTATCGGTTATGCCCCGGCCCGAGAAAAAACCGTTAACTCCGGGAGATTTAAATTTATTCGCCCCGCACCAGGATTTGCCGGTCGATTTGATAATGGATGGGCAGATTATTAAGGAGAATCTCAGGCGGCATAACCTGAGTGAAACTTGGTTATTTGAATATCTGGACCGATTGGGGTACAGTGTTCAGGATATTATGTATGCGAGCATTGATAGTGCCGGGAAGATATACCTGGATACCTATGAAGATGGTTTAAGTAAGGACCATTAGACCATGATTAGCAGCAGGTAAAAGTGGTCCAATTGTCGAATATGTTTTACTTCATACTCAATATTTAAATTTCAATCTGTTTTTTAAGGAGGTCTGTAAGTGAGTGGGATTACCTTCGGCACTGATGGCTGGAGAGCTATTATTGCCGATGATTTTACCTTTGCCAATGTTCAGGTAGTAGCACAGGGTATTGCCTATTATATAACCAGTCAGCAGCTTGCCAAAAAGGGAGTCGTTATCGGTTACGATAATCGCTTTTTGTCCGAAAAATTCGCCCGGGCGTGTGCCCAGGTACTTATAGGTAACGGGATCAAAGTATTTTTGCCTGACCAGGGAGTTCCAACTCCGGTTACCGCTGCTATGGTTCGCCAGCTGGCAGCAGCGGGAGCAATAATGGTCACTGCCAGCCACAACCCACCAGAGTATAATGGTATTAAATTCATTCCTTATTATGCCGGCCCGGCTATGCCCGAGGTAACTAAGGTTATTGAACAGGAAATTGACCGAGTTTTAGAAGGAGCAAAAATCTATGAGCTGCAGCTTAATGAAGGCTCCAATCTTGGTTTGCTGGAGAAAATTGATCCTTACCAAGCCTACCGTGACAATGTTTTTACCCTGCTGAAAAAAGAACATTTTAATCCTTATTTAAAAGTAGTAGTTGATCCTATGTATGGGGTTGGCAGCGGTTATTTGGATCAACTGCTCAAGGAATTGGGAATTGACCCTCTGGTCATTCATGGGCAGAGGGATCCGTTATTCGGAGGCATAATGCCGGAACCCACTTCTACATATCTTCGGGAATTGGGGGAGACAGTGGTAAAAGAAGGTGCCGCTCTCGGGCTGGCTGCCGATGGTGATGCTGATCGATTCGGGGTAGTTGATGAAAAGGGAGCTTATGTATCACCTAATCGGCTGTTAGCCTTATTGTTAAATTATCTTCTAACCAGCCGGAGTCAGCGGGGCCCGATTGCCAGAACGGTAGCTACCAGCCATCGGCTGGACCAGATTGCTGCCGCTTATGGGCTAAAGGTTATCGAAACCCCGGTTGGCTTTAAATATATTGGTGAATGCCTGCGCGAACAAGGTGCCATTTTAGGTGGTGAAGAAAGCGGCGGTATGTCAATATTCGGACATATTCCTGAAAAGGATGGCATTCTGGCAGGATTACTCACCGTAGAAATGGTGGCTGCTTCCGGAAAATCACTTGGCGAGCTGGAAGCAGAACTGACCAATACCTTTAAACCGCTGGTAAGTGAGCGCCTGGATTTACAGTATGAGAGTAATGATCGTGAAATTGTTCTGGATAGGCTTAACCAATACAATCCTCGTTCAGTTAATGGGGCAAGCGTGGAAAAGGCATATACCATTGATGGTAAAAAGGTGATTTTGGAAGATGGCAGCTGGTTTTTGTTAAGGGCTTCAGGTACCGAGCCGCTGTTTCGTCTTTATGTAGAAGCTGCAAGTATGGAGAATTTAAAAGCTATTCAAAAGGAAGTGCGTGATTTTCTGGGTATCTAGTAGGAGAGGGGGAGGGCGGCCTTGGGAAAACAGACACCAGATGAAATGGAAAAAGTTATTGTCTGCATTGTTGAAGCAGCGGAAGCGGGACAGCGTGAAATTTATACTATTGCAGAAGATGCTCGCCGTTCCCGTGAAAACATGGAAAAGCAGGTCAGACAGCTGCGGGTCGAGGTAGATAAACTGATCTTACAGGTGGATATCCTTACAGAGCAGGAGCGGCTTTCTCGACTTAAGCTAATGGAAGTCAGTAAGAACTTCGATAAATACAATGAATTGGATATAAAAGCTGCTTATGATGCAGCCTGGCAGTTGCAGGTTAAACTATCGGTCATGATGGAAAAGGAAAGGGGTCTTCTCCAACGCCGTAATGATTTGGAACTGCAGTTACAGGAAATGGACACCATGGTTATCCGGGGTGAAAAATTGGTTGAACGGCTGGGTATGGTGGTTAATTTACTTAAAGGCCAGGCGGAAGCTTTTGTTGAACAGTTAAGAGAGACGGAACAGAAACAAATTTTTGCTCTCTGGATTCTAAAGGCTCAGGAAGAAGAACGTCACAAAATTGCTCGTGAACTGCATGATGGGCCGGCTCAGACGATGGCTGGACTGATTATGAAGTTGGAATATTTGGAACGGACCAGTTTCGAAAGGACCGAACAGATACCTAATGAGCTGGCCGGTATAAGACAGGGGATACGGGAGAACCTGGCTGATATCAGACGGATTATTTTTGATTTACGGCCGCCTCAGTTGGATGCCCGCGGATTGATTGGCTGTATCAGCGATTATTTAAGTGAATTTGAATCCCGGTATGAGATCAATACTGATCTGCAGGTAATGGGTTTTAACGGCAGCAATGAGATACTGGAAAAACCACTTGAATTTACAGTTTTCCGTGTAATCCAGGAGGCTTTAAACAATGTTGCCCGCCATTCAAAAGCCAGCTTTGTCTCGATTAAATTTGAACTGGCGGATGAGAGTGTTAACTTAATGATCAAGGACAATGGCTGTGGATTTGACGTCAAATCCCTGGATAAGAATCCAACCCTGGCTTCTGGATACGGGATAGCCGGGATGCGGGAAAGGGTAGGTATTCTAGGGGGCAAGTTGACGATTCAAAGCGGAAAAGACCGCGGAACCAGAATCGTAGCTAGAATACCTCGATAAATGGGAGGGAAGGTTGTGCCAGATTTAATTAAAGTTGTAATAGCTGACGACCATGCTCTTGTCAGGGATGGCATGGCCAAACTCATGGAATTGAATAGCAGGATTAAAGTAGTGGCAGTAGCTGGTAACGGTGAAGAAGCCATTGAATGCTGCCGCCGCACCCTGCCGGATATTGTATTAATGGATGTCAACATGCCGGGAGTAGATGGGGTCCAGGCCACTCGGGTTATCAAACGGGAGATGCCGCAGATAAAAATTATTGCGGTTACGATTTATGAGGATGAACAGGTAGTCGAGATGGTTAAAGCCGGGGTATCTGCCTATGTTCTTAAGGATGTGCCTGGTGAGGAATTGATGTCGACCATTATGAAGGTAATCGAAGGCAATGTGGTTATCCACCCGCGGGTTGCCAACCGGGTAATCAAGGAATTAAACCGGGTGGAACAGCGGCGGCCTGAGTTTCAGCTAACCCGCCGGGAACGGGTTATTCTGGATTGCCTGGTCAAAGGGCTGGCCAACAAAGAGATGGCCGCAGCCATGGATATCAGCGAGAAAACGGTGAAAAATCATTTGACCAGTATTTTTCGTAAGCTGGATGTTAAAGATCGCACCCAGGCCGCAGTGTTTGCGATAAAAAATGGATTAGTAAACGTCGAATGATAGCCAGGACCATACTTGCAGCATAGATTGTATTAGCAGCCGAAGCAAAAGGAGATACGCCCATGACGGGGTGGACTCTAGCGCTACTAATATTTTTAATATGGGCAGGTATGATACTGCTGATGTTAATGCCCATCACTAAAATCAGAAAGCTTAAAAGCTGGCAGTGGGGCTATACGGTCCGACGGTATTGTGCTAAAATTTGTAAATACCGAATATTCTGCAAAAAGTCGTCTGCCTGCCATATGATAGAATTAGAATAGTTATTTCGACAAGAGGTGGACATCATGTACGACCTGTTGATGGATCTAATGTTTCCTCAACAGGCCTGCTCCCTGTGTCAGTCACCTGGTTTGTTTTGGAGCCGAAAACCGTGGTGTACTGCATGCGACCAGGAGATACGGGATTTAGGCAGCAGTAAGAGTTATTGCTCTGTATGTGGTAAATTTTTATGCAACGGGGGTAATTTCTGTGCGGATTGCAGAGAGAATGTACCTCCCTTTTTTGTCGCCAGGGCAGTAGGCCCCTATGAAGGTAAAATAAAAAAGGCTATCAAGCTGCTCAAATTTGTAGGACAGCGCCAATTAGCTCGGAGAATGGGTGAATTGATGGCTGGAGTGGTGAAAAGCGAGCCTAAATATCAGGGGATTGACCTGCTGATTCCGGTGCCGATAACTAATAACAGTTTGGAGCAGCGCGGATTTAATCAGGCCGAATTATTAGCGGTACGTATTGCCCATCTCTTGAAAAAACCAGTAAGAAGCGATATCTTGATACGTATAAGGGAGACCCCCAGCCAGCGCGAATTAACCCGTGAATTACGGGAAGAAAACCTTAAAGATGCGTTTTGTTTGAAGTCTACTCGTAATATCGAGGGTAAAAAGCTGCTCTTGGTTGATGATGTTTATACAACTGGTTCCACCACCCGTGAATGTACTAAAGTATTATTAGCGGGAGGTGCCAGAGAAGTAGCTGTAATAACTTGGGCTGCTGGCAAGGGGTACTAGGGAAGAGGTGAGTGAATGCAAAACATAAGAAATTGTCCGGAATGTGGTAAGATTTTTACTTATGAAGGCAAACGTAACTTGTGCCCGCGCTGTATAGAACAAGAAGAGAAAAAGTATGCCCTGGTTCGCCGTTATGTTAAGGATAATCCGGGTGCGAGTATTCAAGAGGTAGCAGAAGAAACTGAGGTTGAAGAAGAACTGGTTTTACGGTTTCTTCGGGAGGGCCGTCTGCATAGCAAGGGTTTAGAAACCGCAATCACCACCGAGTGTGCACGCTGCGGCAAACAGATTTTGACCGGCCGGTACTGCCAGGACTGTTTGCTAAAAATGACAAAAGAACTCACCCGGGCGGCGGGTGGCAACGAGCAGCCAAAAGAAGAAGAACCTGAACCACCTAAAAGAGACCCCCGGCATAAATGGCATACTGATAGGTAAATATTAATGAGAATAAAAGGGAAGAGGTTTTTGCTAAACCTCTTCCCTTTTTTTATCGATACATAGATTAGATACAAGGAAGGGGGATAACCTTGATTATCTCTGGCAAACAGGTACAAAACATACTAAAAGTGTATAACAAACAGGGCACTGAAGCTGTTAAACCGCGTAATACCGTAAATGCGGTCAACAAAAATGATCAGGTCAGCATTTCGCAGGAAAGTGCTGTGCGTCAGCGCGCTGTTCAGGCAGCGAAAGAGCCATATGAGGTTAGAAGTGACAAGGTGGAGGAGCTGAGAGAAGGCATCGCCACCGGTACTTATCAGGTCAACGATGAAGATGTGGCTGAAAAAATGATCTACCGTGCCATCCTGGACAAGATGATCTAGGGCAGACAGGAAGTAGATAGGGAAGGTTTCATCTAATGGATTATACTCGCGCTATTCAGTTATTGACCTGGATGGAAAATGTTATCAATGAACAAAATCAGGTAATCGCCCGGCTATTAGAGATGACCAACTCAAAACGCCGGGCTATTATTGCCGATGATATTCCGGTCTTACAGCAGGTGTCGGCTGAAGAGGAAAAGCTGTTGGCTCGCTTGCAAGAGTTGGAAAGTGTCCGTATCCGGGTGGGAGTTGAATTAGCAGAAGCGACTGGGCATAGTGAACCAATAAAAGCGGAAGTAATGCAGACACTGGCCGCTCAACTGGAGCTGGATTTAGCGGCCCGGTTATCAACCATAATCGAACAATTTACTAGTAACTATATCCGGTTGATGGAGGCTAACCAACAGAACACTGAATTGCTTCATGATGCCTTGAATTATATAGACTCAGTAATAATGGTAATCAGCGGCGGTGCTGAAGGTGTTACTTATTCATCACAAGGAGAGATAGGTGATACTACCATGCGGCGCTATTTAAATAAAAAGGTTTGATCACGAGTGGTCAATAAGGAGGTACTCGGATGCGTTCCACATTCTTCGGAATTGAGATGGGTCGGCGTGCGGTTGTTGCTCAACAGGCGGCACTTGATGTAACTGGTCATAACGTATCTAATTCTAATACTACCGGTTATACAAGGCAGGTAGCTGAAATGACCGCTACAGATCCTTTTACCTATCCGGCTAAGACTATGCCGATCTCAGCTGGACAGATGGGAACGGGTTCGGTAGTAGCCGATGTTCGGCGTTTGCGGGATGAATTTGTGGATGCTCAAATGTTGGATGAAAATCACCGCAATGGTTATTGGAATGGACTGCAGGATAGCCTGTCTAAAATTGAAGGGGTGTTAAATGAGCCAACCGACACGGGTTTACGGGGAGTATTAGACGAGTTTTGGAAATCGTGGCAGACCTTATCAGAATCCCCTGAATCTGAAGCAGTACGGGCTACCGTTTTAGAAAATGGGCAGGCGGTGGTTGATACTATCCATCATATGTATAATCAATTGACTGATTTGAAGAATGACCTTAACAATGAAGTAAAGGTTAAGGTTGATGATATAAACTCTCTGGGTGTACAAATAAAAGATTTAAATATCCAAATACAATCGATAACCGTTAGCGGACAACGGCCTAACGACCTCCTAGATAAACGCCAGGTTCTAATTGAGGAACTGTCAAATTTGGTCAACACTGAGGTAAAAAATGAAGCTAACGGTATGGTAACGGTATTGGTAGGTGGAACCGCCCTGGTGGATGGAATCAGCAGCAATAAATTGGCTGTGATACCAGATCGGAACCAGATGTACGAAGTAGTCTGGGATTTGCCTCGTACCGGGAATCGAATTAATTCTACAATCCTGGGTGATGTGACTATTGGTGATACCAGGTATCCGGAAGTAAATCTTACTTCTGGCGAACTGGTAGGTATAATCAATGCACGAGGACCCGCTGAAAATACTCATCTGGGGAACGTGAATTATCTCTCGGCTGAACATACCGGAATTGTTCCTGGTTTGATGGATAATTTGAATTTAGTGGCGGAGACAATTGTCAGCAAATTTAATGAACAGCATAAAAAAGGCTACGCTTTGACCACGGGTGAGGTTTCGGATATTAATGGTATTGTGACCGATTGTCCCACCGGGAAAACAGGGTTAGCTTTCTTCAAAGAATATCCGGCATCGACTATAACTGATGATTGGGAGTGGGCCAAACACATCGAAATTTCTGCTGAAATTCAAAGTAATGTCAATAACATTGCGGCTGCTTCTAAGGCTACTTACAAGGAGGTCCCGGCGGGATCCGGTAATTATACCCGGGAAGAATTCGGCGATGGTGGCAATGCCATATCCCTGGCTCAGCTTAAACAAGACTCATCTTTTATCAATGGCACCACCACTCTTGATGACTATTGGCGGGCCAAAGTATCAACTATTGGGGTTATCAGTGAGGAATCTCAGCGGATGATTGAGAACCAGGAGATGCTGATCAACGAACTGGAAAATAAGCGGCAGCAGGTAAGCGGGGTATCACTTGATGAAGAAATGACCAATATGATCAAGTTTCAGCATGCCTATAATGCAGCTGCCCGGTTTATTACCGCTACTGATGAGGCTCTGGATAAAATTATTAATGGCATGGGTCTGGTAGGAAGGTAGGTGCAATAGATGCGGGTTACTAATACCATGAGCATGAATGCAATGAGGCTGTATTTAAGTCAAAATATGAACGCTCTTAATCGCCTGCAGCAGATGTTAGGCAGCGGCAGCCGAATTAACAAACCTTCTGATGACCCGATAGGCATTATCAGTTCCATGCGCTTCAGTACCGGTATTACAGAAACCGAAGAGTATATCTCCAAGATAGATGAAGCTACTAATTTTATGGATACCACAGATTCGTCTCTGAATAATGTGGAATCGATTCTGCATCGGGTACGAGAGCTGACAGTTAATGCGGCCAGTGATACCAATGACGTTGATTCGCGGGCAGCACTGGCTCGGGAAATCAGTGAGCTCAAGGAACAGTTAGCCATGGTAGCCAATACTACCTATGGCAGTAAAAGCATCTTTGGGGGTACCAATGTGACCAACCAGCCCTATGATCAGTCCCGAGATCTTTGGATAGGGAATAATAGTCAGATGCAATTGGAGATCAGCGCCGGGGTCAAACTCACCATTAACAATAATAATCTCAGTGAGTTTTTTTATAATACCGGTACTACCATTCAAGGTAATTCAGTTGATTTAAGCCGCATTACCAGCCATGAGATGCTGGCTGGTAAGCGCTTCAGCCTGGTTTTGGATGATTTAAACAAGAGTCAGGTAATTGTTACCATTGACGAATCGCTTGATATCGATCCCACTGGATGGGATCCTACCCAACCTGGCCAACGGCCTAGCCATGAACAATTTATAAATATACTGAAAAGTGCGTTCCAAAGCCAGGGAAAGACCCTGGAATATACAAATGGTGAATTCAGAGTCGATGGTAAAGTGGAGACGATCGAAATTGATGGACAGCCTATAACTAACCTGGACAACTTCCTAAGTGATATTAAAGATCACATCGACTTACAAGGGCATATCGTCTCAACCGAAAGTCAGGGTTATACAACCTACGGACAATTAACATTCATTACGCCGCCTTCAGTTACAACTGCTAATCTGGCGGGGGTAGTAAATGATAACCTGGTTCCTGGCAGTACCCTAATCCGGCAAGCAGTAACGGTAGGCACTGATACTACTTATCAGTGGCAGCTGACCACCGCGGGGCCTACTACAACCTCAGGAGTAATCCAAATATATAAAGAGGTTTCACCGGGGCCACCCCCCGTAATGGATATTCAAGAGATTGATGCTAATGATACGACCTGGAATATGAATGATACCGATTTAAATGGGTATTCGTTCGCTTTTAAACCCGGTTATAGTATAACTGAACATAATATTGAAGCATCTGGTGATTGGGGAGCCGCTCCCACATCTAATCAATATAAAATGATCATGCAATCCGCGATAGAACGAGCGGTGAGCGGCAAGAAAATCAATGGAGAGGTTTTAACCGGAAAAGTGATGGTGGAGGGAAACGCTACCGATGGCTTTTCTATACGGTTGGTTGATTCAAGTCTTACTACCGATGGAACCAACCCCTCTCATTATAAAATCAGGGCAATCGGTGATGAAGATATTGGCCCGATAACTGATAAGGATCTCACCATTGATAATATTAATTTATCCCAAATCATTCTAGCCTCCTATCAGCAAACTGGTGCTCTAAATGATGTGGATGAGGCCGGATTGCAGAATTTAATCCTGAGCCGTTTTCGTGAAGTCAATAATCAAGCAGATTGGGGTAAGCTGACGGTGGCAGGTACATCCTTTGAATATGGAGGGTTTCCCTGCACAGTAAACATTGGTGGTTATGATATTAACACCACTACTGATCTGACGGATTATGTAACAGATCATCCCGGACTGACTTTGAGCCAGCTTTACAATCAGAACATAACGATAACCTCGAACGCTGGAACCGAGGTTATCGAGACTAAGATCTCATCCAGTTGCTTAAACCGGCTGCAGTACGACGGCATCAATGATATTTTTACCTTTAATGGTCAGG
This sequence comes from Methylocystaceae bacterium, assembly GCA_050259135.1. Classification (GTDB taxonomy): domain Bacteria; phylum Bacillota; class Syntrophomonadia; order Syntrophomonadales; family JBLNAA01; genus JBLNAA01. The sequence continues at coordinate 43,133 of JBLNAA010000105.1, read as the reverse complement.
TGTGTGATGTCACGCTGGATGATGGTTCAGGTACCTCCCAAACCATTAATGCTTCGCTTAAACTCAGTGATTATATAGAATCATTGCCAGCAGACAATTTAGAAACGCTTGAGGGCTTTACCATTGACATTACCGACAGCCTGGGAGTTCCTGTCTGTAGTGATACCGTTGACCGAGCGATGCTGCTGCAGGGCGTGCTATCTGCAAAGGCGGCAAGACTTCCAATTGCCTGGGATGTCAGATGGGACAGCACCAGCAATACCTGGGGTATCGACGGGGGGGCTTCAGGTTATGGAGTAAGTGGAAAAATGTGGATAGGAAATAATGACACCGGGAATTTAACTTCCTTTGTCAGTATGCCAAATAACTGGCCGCTGTCGAACCTGAAAGGGATGGAAGTAACTTTTAAACCTACCAACACCTCAATGACCCTAAGTAATGTCTCCTATATTGATGCGACCAGCCGAGAAAGTGTTCAGGAAAATGTAGCTGGATTATTCCTGGGTGGTAAACCGGGACAAAACTTTGTTCGTTACACCGATAACGATGCTGGAGTCATACAGATTATTGACCGGATTGTAACTGATATTTACAGCGGTGATCACGATGCTATCAGTACTGCGCTTGGCTACCTGGATGACAAGATGAATATGCTGAATAAAGAGCGGTCTATAATCGGCGCCCGTATTAACCGCATTGATTTGCAGAAGGAGCGCCTGGAAAATACGAAGATTAGTTATACCAGCCTGCTATCCTATTATCAGGATGCAGATATGACTCAGGTGATTATGGATTTAAAAATGAAGGAAAACACCTATCAGGCTTCTCTGGCTGCGGGTGCACGGATTATACAGCCCAGCTTAATGGACTTTTTGAAATAGACAGGGGGGAAATAAAATATGCCGGATTTGGCTCTAAAAATTGACCAGCGGATGAGCCAGATTGGTATAGATTTTCAACAGCCCCGGGTGGAGCTAAATATCAAGCGCGAACAGATGGATGTCGAGGTAACCCAGCCGCAGATAGAGCTTGAAATTACGCATCCTTATATTGAAAAGATTGATAATAAAAGGACCCTGGCCAGCATGGGCTATTATCTTGATATAATAGAGTTCTCCAATAAGGTGGCGTCCGATTGGCAGCAGGACGGGGCTAACTTTGTTAGAGTCAAAGCTCAGCAGGGCGACATGTTGGCTGATATTAGTCATGGCACCAAGGTGGCTGACACCATCCAGGTTTGGGATAATAACGAAGCTTTTAACTATAATCTGGGAGCAATACCTTCAGTAATGCCGGAGATCATTTTTTACACTGCAGACCCGGGAGTTAATGTTATTCCCGGCCAGGTTAAGGTGTCAGCGATGCCCGGAAGCATCTCCGTTGACTCTTTAGGGGGTAAGGTTGATATCACTCTGACCGAACCAGGTTATTTGCATATTTCCGCAGTCCCCAAGCCGGAAGGATTAGACATTCTGGTTTGATTAAAGGAGGAGAAAACCACTGATGCCCAATGTAAAAAGCAGTCTCTATGGTGAACTGGAAGTCAATGAAGATAGCTTAATTGCCTTCCCTCTCGGGTTACCGGGATTTGAAGAATATAAAAAGTTTGCCCTGGTGGCTTTCCCTGATGCCACTTGGCTTTTTGTCCTGCAAGCAGTAGACAATGAACATATATGCTTTAATGTGGCGGATCCGGAGATTTTCTTCCCTGATTATGCACCGGATCTGGCACCTACTGACCTGGAACTGCTGGAAACCAGCGGGGATGATGAACTGTATGCTTATGTCATGCTGACCATACCTAAAGATTTTCAGCAAACCACAGCTAACCTGCTTTCTCCGATTATTATTAATCCTCGGCTGAAACGCGCGGTACAAATTGTACCTGCCAGGTCTAAATACACCACCCGACATTTAATTTTTGGTTCGGTGAATGCTCCGGCTAAAAAGGCTGTCGGCGCAGGAGAATAGTGATGTTGGTACTAACACGAAAAGTGGATGAAAATATAATAATTGGTGATGAAATTGAAGTTGTGGTGGTTGCGATTGAAGGTGACCGGGTCAAGCTGGGAGTAAAAGCGCCCCGAGGGGTTCCCATCCACCGCGGCGAAGTTTACCAAGCCATACTGGACGAAAATAAGGCGGCTGTAGCCCAAACCAGCCCGCAGGATCTATTGAAAGCAATGGAGGGTTTTAAAAAAGATAAATAACCAGAATCAGTTAAAAGTGGTGACCAGTTGTCAGAAAACAAGTGGGATATCCACTTTTTTAATATTAAGTAAGGTAATAGAGTTTCCTATAGAGGAGCGATAGCAGTATGGATTTAAATGGTAAGAGGGTGCTGGTTACAGGAGCAGATGGGTTTATCGGCTCTCACCTTGCGGAGCGGTTATTGACCCTGGGGTGTAAGGTACGGGCATTTACATTATACAATTCCTTTAACAGCTGGGGTTGGCTGGACACTATCCCACAAGAAAAACAAAACAAGCTGGAGATTTTTGCTGGCGATGTACGTGACCCGCATGGGGTAAAAAGAGCTATGCAGGATTGTGAAGTCGTTTTTCACCTGGCTGCTTTGATAGGTATCCCTTATTCATACCATTCTCCGGATGCGTATGTTGATACTAATATTAAAGGAACTCTGAATGTATTGCAGGCTGCACGTGAGTTAGGAACCCTTCGTATTGTCCATACCTCTACCAGTGAGGTGTATGGTACTGCCCAATATGTACCGATCAATGAAGAGCACCCGTTACAGGGGCAGTCGCCGTACGCTGCTACAAAAATAGGGGCTGACCAGTTAACACTATCTTTTTACCGGTCGTTCGGGACGCCGGTAAGTGTTATTCGGCCATTTAACACCTATGGCCCAAGACAATCAACCAGAGCAGTTATTCCTACAATTATCACTCAGATAGCCCAGGGAAAGACAGAAATTGAGCTGGGATCCTTGCATCCCACCAGAGATTTCTCATATGTAAAGGATACAGTTAATGGTTTTATTGCAGTCAGTCAGGCTGATTCAGCCGTCGGCCAGGTGGTTAATATCGGAAGCAACTTTGAAGTCTCCATCGGCGAATTAGTAACGATTATCGCTGATGTCATGAAAGTTGATGTTAAGGTTAAATCAAGGGACAACAGGATGAGACCAGCCCTGAGTGAGGTAGAAAGGCTGTGGGCTGATAATCTTAAAGCACGGGAATTAACCGGATGGGAACCGCTATTTGCGGGAAAGGATGGGCTGTTCCGGGGGCTCAGCGAAACCGCAGCCTGGTTTACTAATAAGAATAATTTGAGCAGATATCGTATGGGTGAATATACCAAATGAATGATTTAATAACGGACATCATTCAATCAATTAAATCAGTATTGCCTGCAAATATTGGACCGGTAGCACTGCACGAACCAACTTTCAAAGGTCGGGAATGGGAGTATGTGAAAGAGTGCCTTGATACCGGATGGGTTTCCTCTGCTGGTCCATTTGTAACAAAATTTGAGCAACAATTAAGTGAATATACTGGTGTACAGTTTGCCTGTGCCACCGTAAATGGCACTGCCGCGTTGCATATCTGTTTATTATTAAGCGGGGTTAAGCCGGGAGATGAGGTAATTATTCCGGACTTAACATTTGTAGCTACTGCCAATGCGGTAAGCTACTGTGGAGCCATTCCACACCTGGTGGATGTGGAAAAAGTCAGCCTTGGTTTAAATCCATCTAAACTTGAGCTATACCTAAAAGATTTAACAATCGTAAGAGCAGGAGAATGCTTTAACCGGTTAACTGGCCGCCGTATCAAATCCGTGGTTCCAATGCATACCTTTGGTCACCCGGTCGATATTGATGCCCTGACAGAAATCGCCAACAAATATCACCTGGTAGTGGTGGAGGACGCGGCTGAAGCATTGGGATCTTATTATAAAGGGAGACACGTAGGTAGTGGCGGGTTATTGGCTGCATTAAGCTTTAACGGCAATAAAACTGTAACTACTGGTGGGGGAGGAGCTATTCTAACCCAAAATCCAGAATTGGCTAAGTTGGCGAAACATATTACCACAACTGCGAAGGTCCCGCATTCCTGGGCGTTTTACCATGACATGGTCGGATATAATTATCGGCTTCCGAATATTAATGCCGCTTTGGGCTGCGCACAGTTGGAACAATTACCTGCCTTTATTGCCAATAAACGGTACCTGGCTGATAAATACCAACAGGTATTCAAAGCTGTTAAAGGAGTGGAATTTGTCAAAGAACCTGCCTATGCAAAAAGTAATTACTGGTTGAATTCCATATTATTAGATACCGAAGAACTTCGTGACCAGGCATTGGCAGTCACTCAAGAGCAGGGTATCTATACCCGCCCGGCTTGGATCTTGATGCATAATTTACCTATGTACAAGGATAGCCCTCGTATGTCATTAGAGGAGGCTGAGAACTTAGCTAGTCGGCTTCTAAATTTACCCAGCAGTGCATTTTTGGGAGAAAAAGATGAGTAGACGAAAGATCTGTGTGATCAGCGGTTCAAGAGCTGAGTATGGGTTGTTATATTGGCTGATGCAGGAAATAAAGAACGATAAAGATCTTCATTTGCAGATTATCGCCACTGGAATGCACTTGGCCCCAACTTATGGCCTGACCTATAAGCAGATTGAGGCTGATGGTTTCACCATCAATGAAAAAGTTGACATGCTTTTAACCGACAACAGTGCAGTTGGTGTGGTTAAATCCATGGGTTTAGCCTTAAGTGGTTTTGCAGATGCCTTATCTCGGTTAAATCCCGATATAATTGTGGTATTGGGAGATAGGTTTGAAATCCTGACAGCAGCTCAGGCAGCTTTGATACTGGGCATTCCGCTTACTCATCTGCATGGCGGGGAACTTACTGCCGGTGCCTACGACGAAAGTATTCGTCATGCCATAACTAAAATGGCTCAGTTACACTTTGTGGCTGCGGAAGAGTATCGTCGGCGAATTATCCAAATGGGTGAGCATCCAACCCGGGTTTATAATTTTGGAGCGCCAGGATTAGATTATATAAATCGGCTGGAACCACATCCCCGAGCACAACTGGAAAAGGAACTGCAGGTAACTTTAAAGGCCCCTCTTTTTCTGGTGACATATCATCCAACTACGTTGGTGAAGCAGGACCCACAGATTTTAACCGAAGAGTTACAGGGTGCATTGGAAAAGTTCCCGAATGCAACCATTATAATTACCGCTGCTAATGCTGATCAAGGCGGACGGATGATTAATCAATCCTTACAACGATATGCAGAAGATAAACCAGGAACCTATTGGTTTCCATCTTTGGGACAGGTGAAATACCTTAGTTTGATGTACCTGGCTGATGTAATGATAGGTAATTCCTCCAGCGGTATTATTGAAGCACCGGCATTAAAAAAGGCTACAGTAAATATTGGAATCAGGCAGCAGGGCAGGTTAAGAGCAAAGTCAGTCATTGATTGCCATGAAAATAGGGATGCAATTGCAGATGCTATTCATACGGCTCTATCAGAGGAATTTCAGGAGTATATTAAGGATACCCAATCACTATATGGTTCGGGTAATTGTGCAAAGCAAATCAAAGAAATCCTTAAATCAGTAAAACTTGAAGATCTAGTACTAAAGCATTTTTTTGACCTTCAATTTGATCTGTAAACGTTATATTAGGAATGAATTGAGTCCGAGGAGTATATTGATGGCTGTTTATATTATTGCGGAAGCCGGTGTAAATCATAACGGTTCATTGGGCAGAGCCGTGGATATGATAGACTGTGCAAAAAAGATGGGGGCAGACGCAGTAAAATTCCAAATGTTTAGAGCAGGTGAATTAGCCAGCCATAAGGCAGAAAAAGCTGAGTACCAGGTAAAGAATACTGGCAGCCATGGTAATCAGCTGCATATGCTCGAACAGTTGGAACTCAGACCTGAAGACTTTAGACAGTTAAAGGCATACAGTCAGGAGCAGATGATTGAGTTCCTGGTGTCTCCTTTTGATATTTGCAGTTTAGATTACCTGGTTCAAGAACTGGGTTTATCGACAATTAAGGTTGGATCAGGAGAAATTACCAATGCCCCATTGCTGTTACAGGTTGCACGCTACAAGAAACAAGTCATTTTATCCACCGGAATGAGTACTTTGGGCGAAATTGAAAACGCCCTGGCAGTACTCGCCCTGGGTTATTCAGATGGGAACTGCTGTCCTTCTATGGAAAATCTGCAGCAAAGTATATCATCATCAGCCTGGAGTATGCTTCAAGATAAGGTGACCTTGCTCCACTGTACCACTGAATACCCGGCGCCGTTTCAGGAAGCTAACCTGAAGGTCATACAGACCTTAAAGAATACCTTGGGGCTCCGAACCGGCTTTTCCGACCATACCCGCGGGATTACAGCAGCAATAGCTGCGGTCGCTCTGGGTGCCGAAGTAGTGGAAAAGCATTTTACTCTGGATAAATCTCTACCGGGCCCCGACCATGCAGCCTCCCTGGAACCGTTTGAATTCAAACAAATGGTGCAGGGCATTAGGGAAACAGAAATGGCGCTGGGCGATGGTATTAAACGGCCGAGTAGGAGCGAGTTTGGTAACCGCGAAATAGCTAGAAAAAGTTTAGTTGCCCGTTTGCCTATTAGAACTGGAGAATTATTTACTGCTGATAATTTAGGGATTAAAAGGCCGGGAGGCGGGATCAGCCCATTTTATTACTGGTATTGGCTGGATAAAAAAGCTGATCGGGATTATGAGGAAGATGAGATGATCATACCATGGGAAGTAAAATAATTATAATCGGTGGCGGAGGCCATGCCCTGGTACTAATAGATTCACTACATTCAGCGGGTGAACATATTTATGGTATTACTGAAAATAATACTGAAATCAATGACATTGAAGGTATACCCGTGTTAGGGACTGATGAAACCATTATGGCAATGGCCAGTGACAGTATCAAATTAATTAACGGATTAGGTATGATAAACCTGGACGGCAGAAGAAAGCAGATTTATTCGTGTTTTCGTGAGCGGGGATATGAGTTTTGCCGGGTTATTCATCCGACGGCCATTATCTCTCCTAAAGCCGAGTTGGGTTCGGGGGTTCAGGTTATGGCGGGGGCAGTAATTCAAACCCATGCCCAAATTGGCAGCAACACTATTGTTAACACGCGGGCAGTGGTAGAACATGATGTGAGTATTGGGAGCCATTGCCATATTGCTACCGGAGCTGTTATATGCGGAGGAGTCAGAGTAGGAGATGGAACTCTGGTAGGTGCCGGGGCTACTATAAAACAGGGTATTAAAATTGGATCTGGCTGTTTGGTGGCAGCGGGAGCGATGGTGACCGATGATATTATGAGCAATACCAGGGTCAAGGGGGTTCCCGCTTTCAAGTTTTGATCGTAATATTCTTGTTGCCAAATTAACTATACTATAGGTAAGCTGATATTAAAGACAATGGGGTCTTCCAATGGAGACCCCATTTATTTTTTATAAGGGGAGTTTTTAGATATGGAGGCATCAGAAGAACGGTTGGAAGTTAAGTATGGGCTTCCTCCCGAGGTAAAGTTCTGTAAAAAGTGTGTAATCTCCAATCAAAGACCTAATTCTGCTGTCGAATATCAACACACTGCCGACAGTAAAAAAGCGACCATTCATTTTGATAGTGACGGTGTCTGTGATGCCTGCCGGGTAGCCGAGGACAAAGGAAGTCAGGTTAATTGGGAGGATAGGGAGGCGGAGCTAATTGAATTATGTAATCGTTTTCGCAGCAAGGATGGAAGTTATGATTGTGTGATCCCCGGCTCCGGGGGAAAAGACAGCTTTTTTGCTGCCCATACCCTGAAATACAAATATGGTATGCACCCATTGACTGTAACCTGGGCTCCACACATATATACCGAATGGGGATGGAAGAATTTCCAGGCCTGGATTCATGCAGGTTTTGATAATTATCTGTGCACCCCTAACGGCAGGGTTCACCGTCTGTTAACCCGTCTGGCGGTTGAAAACTTGTTTCACCCCTTTCAGCCATTTATTATCGGACAGAAGGCATTAGCCCCCAAAATGGCAATTATACATAAGATACCGCTGGTGTTCTATGGGGAAAATGAAGCTGAGTACGGTAACCCTATCCAGGATACCAGGAACGCACAGCGCGATTGGAAATATTTTATGGCTGAAGATCCGAATAATATTTTCATTGCAGGGTCGTCAATCCGTCAGCTTAAAGAGGAATATGGAATGGATAGAAGCGATTTATTGCCGTACCTGCCTGCAAATCCGGATGAAATAGCGACATTAAAAATGGAAGTTCACTACCTGGGTTATTATTTGAACTGGCACCCCCAGGAGTGTTTTTATTATGCGGTGGAAAACGGGGGCTTTCAGCCCTCCCCCGAGAGGACGGCGGGCACATATAGCAAGTACAACAGTATTGATGATAAAATTGATGACTTCCATTATTATACGACCTATATAAAGTTCGGTATTGGCCGGGCAACCTATGATGCTGCTCAAGAAATTCGCAATGATGAGATAACTCGGAGTGAAGGTATAGCATTAGTTAAAAAGTTCGATGGTGAATTTCCGGAGCGTTTTGCTGAAGAGGTATTCAAATATCTCAGCCTTAATCCCCAAGAGTATCCAGTGGCTTCGAATTGCTTTGCCCAGCCCATTATGGACCGGGATTATTTCATGTCTTTGGCAGATAAATTTCGTTCCCCTCACCTGTGGTCCAATAAATATGGTCTCTGGAAATTACGCCATACTGTCTATGAGGAGTAGGCTATGCTGTTAACTCGCTTTATAGCCAGAATGGATATTAAAGGTCCTAATTTAGTTAAAGGTATACAGCTTGAGGGTTTAAGAAAAATAGGAGACCCTAATACTTTTGCCCGAAAGTATTACCAGCAGGGGATTGATGAAATAATTTATATGGATATTGTTGCCAGTCTGTATGGCAGGAACAATTCCCTGGATATCGTCAGAAAAACTACCCGGGATGTTTTTATTCCGATTACCGTCGGGGGCGGATTAAGAAATCTGGATGACGTCAGGGCAGCGCTAAGGTCTGGTGCAGATAAAGTGGCAATTAACACCGCTTTGTTCAGCAACCCTGATTTGACCAGGCAAGTGGCAGAAACTTACGGCTCGCAATGCATGGTGGCTTCGATTGAGGCTAAAAAGTCCACTGATGGGCGCTGGGAAGCCTATTATGATAATGGCCGTGGGAAAACCGGAGTGGATGCAGTAGACTGGGCAGTCAGACTATATAACCTGGGTGCTGGTGAAATACTGCTTACCTCGGTTGACCAGGAAGGAACCCAAAAGGGGTTTGATTACAACCTGATTAAAGCAGTTACCAATGCAGTAAATATACCTGTAATCGTTAGCGGAGGTATGGGTACGGCTGAGCATTTGTTTCAGGCGGTAAACCATGGTGCTGATGCTGTTGCCGCTGCTGCGGTCTTACACTATAATCTGCTGACGATTGGCAGTATTAAGGAAAAGGCCAGTGCATGCGGATTAGCGGTTAGGATGTGAAGCTTAGTTGAGAAAGGTCACCATTATCGATTATGGTTTAGGTAATCTGCTTAGTGTCAAAAGGGCTTTCGAGTATATTGGGGCCCAGGTAGAAATAGCTGAATCCCCGAAAATGGTCGAGCAGGCAGAGCGTCTGGTTTTACCCGGGGTGGGATCATTTGAAAGGGGATTACAGGGACTATCAAGAAGAAATTTAATTGACTCGATTATTGCATATGCTGAATCGGGCAAACCACTGCTAGGTATTTGTCTGGGTATGCAGATGTTGATGGAGAGAGGATTCGAAAACGGGTTACATACAGGATTGGGTTTAATACTCGGTGAAGTGGTCCCTATACCACCGATTAATCAGAGCAATCATCAGATCAGGCATATTCCGCATATGGGGTGGAATCATCTTAATCCAGCGGCGATTCCCTGGAAGGGAACCATATTAAATAATATAGAGCCGGATTCGCCTGTTTACTTCGTCCACTCCTACATGACAGTACCCGTAGCTGATAATGACACTCTGGCCACCTGCAGATATGATGACGAGACAATTATTGCTGCAATGAGGAAGGATAATATCTCCGGCTGTCAGTTCCACCCTGAAAAAAGCGGCTCTGTTGGTCTGATGATGTTGGACAATTTTATATCGTTATAAATCCAAATAAAGGCCCCGGTATTAGCCGGGGCCTTTGCTGTATAGAGTTGAAGGTTACCGACCGAGCAGCTGCAGTACCGATTGCGGCAGGCTGTTGGCCTGAGCCAGCATGGCGGTGCCAGCCTGGGTCAGAATGTTGTACTTGGTAAAGCTCATCATTTCTTTCGCCATGTCGACATCGCGAATCCGGGATTCGGCAGCTGTCAGGTTCTCAGAAGCAGTACCCAGGTTGTTGATGGTGTGTTCCAAACGATTCTGGAGGGCACCCATCTTGGCGCGTTCACTGGATACCCGGCTGATTGCGCTGTCAATCTTAGTGATTGCCTGATTGGCATGATCACGGTCAGTTACCAGAACCGTATCTACACCCAGAGCCCGGGCACGCATGTCGCCAATAGCGGCACCGACATCCTGCAGCGGGTTAGCGCCAATCTGGAAAACCATGGTATTGTCAGCCAGATGAACCTCGGTGTCTTCTTTGTTGGAATAACCGCCGGCAAGTACAAAGGTCTTGTTGGTGGTATCCCAGGATACATCAACACCGGTCATATTGTCGAACTCGACATCGACGTTGGGATGCAGGGTCCCGACCAGCACATTACCTTCGATGTTCACATCGGAAGCAATCGCTTCATTGGTATGAGCATTTGTGACGTTAACTGTGAACTGGTTGTTAACTGCATCCTGAATAGTGGTCAGTCCAAGGGCCTTAACAAGATTCTCATCACCGATGAATGAAATCTTGCCAGCATCACCGGCAACCGCTGAACGAATAATCAAAGTGCCGGCTACGCTCTCCAGACCATCATCTTGAGCACTGCCGGAAGAGACAAAGGAAGCAAACTTGTCTGCATTGGCGGTGCCGACTACATCAACCTGTCCCAGACCATCAGCAATGGCAGCATTGAGCTTGTCTTTAATACTGCCAATGGTATCGGTACTGAAGATAGTTATCTCCGCCTGTTTGCCATCACCCTGTACCAGCGTTAACTTCTGGGGCTGGGATACCAGGAAGTTGCCGCTATTATCCCAGAAAGATTCGATGTCTTGAATCTTGGTGTTAACCGAAGCAATTTCTCCGGAACCCGGGGTGCGGGTAAAGGAAATGGTTGTACCACCATTGGTGGTATTAGTAGCCAGAGTATCGAAGTTCAAGGTTAATTCACCGTGGTTGAACGTACCACTGGCGGTATTAAGAGTTAAAACATCGACCGTAGTAGCCTTGTTATTGAAGCCTGTATCGTCCAGATAGTAGGCGGTGGCATTGCTCACAACATTACTATTCTCATCCATGGTACGGGTAAGAGTAACACTGTTATCAGTCGCCAGTAGTTGCGGAGCTATGTTAAGAACAAATTTGTCACCGACCGTGACATTCGCATCAACCATATCAAAGGTATCGAAGGTGATATTGCCCACGGTAAGTGAGCTTGAAATTGTTGAATCGTCACTATTCACAACCCTTTCGGCTGTGTAAGTGGTTCTGTTGCCATCCTTATCCATTTCGTAGGAAGTAATGGATAAAGTATAGTTAGTACCGTTAATTGCTGTTACATTAAAGGCCATGGTGGCATTAATGCTGGTATTACTGGTGCTAACATAGGTGCCGGTTGCTGAATTCAAGCCTTCGAGCAGAGTTGTGGCGGCTGTATTCTGGATATATTGGTTATTGATTGAGATGGTAGCAGCCGCAGTAGCTGAGGCTGAATTTGTGGTGACCTGATAGGAACCACTGGAAAGACCCTCGGCAGTAAAGTTGTTAAGGCCAGATTGTGCTACGTCAGACCCTGCCTGGCCACCAGCAGCAATTGTAGCCGTATCCAATTCACTTATGGAATCATTGGTAGCCGCCGTGGTTGCGGCTGCACCGCCAAAAGCAATGGTACCGGTACTGCCAGCACCGGCTACTTCCTGTGAAAATGACATTTTAAAGTTACCAGCAGCACCCTTGGTTAGAGACTGAATATCAAAGGTGGTGGCGCCGCTTAATACACCCTGGACAGTGATTTTGTCTTTTAAGACATTATCAGCGGCAACAGCATCTGCTAATAAACTGTTTAAGGACGCGGTAGTTGAATCAGCAGCAAATTTAACCTGAACAGAACTGCTGCTGCCATCCTGGAAAGTGAACTGGAACTTTACTGTATCTCCAGCTGAATAGGATCCTCCATTGGTTACTGTGAACTTGGCCTGGTTGTAGCCCATATCAACATCGTCTGTCATTTGGCCATGTTTTACGCGCATGATATTGGTCTTTTGAATCTGAGCCTGACCCGCCGTAGCTTCTATATCTAGTTGGTAGTTTCCCCCGCCAGGGGCTTTTTCACCGGTGGTATCAACTACCCGTAAGCCGTCACGCATAAATACCTTAGTACTTTGCTTGTCGGTGGTGGTTATTGCAGATGTGGAGCCATCCAGCAGTTTCTTGGTGTTAAACTCAGTGGTATTACCAATGCGATCAATTTCCGTAATCAGCTGATCGATTTCTTTTTGGATTTCCTGGCGGTCATTAGCGGTATTGGTATCATTGGCTGCCTGGTTGGCCAACTCACGCATACGCTGCAGAATGGAATGGGTTTCATTCAGTGCACCCTCAGCGGTTTGGATGAGGGAGATACCATCCTGGGCATTACGGGAAGCCTGGTCAAGGCCACGAATCTGGGCCCGCATTTTCTCGGAAATTGCCAGGCCAGCCGCGTCATCAGCTGCCTTATTGATTCTCAGACCTGATGAAAGTTTTTCCAGACTCTTGGCAACCATGTTCTGGTTGCCAGATAGGTTTCGATAGGTATTAAGTGCGGGAATGTTTTGGTTGATCCTCATATTTTACATCCTCCTTGAATTACTGCCTTTCACATCCATGCGATTGGCTTAAAATTAAGTGCCCCCTATAATGGGCAGTTCTTGAACCAATCCTCCTTTCTCCCTCATAAGCGGGCTCCCATTTATATAATCGTATATTTACGAAACAAACTTAACGGTTTTCGATAAAAATTGAAGTATTAATGACCATAATGCCAATTTACAGTCTTAAAATTGACAGTAAATTGTGGAAAAAAAATCATATGAAAATAAAGATAGGAAACAAAACCATAAATTCGGGATTATGTGATCAGGCACCGCATGGTAGGTAAAAAGTTAAAACAGTCAAAAGGCCGGAATAAGAAACTTCTATAATTATTGAAACCCACAAAATGTAATTATGGACAATAAGAGTCACAACAGTAAATAAAATCAATAGCAGATATAATTTATCCGATATAGCAAATACATGGACAATTGTCCCGCAATACTTGGTAGTAACCATCCGGAGGTTGCTTCCAGCCCAAAAATTCAAAATTCCCAAACCTGCAGGGAAGCAGGTGGGGACAAATCAAGGAGGATGTAAAGTATGAGAATTAATCACAATGTGCCTGCCCTTAACACTTATCGGAACCTTTCCTACAACCAGAACCTGGTATCCAAGAGTTTGGAAAAGCTGTCTTCCGGTCTCAGAATTAACCGGGCTGCTGATGACGCGGCTGGCCTGGCAATTTCTGAGAAAATGCGGGCTCAGATCCGCGGTCTGGAACAAGCCGAGCGCAATGCCCAGGATGGTATCTCCCTCATTCAAACTGGTGAAGGTGCCCTGAATGAGACCCATTCCATTCTGCAGCGTATGCGCGAATTGGCAGTACAGGCGGCCAGCGATACCAATACCTCCAGTGACCGCCAGGATATCCAAAAAGAAATCGACCAGTTAATCACCGAAATCGACCGTATCGGCAATACCACCGAATTCAATACCAAGAAGCTGCTGGACGGCTCCACTTCAGCCATAACCACCACCGACAAACTGAGTACCAAGGTATTTATGCGTGACGGCCTGCGGGTTATTGATCAGTTTGGCCAGAAAGCTGCCGGGGGCGGAAACTATCAGCTGGATATTACCGCCACTGCCGGGGCAGCTCAGGTACAAAAGACCGATATCATGAGGGTCAAACATGGAGACAAAACTGACCAGATCGACATGGGCTGGAACCAGGCTTACATGGTGGGAAACGTTGCAGCAGCAGCCTTTGTAGCCGGTGACGTCGGTGACGTTTTCAAATTCAACTTTACTTTTGATGATGGCAGTTCGACCTCCGTGCAAGTAGTTGTAACTGGCACGATCACGGCAGAGACCTTCATGACCAATCTGGGATCAGCCGTGGCCGCGGACAGCGTCGCCAATAAGCATATTGCGGTAACTGCACACACTGCATCAGCTACCAGCTTCAGGTTTGAATCTATTATCAAAGGGGCAGCCGGCAATTTCTCTGTAACAGCAACTCGTGACAGTGCAGTTGCTGCTGGTACTGTCGTCAATATTGGCGGTTCTGCTCTCGCTGTTTCCGGTACTACCACTTTCTCTGTATCAACCACAGGTGTTGCAGCGCCCAATGCTCAGCAGGGGTATGATGTTAATCAGGCCGGGTTAAACAGCTTTAATGCCAGCGGTTTGGCAGCCGGCAGTTATAAGATTACAACAGCTGATAATGCACCTGCCATTGTTGCATCCGGAAGTTTTACTGCTGTGGCTAAATATATGTCTACAGCAGCTGGGACCTTGGATATGTTCAACCTGGCTACTTCGACTGTGTCGTCGAATAATTCAGCCCAGATGGCATGGGAAGTGACTGCAGTGACCTCCGGTACGGTAACCCTGCATATTACCTCTTATGAATTGGAAAAGAGCAGCGGTACTACCTACAAGTTTGAGGGCGACCGGGTAATAGCCTCTTCAACCGCTGCTGCAACTGCAGTAGCCCTCGGTAATATTAATATGTCAATATTTACCCGTTCTGCAGCTTACACGGTCGGTGAGAAATCAATAATCAATGTTAACCCGATACTGGCTGTGGGTGATGATCTGGTCACATTAACCCGGACGGTCGATGCTAATGGTAATGCAGTAGGTGCGACCAGTAATTATTACCTGAATGCTCTGGGCTACGATGATAAGTCCCGAACCTTGGATGTGCTTTCGCTGGATGTGGAAAATGGGGTAGCTAATATCAACCACTCCCAGATGGATGTTACCTTCACCACATTAGCAAACTATAACACTAATGGGGGCACTGCAACCAGTTTTGTCAGAACCAGTGGTGCCGGCGACCTGGCTACCTTAAGCACCCGCCTGCAGGATATAGAGTCATTCTGGGATAAGAGCGGGAATTTACTGCTCTCCGAACCACAAAAGCTGACCCTGGTGCAGGGCGATGGCAAGAAAGCTGAGGTCACCATCTTTGCCACCGATACCATTCAGAGTGTTATTGACAAGATGAACGACGCGATTGCCAACGACTTAGGCCAGGCGGCACTGGTGGGAGCCACCAATGCAGACAAATTTGTCTCCTTTGTCACCAACCCGACAAAAACCGGTTTGGAAAGTGTTGACGGCACCTTTGTTATTCGTTCCGCAGTTGCCGGTGACCCGGGCAAGATTTCTGTGATAGCCAGCGAGGATATGCTGAAGGCCCTGGGACTGACCACTATTCAGGATAGCAGCAACACCAAGTTTAACTTAAATGTGACGGATGCCCACACCGATGATATCATAGCCAAGGATGTCTCAATCGATGGCAATCTGCTGGTGGGAGTCATCCACCCCAATGTGGATGTAGAGTTTGATATTAACACTGGTATTGAGGCTATTTGGAATAATGTCACCAAAACCTTCGATCTAGCCGGCGGGGCGCAGAACAAAGAGTCCACTTTCATTCATATAGCTGACGCTACCATGGTCTTCCAGATTGGTGCCAACCCGCTGCAGGATGTGGGGGCAGCAATCGGTGATATGCGGGCCCAGGCTTTAGGTGTAAGCAATATCCTGGTTACTGATCGGGAGCATGCTGCCGATGCTCTTACTAAGATTGATGCTGCTATCGGCCGGGTTTCCAGTGAACGTTCCAAACTGGGTGCTCTGCAGAACCGTTTGGAACACACCATCAACAACCTGAGTGTAGCCGCTGAGAACCTGACCGCAGCTGAATCCCGTATTCGTGACGTTGATATGGCCAAGGAAATGATGGCCTTCACCAAGTACAACATCCTGACCCAGGCGGGTACTGCCATGCTGGCCCAGGCAAACACCCTGCCGCAGTCAGTTTTGCAGCTGCTCGGAAGATAACTAAACTCATTATTGCTAAAGAGAGAGGCTCCGAATTTCGGAGCCTCTCTTAGTCTTTGTGAGGACAGGACATGTAATAAATGGTAAGGTAAAAAAAATGTAAGAGAAACAGGTTTTCATACCGATGATATAAATAACTGAAATTATATTTATATAAAGGAGAGTTTCCCATGAATGCCAACCATCTTGATATCATCAAAAGGGTATTGGAGCTGGCTCATACCGCTGAAGAAGGACTCAATTATATTACTAACTGCAGCAACCAGGGTGAATTATCAAAGGCAATTGGGGTCTTGGCCGATTTTGTGCAGGCCTTCCAACAGATAGAATCATCTTTAAATATTCTTCCTGAGAGCGCAGGGATAGAAAAACTTAGGAATGCCGGTAATGGTGTAAAAGGCATTTTAATTGATATTGGCCGCTTCTGTGATGAGGAAAAGTGGCAGGATGCCGAAAAAGCCATCAGCCTGTTTCTAGCTGATGAATATAGAGTATGGAAAAGTATTCTGGAACAAACTCTGGTACCATTAATAGCTTCCTAGTTTAAAAGGCCTTTATCATTAGTAGTGGGAGGACAAACAGTTGACTAAGTATCCCCATAATAAACCGAGAATAACAGGCGGAATAAATCCTATCTATGAAAAAAATATGAAAACGCTACAGACCAGAGATCCCGAATTGGCTGACCGGATACATAACACTCTGATCGGTAACCGTTATCAGGTGACTGTAAATGAGAAGGATAAACTTCCTAATCTATATAACCTTTTGAGCCGCCAGTATTATTATTCCACCCAGGGAATCATTCAGGATGTTAGTGACCAATTGGAACAATTACAGCTTAAGAATGTAAGACAGGCTATATTCCTTGGTATGGGTTTGGGCTATGAACTCATTTATTTTCTGCGCAATCTATCTGAGGATCAAGGAACCCAGTATGTTTTGGTAGTGGAAAAAGATATGGAAATCTTTAAACAGGCTCTGATGTCGGTTGATCTGTCCGAGGCGCTGGCTAATGAACGGGTTACCCTTTGGGTAGGTATCCCCCAAGACCAGTTATTCGTGAAAATGCAACACTACCTTATAGATAGTAGTAAGTTTGTCAATCTGCGGGCTGCCCAGCCCATCTACCATTTATCATCCTTAAAACTGTATAAAGATTATTACATGAGTGTAATAAAAGAACTGCGTTCAGCCGGGAACTTTTGCATATTAAATTACGGTAACAGTCCTGAGGATTCATTGATTGGAATAAAAAATGTAATGCATAACATCAATGAAATAATTTACAATCCCGGGATCAATATGTTGTATAACAGCTTTAAGGATAAACCAGCAGTGGTAATATCAACGGGGCCTTCATTAAATAAGAACAAGCACCTATTAAATGGAATAAAGGATAAAGCACTGCTTATTGCTGCGGATGCCTCGCTTAAGGTTTTGCTGGCCATGGGGGTCAAGCCGCATCTGGTTACCAGCATGGAACGTGACTGGGAAGTCGTAAACCATGTTACTGATCTTGATGCTGAAGCGGTACGAGATGTATATTTTGCAGCATGTCCGGTTGTAGACCCTCAGGTTTATCGGCTTTACCCTGGACCGAGAATCATCGTTTATCGCAACTTCGATCATTTTAGGTGGATTGGTATTGATAGAGGTATCCAGGATATTAAGCTTTCGGCGGGCAATATGGCATTTAAAGTTGCAGAGGCTCTGGGATGCAACCCGATTATACTTATTGGTCAGGATCTGGCCTTCAGCCGGGATGGCAGGACTCATGCGGCGGGGAATGCGATGGGTGAAAACCAGGAGTTTTTTTATCAGGATAAAATTCTGGAAGTCATGGGGAATGACGGGGAACCGATCAAGACCACCGGAACCTGGTACTCCTTTCTTCAGGGATATGAGATTGATGTTGCTGGTTACCAGGGTATTTGCATCAATAGTACCGAAGGCGGTGCTTATATAAAGGGAACTCAGGTGATGTCCTTTCAGGAGGCAATCGATAAATTTATCAAAGAGAAAGTGCCATCTTTGCAGATTATTGCTGATAGCATGACAAGATTCTCTGCTGCCCAGGCTAACAGTGATATGCACGAGGTACATTCGATCATTGAGAATACCATAAAAGACCTGGAATTTATGGCAGACAGGTGCAAGCGTGGGATTAAGCTCTGCCAGGAGTATTATCCCAGGGTGCAGACAGCTCTAGATACTGATGACGGTTTTCAGGCGATACAAAATGAAATCCCCCAGATTTTAACCGAATTATATCAACCCAAAAATGAATGCTTGTTGGTTCAGCCCACTTTTCAATTGTTTTTGATGCACATAATTCAGTCCTATCACATCAATTTTGAAATGGAATCAATCGGTGTGTTTGGCCAGTTTGATATCAAGGAAAAGGGCAGCTTAGCAGTAGCGCTGCGTCAGAGTGACTGGTATTCAGTTATCGGCAGTATAGTTGAGATCTGTTTAAACCTGTTATTGGAGGCCAGAGACGCTACTAAGGAACACCTGTAATTTTGATAAGTCGATATCTCAGAGGTAATACGCTAACAATTATGGGAGAGGTGATGGTTGGTGAGGTATTGTACCCGATGTGTTATGCCTGATACCCGGCCGGGTATCCGTTTTGATGATGAAGGGGTATGCCAGGCGTGTCGAGCGGAAGAACAGAAAAATGCCACTGACTGGGATGCCAGATTCAGTGAATTGGAAGCCCTTTGTGACCGTTATCGGGGTATGAACGGCAATAGTTATGACTGCTTGATTGCGGTGAGCGGAGGAAAAGACAGCCACTTTCAAACATACGTTTTTAAAGAACTAATGAGGATGAACCCGCTTCTGGTTACCGTAGAAGATAATTTCCCCATGACCGATGCCGGAATCCGTAATTTAAAAAACATATCCGAAGAATTTGGGTGTGACTTAATAAGTTTAAAGCCGAACATTAAAGCTCAGAAAAAGATCATGAAAATGACCTTTGAAAAATACGGAAAGCCCACCTGGTATATTGATCGTTTGATTTATACTTATCCGATACATATGGCAATAAAGTTTAATACGCCGCTGGTTGTTTACGGTGAGAATATTAATTACGAATATGGCGGTGAACAAAGGCAGGAAACCTATTCAGCCAAACAGCAGATTAACAACGGTGTAGCTTCAGAAATGCCCTGGGATGAGCTTTTAGCCACCGGAGTTACCATGAAGGATCTGGCCTTGTGTAAAAACCCCTCTGAAGAGGAGATTGAGAACGCCCAGTTAGAACCTATATACTTAAGTTACTTTATGCGCTGGAACAGTTATAACAACTATTTGTTTGCCCAAAAGAGAGGATTTTCTGATCTGACTAATGAGTGGCGAAGATCTCACCATATTGAAGATTTTGATCAGGTAGACAGCAGAGCTTATCTGGTACATCCCTGGATGAAGTACCCCAAGTTCGGACATGCTTCTGCTACCGACTATGCTTCCAAATTTATTCGCTACGGCTTAATCAGCCGCGAAGAAGGCAAGAGACTGGTTCGAAAGCATGATCATAACCTGGATCCGCTGGCAATGCGGGATTTCTGCAACTTCATCGGCTATTCGACCAGCGAATTCTGGCAAATCGTTGATAAGTTTTATAATTCTGATCTTTTCGAAAAGGATAAGCTGGGACAGTGGAAACTAAAAAACCCAATCTGGGAGCAATAGTAATAAATGTATAAAGATAATACGATTCTAGCAATTATTCCTGCCCGTGGGGGATCCAAGGGTATTCCCCGCAAAAATATTTATAACCTGGCGGGCAAACCGTTGATAGCCTGGACAATTGAAGCAGCCATGGCATCCCAGTTTATAGACCGTTTAATTTTGTCTTCAGATGATGAGGAAATAATTGCTGTAGCGCAAAGTTATGGCTGTGAAGTACCTTTTAAGCGTCCAGGTGAACTGGCCCGTGATGAGACACCGGGAATTGCTCCGGTTCTTCATGCCATCAATAATATCGGACAACCATATGGTTATATAGTTTTATTGCAGCCTACCTCACCACTCAGGACAGCAGAGGATATTGACAGTTGTATCAAGAAGTGTATTGATAGTTCGGCAGATTCCTGTGTATCGATGACTAGGGTGGAAGACAACCCGTATTTAATGTATCTGCTGAATGAAGATGAGGTAATTACCCCGGTTGCAGACAGTGCCAGACATCAACGCCGACAGGATACCCCACCCATTTTTAAATTAAACGGTGCAGTTTACGTAGCCAGCTCGCTTTTTCTTCAACAAGAAATATCATTTGTCGGTACCAGGACTGTGGCATTGGTTATGCCTAACGAACGCTCAGTAGATATTGATAGTTTCGACGACCTACTGCTGGCAGAGAAGATATTGCAAAGCCATGTGAAAGGGAGCTGACCATGCAAAATCAATCGATCGCTAATTTGCTAATATCGGCATCTGATCAATTGGCTACCGTATTTGCCCGCCTGGAAGAAACCAGCAAACAGATTCTGCTGGTGGTTGATGATAATGACCGGCTAGTTGGCACTCTAACTGACGGTGACATCAGAAGGGCAATCATCAGTGGATGCAAGCTTGATAGTGATATAAGTACAGTTTTTAACCCTTCTCCGATTTATGTGGTTGCCGGATCATATAATAAGCAAATCATACTCGATCTGATGACATTACATAAAGTCAGGCAAATACCGGTTTTAGATAATAGTCATCGAGTATTGGAATTATTAACCTGGGATGAAATTATTGGGGATAAAAACCTTTTTCATAAAAAGAGTAACCTAGTTGTTTTAATGGCAGGAGGACTGGGGGTCAGACTGGACCCATTTACCAAGATTTTACCCAAACCATTGATTCCACTGGGTGAAAAGACCATTTTAGAGTTAATTATTGATAATTTCCAGGAATACGGTTTTGAGGAGTTTGTTCTCTCGGTCAACTACAAAAAGAATTTGATCAAGCTTTATCTGGAGGATATGATCGAAAATCGTTCATTTAAGGTCAGTTACATTGAAGAAGATCAGCCTTTGGGGACCGCTGGCAGTTTGTATATGCTTAAGAACAAGGTTACCGCCCCTTTTATAGTCTCAAACTGCGATATTCTGCTAAAAACCAACTACGACGATTTGCTCAAATTTCATAATAAAAATAGTCATGACATAACCCTGGTAGCTACCTTGACCAATATGCAGATCCCTTACGGGGTAATTGAATATGATGGTCCGCAGCTGCTTGATATCAAAGAAAAGCCCAGTTGGGATTTTTTGATTAATACGGGTATTTACGTACTTTCCCCGCTGATATTGGATTTAATTGCTGATGGAGTTAATACTGACATGGTTTCGTTAGTGAAAAAAGCCAAGGGACAGGGGCTTAAGGTCGGATTATATCCGGTTTTTGAAAGCTTTTTTGATGTTGGGCAATGGGATGAATACCGTAATTCGTTAAGATTGCTGACCCAAAGATAGGGTTAATTTAACAATTAAAGCGGGGGATCTGTATGTATGAACGGTATGTAATGGAATCACACCCGGATGTGGAGTTGGGTATACCGAGAAAACCAATAGAATATTTTGTAACTCGCCCAAGTACACCTTTAAATAATAACACGGGGCTATTATTCACCATCTGTGGTTACGGTCAGATGGCCAATGAAGTGTATTGGTTAGAAAAACTGAACCCTTATTTAGCTGACCAGTATAACTGTTTGGTGGTCAATATAAATTACTATGGAATTAACCGCACAACTTCACCACAGGTTAATGATAATGCATTTGCCTTGGCTAGAAATGCATACGGGTACAACCTGGATAACCCTTCGCTTCCTTTTGATACCAGGATAAATAATTTCTTATCGTGGGTTCATGCAAGAGGGATTCAGCTGTTGGATGCCAGGTTTAATGAATTCATGTTTTTGGAGAGTGAGGAGTATAACTCGTTTGGCTTTTTGCCAGCTTTAGACCATCTTATGGTTTTAGGCAGGCTGCTTAAGGACGAGGAGTTTAATCATCAGCGGATAATGGTGCTGGGCACCTCTTATGGAGGTTATATCGGTCAACTAATGGGCAAGTTCGCGCCTAATACGTTTGCAGTGATCATTGATAATTCGGGTTTCTCCCGAACCAGGCTGGGTGACCTCCTAACCAAGGAACTATGGAAATATGGAAATTTAATAAGATTGGGACCAAATAATGAGGTAAACGTATTTTTCTCCCACAATTATCCCTGGACCATCTATGATGAAACCTCTCCTTATTATTTTTCGGATGCCTGCCGGTGTATCAGAAGCCTGCTCCATGAAAAACACCGCTTGAAGTCAAGTACGCGGTACTATGTTTTTCATTCGGTTTGTGACAATGATATTGCTCCCATAGCCGATAAAGATAAAGTGGTCGAGCAGCTGAAACGCTACAACTCGATTTTTTATAAACGAGTCACGGCTGAGGACATCGACGGTAGACTGTTTAAGAATTTGGAACATGGAATGGATGCATCACTTAAAGGGATTTTTAATTATGTTGCGGACCTGGAACGGGCGAAAGGTTACGACTTTAACCAGGAAGGTATTGATGATTTTAAGGCTGCCCACACGTTCTGTTTTAGCTGCGGCTTAAAAGATTACATATTCGAATATAACAGTGATTATCAAATGAGTGTAAGTATTGTTGATCATAAGGATATTTAGTTAGTCAATTTAATACTTCTAAAGACTAAAGGGAAATACCTCGATAATATTATTGAGTAGTATTTCCCTTTTTTTAGATAGATTAAGAAGGTGATGTAATGGCGAGTTCTATTAGTACTGTCAACCGACTTACTGGTTTGGCATCTGGTATGGATACAGAAACCTGGGTATCAGATTTGATGAAGGCAGCCCGCGTCCCGCAGGATAAATTAAAGCAGCAGAGGCAGATCAATCAGTGGAAGATGGATGACTTGCGCGCCATTAACACCAGTCTCCTCAGTCTGAGGGGTGAGGTCTTAAATTTGAAATTGTCCGGTACCTATCAAGCCCGCAAGGTTATTTCCGAAAATGAGGATGTCGTTACTGCGACCGCCCAGAGTGGGGCATCACTGCAGCCCTATCAGGTAAAGGTTAACAACTTGGCATCCCTGGGAAGTAATAATAGCACACAGTCGCTTACGGAAGGGGTGGTACTGGGAGAAGAGATTTCTGCTCCTGTTGATTTAACCGGAACTAACTTTAGTTTGAAGTATGATGGCACCACCTATAATATAAATTTCGACACATCTTATGCTGACCTTAACTCGTTACAAACGGCATTGCAATCAAAAATTGATACGGCTCTGGGGGGTGACCCCGGATCCAAGGTCAAAGTGACCGTAGCTGACAATATGCTTAAGTTTGTGTCGCAGGTTCAGACTGACGGAAGTATTCCGAAAATGGAATTCATTCACAGCACAACTAATGATGCCCTGGGGAAGTTAGGGCTTTCGCAGGCTCGGGTAATTGTTGGGCAGCAGGCGGCTACACTGAATACTGCGGAGCATAACAAATTTAAGTTAAATTATAACGGCACTACCTATAACATTTCGCTGACGGAAAAAACATATACCTCAGTCGGCGATTTAGCAACCGAGATACAGAATCAAATTGCTGTGGCCCTGGGTAATACCATGATGGTCTCAGTTACTAGTACCGGTGGTATCATCAAATTGGAAGCGACTGCGACTTCCGCCGTACCAAATCCTACCCTGCAGATAGAGGCGGGTGACAGCAAGGATGCTTTAAGTGTTCTCGGTCTTTCTGCTGGGCAAATGTCTTATACCCCGGTAACCTTTGACCCTACCGGGACCCTTTATGATCAGCGCAACATTTTACGTGACAGTGATTTTGGCTGGGATTCAGATCACAAATTTTATGTAGAAGTAAACGGTGAAGGATACAGCATTGATGCTGATACATCCAGTTTGCAGGATGTCATGGATACTATTAATGGTAGTATCGATACCGGCGTTAATATGATTTATGAACCATCTACCAGTCGGGTATCCATTACTGCCCGTAAAACAGGTAATGTCCCGATCAGTGTATCCGGCAATTTCATGACTAAGGTTCTACACATCGATAACTCCAAAGTCAATGCCGGAGCCGATGCCAGTTTCTCGATTAATGGCTTGGAGATTACAAGCCAAAGCAATTCTTACATTTTAAATGGGGTAACTTTTAACTTTAAAGGAACCGGAAGCACAATAGTCAACGTTAACGCAGATATTGAAAATGCTATTACCAAAATTAAAAGTTTTGTTGAAAGTTATAACAAAGTTATTGAAACTCTGAACACCAAAACCTCAGAGAGCCGGGTGAAGGATACCCAGAAAAAGTTTATGCAGCCGCTGACTGATGAAGAGAAACAGGAGCTCAAGGACGCTGGAAAAGAGTCGGATATCGTGACCTGGCAAGCCAATGCGCGTAAAGGCTTGCTGCGTATGGATAGCAACTTGCGCAATACCCTGACTCAGATGCAATCAGCCCTGGGGGGATTAGTAAGCGGGATAACCGGCACCGTGACTGTGACCCAGAATTCTAAATCTTATACCACGGTACCCGAAAACCTTACTAAGATTGGCATCACCACCATGTCTTACAAATCTGGTTCCCTGGACAATGGTAAGTTGGAGCTTGATGAAACAAAGCTGCGGGAGGCTTTGGAATCAAACCCCGATGCAGTCAAATCCCTGCTGGCCAGCAACGACGGTGATGACGATGTCAGCTCCAGCACTGATGGGCTGGCTGTACGTTTATATGACGTATTAAGTAAATCAATCAGCAGTATAACTTCAGAAGTCGGTATAGATGAGAGTGCCAATTCCCAGAGTGAAATCGGACGCAGTATTGATGACCTTGATGAGCGAATAAGTGACCTGGAAGATCGGCTGACCTCATTAGAAGAACGTTATTGGAAGCAGTTCACCGCTCTGGAAACTTACCTGGCTAAGGCCAATCAGCAAAGCTCGTGGCTGACCAGTCAATTCAGTACAAACCAGAGCAGCAGTTAAATATCAGAAGGAAGGGTGTATAACCTTAACTAATAAAGATTGAGGAGGTGTCCCAGGTGAAAGTGGGAGATACCACAGGGGTAAATGTGTCTCCAGTTAGTCAGACATCCAAGATGGCCGTTGATGATGTTAAAAAGCAAATTTCTGTTGCTGCCCAGGCTTCCGCGGATATCAAACAAAGTCAGAAAATGACAGCGGAAGAGGTTAGCAAGAACCTGGAAATCATGAACAAGGCCATGGAAATCCTTAATTATAGACTGCGCTTTCGCATTGATGAGGACAGTGAGCAACTTCAGGTAAAGGTTATAGAAAAGGATTCAGAAAAAGTGATTAGGGAGATTCCTCCTCAGTACATCCTGGATATGATTGATAAATTGAAAGATACAGTAGGAATGCTGCTTGACAAGATCGTATAGGAGGAAAAACGTTTATGAATGCTAATGCAGCCCAGTATTACCGGCAGCAGTCGATTGAAACTGCCGGCCCTTTGCGTTTAGTAGTTCTTTTATATGAAGGCGCCATCAATGCCATTGATAAAGCTAAAGAAGCGATACGAACTCAAGATATAGCCACGGCGCATTCTCAAATTATAAAAACCGAGGATATTATTAAAGAGTTGATGTCAGCTCTGGACACCAGTTATGAAGTAGGTATGAGCCTTATGGCATTATACGAGTTTTTGTTAGATCGTTTGGTTCAAGCCAATATAAAAAAGGATGTTTTACTGCTTGATGAGGTCCGGGGATTTCTTGCTGACCTTAAAGAAGCCTGGGACGAGGTGGCACGCCGCCCCATGGAAATCCAAAAGCCTGACCAGGGTAAAGCTCCAGTCACCAGTCTGAATGTAACCGGTTAGTTCTGTTTCTAAAGGGGGGACTGTAGTGCAGCCAGCTAGAAATGAGATGAATGAACTGCTCGATCTATTTGATGAAATGTTACAGCTTTCCGTGCAGCAGTTGGAATGGTTTGCACAAAATACCCCGGTTGATGGCGACATAGATCAGTTGCTGGCTTTGCTTGGCCAAAGGCAAAAATTGATGTCGGTGATCGATGAACGGCTGCAGCAAGGAAAAGCCAAAGGAGAGAATTGGGCTGATCAGGAAGGTTTATCACCACTGATAGAAAAGATATTGAATATAGATAACCGTTTGCAAGAGAAGGCCTTGTCCTGGATGCATGATTTAAAAGGTAAGATGCAGCAGGGAAGCACCATACGGAAAGCTAACCGTGCCTACGGGGGGGACGTTCCCAATTATAAGCCAGCTTTCTTCGATGGTAAGCGTTAATCAGTTTGCATTTCCCAACTCAGTGACATATAATATACTTGCTTGCCTAGGCAATTCCGGTGGTCTTGGGGTTTTATTGATACACTCGTAAGTATCCTCGGTCGTCCACAGGCAAAGACATTCAACCAAAGTGAGGGGTTTCCATGTTCGAAGACAAGGTATTAGTGTGTCAGGATTGCGGTAATGAGTTTATCTTCACCGCTGGTGAGCAGGAATTCTATGCAGAGAAAGGTTTTGTTAATGAACCCAAGCGCTGCAAGGAATGCCGCGACTCAAGAAAAGGCAGAGGCAATGGTGAAGGTCGGGCTCGCAAGCAGATGTTTACTGCTACCTGCGCTAGCTGTGGCGTAGAAACCGAGGTTCCTTTTAAGCCTACGGCTGATCGTCCCGTTTACTGCTGGGAGTGCTACAACAAGAATAAAGAAGCAGCCGGTTCCTACTAAAAGCAAGCATAAAACGGAAGATAACCCCGAGTTCATTCGAGCTCGGGGTTTTGTTTTTGTCGGTTACAGCATTCGGTGGCTAACGACAGGCGGAGTTCATTGGCAACCGATTTCCAGGGATTGGCAGGAGCGATATTCGACAGGCAGGCTAAATCGGAAGCTAAAATATTACAGATATCATACTCGAGTTCTATTACTAGCCAAATAAATTAGGCTGCTGCCGGATTAAGATGATGTAGAAAAAAGTTATCCACAACAAAAAGGTTATTTATACGGGTTATCAACAAGGATATCCACAGGCAACGTCTTTGAGCTGCCATTGAATACTATAATATTCGACAAGATCGCAGGTGGCGTTTATTGATTAATAAATCAGTTCTATGTATAATTAACAAGAAATCTAATCAGAAGGGGAGAGGAATTATGCTTAAGTTTAGAAAGCATGCGGTGGTTTTTCTACTGATTGCAGCATTTATGATGACACTAGTCGGATGCGGAGGAAAAACCGCTGATACCAGCAAGAAAGCCGATACCAGCAAAGAAGTTCCTACGTATACAGTAGGCTCGGAAACCACCTTCCCGCCATTTGAAATGGTGGATAAAGACGGCAAGTACACCGGATTTGACATGGACTTAATCAATGCAATTGCTGAAGCGGGCGGCTTCAAAGTCAAGATTCAGTCCCAGGGATTTGATGGGTTGATCCCGGCTCTGCAGACCGGAAATATTGACATTATTGCTTCTGGTATGACCATCACTGAAGAACGCAAAAAATCAATTGATTTTTCTGATCCTTACATTGATGCTGGTCTGATGATTGCTGTACCGGCTGACAACACCACCATCACCAAGCCGGAAGATCTGAAGGGCAAGACTATCGGTGTGCAGATTGGTACCACTGGTGCCGACTTTGCTGCCAACCTGCAGAAACAATATCCTGACATTAAAATTAAGACCTTTAATACTGTTGATCTGATTTTTGCTGACATGGCGAATAAAGGCTGTGATGCGGTTATCAATGATAAACCGGTATCAGCTGATTATATTAAAAAAGGCCATCCCGAAGTTAAATTGGTTGGCGAGGTAATGACCGGTGAACAATATGGTTTTGCAGTGAAGAAGGGTAATGCCGAACTGTTGGCCAAGGTCAATGACGGACTGAAAAAAGTCAAGGCTTCCGGCAAGTATGACGAAATATACAAGAAATATTTTGGTGAATAAAAATTAGCTGAAGTATTCGAGGCAGAGATGCGCCGCAGGCGACTGTGCGCGCATCTCTTATGTTTTATACGTCTGCTGCGGATGGAGACGGGACTGGTTCCAGAAGAACATTGTTGGACAGCCCGGTGTCCATCCGTTGCTGGCAGTTCGACATTAGCAAACAGAATATAGAATTGATTTTCTGATTTGGTGTTACTAAGAGGAGGTCAGCCGATGTTCTTCGGGGTGTTGCCGGAATTTTTACAGGGTTTAGGACCGCAAGCATTGCTGCAGGCATTTCCGGTTCTGCTGGTCGGTACCGTTATTACTATTAAAATCACTTTGTTAGCAGTTGGAATAGGAACTCTTATCGGTCTGATATTTGGCATCATGCGCTTATCCCAAAACCGTCTGGTTTATGGTATTTCTACCGTCTATGTGGAGTTTTTCCGTGGTACCCCGCTGTTAGTGCAAATATTCCTTATCAATTTTGGTGTTCTGCCCCTGTTTATGAAAGGGGTTGACCCTTTCGTGGCTGCAGTAATAGCCTGTTCTATTAATAGTGGCGCGTATGTAGCGGAGATAGTCCGGGGAGGTATTCAATCTATTGACCGGGGGCAAACGGAAGCAGCTTATTCATTAGGTATGAAGCCAGCCCAGAACATGATATATGTGATTCTGCCACAGGCTTTTAAAATTATGGTACCGCCGATGATCAACGAGTTTATTGCGATGATGAAAGACACTTCCTTAGTATCAGTTATTGCGGTCGAGGAATTAACCCGTAAAGGGCAGCTGCAGGTGGCCGTTACCTATCAGTCTTTCTGGGTCTGGGGTGGGGTGGCAATTATATACCTGATTATGACCTTAGTCATTTCACAATTAGGAAAGATGGCTGAAAGGAGGATGGCCGTAGAATGATCAAAGTATCCAATCTTTACAAAAGTTTTGGCAAATTAGAAGTATTAAAAGACATAAGCTGTGAGATTAAAGACTCAGAAGTGGTAGTAGTTATCGGGCCATCCGGCAGCGGCAAAAGCACCTTTTTGCGATGTTTAAACCAATTGGAGGAAGTAACCTCCGGCCATATCTGGATTGATGGCGATGAAGTAACTGACCCTAAAACCAACCTCAACTTGATAAGAGAAGAGGTCGGCATGGTTTTTCAGCATTTTAACCTGTTCCCTCATAAAACAGTATTACAGAATATAACTCTGGCTCCCACCAAGGTGCTGAAAGTATCAAAAGCGGAGGCTGAAACTACGGCCTATGATCTGCTTAATAAGGTTGGCCTTACTGATAAAGCGAATAATTATCCAGCCCAGCTCTCCGGCGGTCAGAAACAACGGGTGGCAATCGCCCGGGCCCTCGCTATGAAGCCAAAGCTGATGCTTTTTGACGAGCCAACCAGTGCGCTTGATCCGGAAATGGTCGGTGAGGTGTTGGAGGTTATGAAGTCACTTGCTCGCGAAGGGATGACCATGGTGGTAGTAACCCACGAAATGGGTTTTGCCAAGGAAGTAGGACACCGGGTCATCTTCATGGATGAAGGCCGGATGATCGAAGAGGGCACACCGCAGCAGATTTTTGAAAACCCACGGGAGGAAAGAACACAGTCTTTCCTGAGCAAGATCCTGGTATAACATTACGGACGGTGGGGTTCTAACCCCGCCGTCCTTTTTCTTATAATGCTTCGGACTGCCGCGGTCGGGATAAGTCCCTCTCTCGCAGTGGCATTTTTAAGAACCCTCGAGAATATAGTTGCAAAATATATTAAATGGATATTCCTTCTTAGCGGCTGGTGCATTTTTCCGTGTCGAAATACAATATGACTTTATTAATGGGTAGGATTTAGTGCAGCCAGCTAGAATATACTATAATACGTAGTAAGGAAAGGAGTGGTCGTGCTATGAAGATCGACATCAGAGGAAAAAACATCGAATTGACCGACGCACTCAAGGATTATGTTGAAAAAAGGCTGTCCAAACTGGAAAGGTATATCGATGACCTGCGGATAGCTCAGGTGACATTATCGGTCGAGCATGATTTACACAAGGTTGAGGTGACCATTCCCTTAAACGGACTCATCCTCAGGGGTGAGGAAGCTACTGAGGATATGTACTCAGCGATTGACCTGGTCGTGGAGAAACTGGAGAAACAGATTGAAAAATATAGAACCCGGATTATCAAGAAGTACCGAACTTCAGGATTGAAAAAGGCACCGCTTCCGGAAACCCAGACTGAAGATTTCGGAGATCAGCTGCCCCTCGGTCAGGTGGTCAAAACCAAGCGCTTTGCCATCAAACCGATGGATACTGAAGAGGCTATTATGCAGATGAATCTTCTAGGTCACAGCTTCTTTGTATTCTTTAATGCCGAGAGTGAGGAGGTCAATGTCGTCTATCGACGCAAGGATGGTAATTATGGTTTGATTGAACCCGAGTTTTAAGCCAATACCAGGGGGGCGCTTTTTAAAAGCGCCCCCTTTTTTTATATAATAAAAATTGGTAGATACTGTCTGGCAGTCAGGTAGGATTGTACCTTAGTGCCGGTTTGTATTATTATGAACTGTAGTGCAATTGATAACCTTTACGTATGAAAGCAGGGATAACATGGGATTTCTTCAGAACTTACTTGATGATAATAAAAAGGAAGTTGCCAAGCTGCGCCGGGTAGTTGCCGATATTAACAGCCTGGAGCCTACGATCCAAGCCTTGAGTGATGAAGCTTTAAAGCAAAAAACAGTCGAGTTTCGAGAAAGACTAAAGGATGCCGAGAGCTTGGACGATATATTACCAGAGGCTTTTGCCGTGGTTCGGGAAGCTTCGGTTCGTACCATGGGGATGCGTCATTTTGACGTACAGCTTATTGGCGGCATCGTACTGCACCAGGGACGAATTTCGGAGATGAAAACCGGTGAAGGTAAAACTCTGGTGGCCACTCTGCCAGCCTATCTTAACGCACTGGCCGGCAAGGGAGTTCATATAGTTACGGTTAACGATTACCTGGCTCAGCGTGATGCCCGCTGGATGTCACCGATCTATGAGTTCCTGGGCCTTTCAGTCGGAGTTGTGGTCCACGATCTGGACTATGACGAGCGGCGGCAGGCATATAACGCAGATATTACTTATGGCACCAATAACGAATTCGGTTTCGACTATCTGAGAGACAATATGGTGGTCACTCCCGAACATATGGTGCAGCGGGATTTAAACTTTGCCATTGTTGACGAAGTTGACTCGATCTTGATTGACGAAGCTCGGACCCCGCTCATTATATCGGGTGAGGCCGATAAACCAACCGATCTTTATTATCGGATTGCTAAATTTATTCCCCGTTTGGTGGGGGAGACCGATTACAAGGTTGATGAAAAGCAGCACCTGGCCACCCTCACCGACGAAGGCATTACCAAGGTCGAAAAATACTTTGGTATTACTAACTTTGGTGATGAAGAAAACCTGAATCTGGCCCATCATATTGAGCAGGGGCTCAAAGCTCATGCCTTGATGAAACTGGACCGTGATTATGTAATAAAAGATGGTCAGGTTATCATTGTAGATGAGTTTACCGGGCGGTTGATGTTTGGCCGACGTTACAGCGATGGCTTGCATCAAGCGATAGAGGCCAAGGAAGGGGTCAAGATCGAGAACGAATCGATGACCCTGGCTACTATCACCTTCCAGAATTATTTCCGCCTTTATAATAAGCTGTCCGGTATGACTGGTACGGCCGCCACTGAAGAGACTGAGTTCATCAAGATCTATGGTATGGATGTGGTGGTAGTACCTACCAATATGCCGATGGTGCGGTTAGATCAGGCTGATTTTGTTTACCGTACTGAGCTTGGTAAATTTAATGCGGTAGTCGAGGATATTGCATCCCGCTATAATACCGGACAGCCGGTATTAGTGGGTACGATATCGATTGAAAAATCTGAGCAATTATCAGCTATGCTGAAGAAAAAAGGAATTCCCCATCAGGTATTGAATGCCAAGTATCATGAGAAAGAAGCAGAGATTATCGCTGGAGCTGGTCAGGCCAAAACGGTGACTATTGCCACCAATATGGCTGGTCGTGGTACCGACATCGTACTTGGTGAAGGAGTCAAAGAACTGGGTGGATTATATGTTCTGGGTACCGAACGCCACGAAGCCCGCCGGATAGATAACCAGCTGCGTGGTCGTTCCGGTCGTCAAGGGGACCCGGGTGAATCCCGGTTTTATGTCTCTCTGGAAGATGACCTGATGCGGTTGTTTGGAGCTGGATCTATCGAGGGTATGCTTGATCGTCTGGGCATGGATGACAGTATGCCGATTGAACACAAATTGGTGTCCAAGGCCATTGAAAACGCCCAGAAGAAGGTAGAAACCCGCAACTTTGAAATTCGTAAAAATGTTCTCGAATACGATGATGTCATCAATCAACAGCGGGAAGTCGTATATGGCGAACGGCGCAAGATCCTCTTTGGTGATAATCTTCGGGATACCGTTGTTGCCATGGTTGATGATGTGGTAGTGGAGGCGGTCAGCCGCTTTGCCGGCGAACAAAAGTGGTCGGATGAGTGGGATCTGGAAGGGCTGATCGATCTGATCGAGACCAATGTTATCCCGGACCCGGGTTTAAGTATCGATCAGCTTAAAGGGCTAACCCGGCACGAGGTTATCGATCTAGTTAAAGAATTCACTGATCAGCGTTATGAACAGCGGGAAATGGATTTAACCCCTGAGGTGATGCGTTCCCTGGAGCGGGCCGTGTTACTGAATATTACCGATGACAAATGGATGGAGCACATTGATGCAATGGATCAGTTGCGTCACGGGATTTCCTTAAGAGCTTACGGTCAGCGTGATCCCCTGGTTGAATACAAGTACGAGGCTTTTGAAGCGTTCCAGGACATGATTGCCAGCATGAAGGAAGATGTAGTTCGCAATATCTTCCGTATGCGTTTGGTAGTTGAGAATAAAGAACGCCAGATGTACGAGAACCGTGAAGATTCCGGGCCCAAAACACCGGTTCGGGTTACGGAAAAACCAGGCCGCAATGATCTTTGTCCTTGTGGCAGCGGGAAAAAATACAAGAAGTGTTGTGGTCAAAACGATTAGTTATAGCTCGCGGTAAGACGGGAAAGCAAATGCTGGGGAGAGGGGTCTGGTAATGGATATTGCAACCCTGATAGGATTACTGGTTGGGTTTGGCGGTTTATTAATCGGCTTTACGGCTGAAGGCGGCGGCGCGGGTATGCTGGTTGCCGGCCCGGCAGCTCTGATCGTATTTGGCGGTACTTTCGGCGCCACCATTGCCAGCTATACCATGGATGAATTAAAAACCCTGGGTGGGTTTGGCCGTATGCTGTTCAGGGATGTTAAAGTTGATTACAGCGGAACCCTTGATAATCTGGTAAGAACAGCTGACAAGGCCCGCC
The DNA here is from genome assembly GCA_050259135.1 of Methylocystaceae bacterium. Lineage (GTDB taxonomy): Bacteria > Bacillota > Syntrophomonadia > Syntrophomonadales > JBLNAA01 > JBLNAA01. The sequence goes on along the minus strand of JBLNAA010000105.1, from coordinate 9,420 downwards.
GGGAAGGGCTCTTAAGCCTGGAAGGCGAGCTGGAAACGGTAGAAGACCAATTTTTGCGCCGGGGTATGCAATTAGTAATTGATGGTACCGACCCGGAACTGACCCGCAGCATGTTAGAGATGGAAATCGATGCCTTTGAGAAACGGATGAAAGTTGGCGAATCAATATTCATGTCGGCCGGAGGTTACTCACCGACCATGGGCATTATCGGTACGGTTATGGGTTTGATCAAGGTATTGGGCTCCTTGGACAACGCGGAAGCTTTGGGACCGGCTATTGCCGGCGCCTTCATTGCCACCCTTTACGGTGTTTGCGCTGCCAACGTATTGTGGATACCGTTTGGCACTAAGATAAAAATTAAGGCCGGAAGACTGGTAACTCAGATGGAAATGGTATTGGAAGGTATATTATCCATTCAGGCCGGTGAGAATCCACGGGTTATCAAAGAAAAACTCCTGACCTTCCTGCCTCCGGAAGAAAAGGCCGCCGCTATAGCTGCGGAAGGAGTGGCGATGTAGATGAGGCGTCAAAAGAAGGCTCCAGAGGGTGAAGCAGGCGGAATGGAGCGTTGGCTGATTACCTACGCTGACTTGATCACCCTCCTGCTGATTTTCTTCATTGTCATGTATACCATGAGTAAAGTTGATGCCGCTAAATTTGAGGCAGTAGCTCAATCATTGTCGCAGGTACTTCAGGGCAGATCAAACGCCCAGGTAGTTGATGCTCCCGGACCCTCATTCATTCAAGGGCAGAGCGGGGCGGTTCCCCCGCAGTCAGCGGGGGCAGACAGCCAGGCCGCTGAACAGAAAAGCCTGGAGGAAATCGCCCGTAAGTTGAGCCAGGAAGTTCAAAAGGATGGCAAATTGGCTCAGAATGTGGTGATCTACCAGCAGGAGCGGGGCCTGGTCATCAGCTTCAAGGATGCTATTCTTTTCCCCAGCGGATCAGCGACCTTATTACCCGAGTCTCAGGATATCTTATTAAGAGTAGTAAATAACCTTAAAGATATACCTAACTACATAAGAGTCGAAGGACACACTGACAACCGGCCGATTAATAATGCACGTTTCCCGTCCAACTGGGAGTTATCAGTATTGCGGGCTACCAATGTGCTGCACCTGATGGTGGATAATGGCATCGAAGCCAATCGTATTTCCGCGACCGGATACGGGGAATACCGCCCAATAGTTCCGAATCGCTCGGACAAGGAGATGGGCATGAACCGCCGGGTGGATATTGTAATATTGAAAGAGAAATACGGTTATTTTGAACCAGCCAGCCAATAATAGTAAGATATATAATAGATCAAGGTGGTAAGCGGGCAGTTGCTAAGCCCGCTTCTTTTAACGGCTGATGCCGAATAGGAGGAGTAATTAGTGGATTATCAGGAGGTACAGGAACGCCTGTCCCATAGTCAGCAGCGCCTCAAGGAAATGGGGTCGTCTCTTTGACCTGGAGGCTAGAAAAAGTGAGATCACGGGGCTGGAAGAGAAAACTCTGGCTTCAGATTTCTGGGATGATAATCAGGAGGCTCAACGCATACTAAAGAAAATATCTGCCATCAGAGAGCCGATAACTATTTATGAGAATTTGGTGGACAGAGCCACCGAAATGCAGGATTTAATTTCCCTGGCCCTGGAAGAGAATGACCTTGATCTCCTGGCGGGGATTGAAGCTGACCTCAAGCAGTTCTGGCGTGATTATGAGGAATTTGAACTGGGTCTGCTGTTTGCCGGGGAGCATGATGAGAATAATGCCATTGTTTCGCTGCACGCCGGAGCCGGTGGTACAGAGGCCCAGGACTGGGTGCAGATGTTGCTCCGCATGTATACGCGCTGGGGTGAGGATAATGGTTTTAAGGTAACACTGGCTGATTTGCTGCCGGGTGACGAAGCTGGAGTCAAGAGTGCAGTTTTCATTGTGGAAGGACGCCATGCCTACGGTAAACTGAAAGCAGAACATGGGGTTCACCGATTAATTCGCATATCCCCTTTTGATGCTTCTGGTCGCCGCCATACATCTTTTGCTTCGGTTTCGGTTTTGCCGGAAATCGATGAAGATACTGAGGTGCAGGTAGCGGCTGATGATCTGCGTATTGATACCTTCCGTTCGGGAGGAGCAGGGGGCCAGCATGTCAATAAGACTGATTCAGCCGTAAGAATTACTCATCTGCCGACCGGTATCGTAGTTTCATGTCAGAACGAGCGGTCCCAGCATGCCAATAAGGCTGCGGCTATGAAAATACTGCAGGCCAAGTTATATGATTTGAAAGTAAAGACTCAGGAAGACAACATGCAGAAGATTAAGGGCGAATATAAGGAGATTGCCTGGGGCAGCCAAATTCGGAGCTATGTCATGAATCCATTCTCTATGGTCAAGGACCACCGAACCGGTGTGGAAGTGGGCAACGTAGCCGGGGTAATGGATGGCGATTTGAATATATTTATTTCAGCTTTCCTGCATGCCCAGGCTGAAAATACGCTGAAAGAGGATTTGGAATAAGTAGTCAGGTATAAATAAATCACTCCCCTAGATGACCTTGGGCTATACCTCTTGCTCGGCTCAATGCTCATGGGGTACGCCGTCCAGCACGCTTCGTGCATGCGGTTGCTCTCGCTGCCTCGTGCAGCTCGCCCCGGTTCGGGGCGTCGGCTTCGCGGATTGTTCCAAGAAGCTTTGGGAATTGCCGCCTTTGGCGCTCCGCTCCCGACACAAACTAAACAATTGCGAGAATTGTATTACCTTGATTGATAGGAGGAACCAAGTAATGAACCGGGATATAAACGCCGCCGCCGTGGCTGATATTGAAGGACGGGCCCGGAGTCTGCGCCGCAGTATTATTGAGATGTTAGGACAGGCGGGATCGGGTCATACCGGTGGTTCGCTTTCTGCTGCCGACCTGGTGGCCAGCCTTTATTTCTGGGAGATGAATATTGATCCCATAAACCCCTCCTGGTCGGAACGGGACCGTTTTGTTTTATCCAAGGGGCATGCAGCGCCCGTACTTTATGCGGCCCTGGCTGAAAGCGGCTATATTGACCGGAATTGGTTAGCAGGCTTACGTAAATTAGGCAGCCCCTTGCAGGGTCATCCGGATATGCACAAGGTACCAGGGGTCGAGGCTTCAACTGGTTCATTGGGCCAGGGCTTTTCCATGGCAGTGGGTATGGCGCTGGCCGGTAAGATGGATCAGGCCGGATACCGGGTATATACGCTGCTGGGTGACGGTGAACTGGAAGAAGGTATCGTCTGGGAAGCTGCTATGGCGGCTGCCCACTACAAATTGCATAACCTGGTGGCGATCATTGATAATAACAACCTGCAGATCGACGGACCGGTGGAAAAGGTGTTATCGCCGCTGCCGATTACCGATAAATTCCGAGCCTTTAACTGGAAGGTAATTGAGATTGATGGACATAATATCGAACAAATAATGACGGCTTTGCATCAGGCGCGGGAAACAGCCCATCAGCCGACCGCTATCGTCGCTCACACCATTAAAGGACGCGGGGTGTCCTTCTGCGAAAATCTGGTGGAATGGCACGGCAAAACACCCGATGCCAATCAGGTAACGTTAGCCCTCAGCGAACTTAGTTAAAGTATTAGGATCAAACCATTCGTCAATCATTGCCTGGTTAAAATACGCCTAGCAGTTTAATCTTACTTAAGGGGGAAGTCATTATGGCCGGGGTGGCAACCCGTGATGCTTATGGACAGGCACTAAAAGAGTTAGGTAAAAATCATCAGGAAGTCGTGGTGTTGGATGCGGACCTCTCCAAATCCACTAAAACCGTTGACTTTGCTAAGGAGTATCCTGAGCGGTTTTTTGATATTGGAATCGCCGAACAGAATATGATGGGAATTGCGGCTGGACTGGCGGCAGCCGGGAAAGTAGTTTTCGCCTCCAGTTTTGCTGTGTTTGCCGCCGGAAGAGCCTTTGAGGTGATACGCAATTCTGTTTGTTATCCGGCACTTAATGTAAAAATTGCCGCCACTCATGCTGGGGTTACAGTTGGGGAAGACGGGGGCTCTCATCAAGCGATTGAAGATATGGCTATCATGCGTTCTCTCCCCAATATGAAAGTGGTGGTACCAGCCGATGGTCTCAGTACCAGGATCTTAGTTGAAGAGGCCTACCAGCAGCCCGGACCGGTCTATCTGCGTCTGGGGCGGGCCAAGGCCGAAGATATTTATGGAGACCAGCATAGTTTTGACCCCCAGCGGGTCAATGTACTGCGGGAAGGTCAGGATGTTACTCTGGCGGCCTGTGGAATCATGGTAAATTCGGCCTTAAAGGCCGCTGAACAGCTGGCCGCTGAAGGTATCAGTGCGGCGGTGCTGGATGTACATACGCTAAAACCCCTCGATGAAAAGACCATTTTACATTGGGCACAGCAAACCGGGGCCATGGTTTCCGCCGAAGAACACAGTGTTATCGGCGGCCTGGGGGGAGCGCTAGCGGAATTTCTAGGTCGTACCTGCCCAATCCCGCTGATACCAGTTGGCGTCAATGATCGTTTCGGACAATCGGGAAGCCCGGATGAGCTGCTTAATTACTACGGCTTAACCAGCAGCCACATAGTAGAAGCTGCTCATCAAGCCCTGGCTCTCAAATCCAGATAAAACCATTATCGGGCTTCACCTGGTTGCAGGTGAAGCCTTAAACTTACTTAACCCCCAATCTATAGCTATTGGCGCAGTTGGTCAGGTTTAGCAGCAGTTGATTTGTCACAGCGGATAAACAGGAAATTTATACATAAATGTAGAACCACCTTGCAAGCGGTGGTTTATTTAATGCATAAATATAATAGGCCTAAGTAAGCGGGATTTTATTTTTCACTTATTTTTTGGCTGCCAATTTAGGGTCAAGTTTGGAGTGAGAGAATTGTTGGTCAACATCTACAATGTTTCCAAGGTATATCCTAATGGCGTTAAAGCTTTGAATGATGTTTCCCTTAAGATAGATAAGGGTGAATTCGTGTTTCTCATGGGACAGAGTGGCGCCGGTAAATCGACTCTGATTAAGATGCTTAACCGCGAGGAGCTTCCTTCCCGGGGCCAGATATTTTTTGGTTCCCGCAGCATTCTGCGGATGAAATCAAGTGAAATACCGGAGCTGCGCCGCAATATTGGTATGGTCTTTCAAGATTTTAAGCTGCTGGAGACCCGTACAGTGGCCGAAAATGTTGCTTTTGCCATGCGGGTCACCGGGGCCAAAGGATCAACTATCGCTCCCCGGGTTAAAGAAGTAATTGAATTGGTGGGTTTAAAGGGAAAAGATGATTGCCTGCCTTCACAGCTTTCCGGTGGTGAGCAGCAGCGGGTGGGGGTAGCGCGAGCGATTGTCAACCGGCCTCTGATGGTGGTGGCTGATGAGCCTACCGGTAACCTTGATTTTGATACGGCGCTTGGCATTATGGATTTACTGATGGAAGTAAATCGTAAAGGAACGACCGTAGTTATTGCCACCCATGCCCGTGAATTAGTGAAACGAACCGGGAAAAGAGTTGTCATGCTGGGTAATGGAGAGGTCCTTTCCGATAGCCGAGGTATACCAGCATGACCAATTTAAAGTTTTATTTCAGTGAGGCTACTACTTCTTTAAGACGCAATCGGGTATTATCGCTGGCCACCGTTTTTACAGTGACAATCTGTGTTTTGGTCCTGGGGATTTCGTTATTGGTTTACCTAAATACCGGACATTTTGTTAAGCAGCTGGAATCTAATGTTGAAATGGTGGTATTTCTGGATAACAATCTCTCCCGTACCGAGGTAAAAGCTTTTGCTACTTCCCTGGAAAACCTGCCGGGTGTGGACAAGGTGCAGTTTGTTCCCCGCGATGATTCCTTAAAAGAACTGGAATCCCGTTTCGCCATGGGTGCGGATTACGATTTAGATAAAACCCTGGGCGGAGACAATCCCCTTCCTGACACCTATCGCGTAAAAGCCAACGATCCTCATCAGGTTTCTAAACTGGCCAAAAGCATTGAAGTGATGCCAGGGGTAACCAAAATCCGCTATGGACAGGGGATTATTGATAAGTTGTTTGCGGTCACCAGCCTGATCCGCAATGTTTCACTCACCTTAGTTATTTTGTTAGGAGCGGGAGCCGTCTTCCTGATTGCTAATACTATTCGCCTGGCGATATTTGCCCGCCGCAAGGAGATTTATCTGATGCGGCTGGTAGGGGCTACTAACTGGTTTATCCGCTGGCCCTTTTTTATTGAAGGCATATTTCTGGGGTTGATCGGAGCCCTGCTGGCTACTGGCCTGGTTTACAGCGGGTACAGCTACCTGTTGGCTAATGTCGGTGTTACCGCAGCTTTCATGCCGTTAATCGACAGTCAAACCGTGATAAATAAGTTAATGGGGGCATTGGTCGGCTCTGGTGTGGTATTAGGGCTTTTGGGGACCTGGATATCGGTTAACCGTTACCTTAAAGTATGACCGTTACCTGTTGTAAGGTTTTCATTTAGAGGGTTTTTCACATGCAGAAAGCAAGGACTAAAATATTAGTTTATCTGGTTATGGCCATGATGCTGTTCGTTTGTCTTCCGGTTCGTGCTGACGAGTTGGGAGACAAGCAGCAGCAGCTGAATAGTTTGGAAAAACAGATTCAAGCTCAGAAAAACTTGATCAGTAAATCCAAGGCGCAGGAAAAAAGTGTGACCAAAGCCATCAAAAGCCTGGAACAACAGATTGCATCCACTCAGAGGCAGATTCAGGCGCTGACTTCGGCCGTTAAGAACAAGCAGCTGTCTATTGAGCAGACGCAGACTGCTATTCAGGAAAAAGAGGCTGACCTGACCGAGCGCAGCCGTTATCTCTCTTCCCGGCTGGTACAGGTTTTTGAAATGGGGCAGGGTGGATATTTGGAGGTAATTCTGGGAGCCCAGAGTTTTTCCGATATGCTGACCCGTTTTGACATGTTAGCCACCATAGTTAAACAGGATACCAATTTGATAAGGACTATCAATCAAGATCGTGACGAATTGGTGACGACCAAAGCTCAGCTTAAGAACCAGCAAAATGAATTAGTTTCGATCCAGCATAACGAGCAGGACAAAAAAGTGGAGTTAGCAGCGGCTTCAGAGGTTAAACAAGATTACTTAGCACAGATTCAAAAAGAACGTAAGAAATATGAACAGGCTTTAAAAGAGCTGGAAGCTGAATCGCAGCAGTTGCAGTCTATTATCCGCCGGCTGCAAAGCGGCGGCAAATATGTGGGTACCGGTAAGTTTACCTGGCCGGCTCCCGGTTATACCAGAATTACTTCCGATTATGGGATGCGCTATCATCCGATTTTAAAGCAGCGCAAACTGCATACCGGAATGGATATCGGTGCACCAACCGGAGCCAAGATAGTAGCAGCCGACAGCGGCAAGGTCATATACCGTGGTTCCCTGGGCGGATATGGCAATGTTATTATTATTGACCATGGGGGAGGAATTTCCACCCTGTATGCGCACATGTCAGCCTTTGTAGCCAAGAATGGACAGGAAGTCGAGCGGGGAACTCAGATTGGCAAAGTGGGCAGTACTGGCTGGGCTACCGGGCCGCATCTCCATTTTGAGGTTCGAGAAAATGGTACCCCGGTCAATCCCCATACTTACGTAAAATAATATGACTTCATGAATGACTGGTGTATACTTGAGCCAGCTTTGCAATATGATAGTTATTGACAGAAGTGGGTGATGAATTGTTTAAAACGCGTGCACTCCGTGGTATTACTGCGGTGTTGGCGATAATCGGACTGATAACTGTATTGGGTACCGGTGTCTTAATGGTGGCTAACCCTAGTAGCCTGGGCAGTATGGCAGAACTGGTGCTGCTGGTTAAGTCAGATTCGCTTTATCCCTTAAAGTCTGAACCCGCAGTTCAGGGAGCTATGGCTGGGCTGGTGGCCTCCCTGGGAGATCCCTACTCACAGTACCTGAATCCCAAGGAATTTGAGGAAATGAATATTCGGGTTCAGGGGACCTTCGGGGGAATTGGGATAGTAGTCGGTGCTGATGAAGAAGGCAGGATTAAAGTAGTGTCTCCGATTAAGGGCACTCCGGCTGAGCGGGCAGGAATAAAAACCGGAGATATTATATTTACCGTGAATGGTGAAAGCACCCGTAACCTGAGTACCGATAAGGTAGTGGAGATGATGCGGGGCGAACCGGGCACCGAACTGCGGTTGGTGGTTCTGCGGGGCAAGGAAGAAAAGAGTTTCCGCCTAATTCGGCAGATAATCAATGTCCCATCGGTGGAGTGGAAGATGCTGGAGCAAACACCCGCCATCGGTTATATTCGCTTGAACCAGTTCAATTCACATTCGGACCAGGAAATGTCTGAGGCCTTAAAAGGAGTTTCCGAGAAGAAAGCTCAGGGATTAATTCTGGATCTGCGTGACAATCCGGGCGGCGATCTCAATGTCGCCGTGAATATTGCCGACATGTTTATGGAAAACGGTACGATTGTGGTTATTCAAAATGCCAAGGGTGAGAAACGAACCTTTGAAGCTAAGCCGGGATCGGTGAAACTGCCGATGGTGGTCTTAATCAATGGGGGCAGCGCCAGTGCTTCGGAAATATTATCCGGGTGCTTAAAAGATCATCGTCTGGCGCAGTTAGTGGGTGAGAAATCCTTCGGCAAAGGACTGGTTCAGACCATATTCCCGCTGCGCGGCGGGGACGCGCTTAAATTAACCACTGACAAATACCTGACCCCAGCCGGAACTGATATCAATAAGATTGGTATTCAGCCTGATTTTGTGGTCAAGGATACCATTGAAGGCAAAGACCAGCAGTTGGACCGGGCGCTGGAACTTTTGAATAAAAACGTTATGTAGTATCATCGCAGGTGATTGGAGATATCGTTATGTAAGGGCGGGCTTTGGCAACGAAGCCTGCCTTTTAGTACCTGAGGCCAGGCTTTATAAGCCGGGAGGTTAGATGGACACAACGGTCATTAACCTGCTGATTCAGGTGGCATTTCGTTTCCACGAAGCTTTATTCTCCCCTTTAATGCTGATAATGCTGTCGGTGATTGGCTGGCAGTACTGGCGCATGGCGAAAGGTGCCGTACCAGAACGACGCTGGGCAATCTGGGTAGGCCTGCGGCTCATGTTAATCGCGTTGGTATCAGGGGTACTGGTAGGATTTATAGGCAGCCTGATTCTGGTAATTACCGGTATCAACGTCGCGGCCACCGGTTTGCTCTGGTTGTGGCTGGCCGCCTTGATCCTGATGCTGGCTAATCCCCGCTATTTATGTTTTGCCTATGCCGGGGGATTGGTGGGTATGATCAATCTCCTGACCGGTTGGCCTTATGTGGATGTCAGCCAGCTTATGGTGCTGATTGCCACCCTGCATTTGTTGGAGGCTCTGCTTATTTATACCGTGGGTGCTCGGGCTGCCCTGCCGACCATGGTGG
>JBLNAA010000104.1:0-6656 GCA_050259135.1 Methylocystaceae bacterium | reverse complement strand
TGAGAATGGCTTTTTGTTTTGTAAAAGGCTGTCCGCGACATATACATTAGACAGACGGAAAACCGAAGGGGGATTGTCCTTTGGCGGTTATCTTTCTGCAGCGAAGACGGCTGATGCTGCTGATCAGCCTGGGTGGTATCGTGTTCATGTTAGGGGTGTTAGTAGCCAATACCCCCACTGTTACTCCGGTACTTTCCTATGCAGTAGCCAATCGGGTAATAGTAATCGATCCTGGTCACGGCGGTGACGATCCGGGGGCACTTGGTCACCGTGGGACGGTAGAAAAAAAGGTAAATCTGGCTATCGCCAGCAAGTTAGAACAATACATTGCCGGTGCTGGCGGAATGGTTATAATGACTCGGACCACGGATAAAGATCTTTCCAATGGCAAGGGGGGTTCATTTAGTCAGCGTAAACGAGAAGACCTGGCCGCTCGGGTAAAAATCGCCACCAGTGCCAATGCTGATCTATATCTGGCTATCCACTGCAACGCTGAGGTTAACCCGCGCTGGCGGGGTGCACAGACTTTTTACAGCCAGGGTGGTGATGAAAGCAGGTTAATGGCTGAGCACATCCAGCATCAGATTAAAGTACAGCTGAAGAACACTCACCGTTTGGCGAAGCCGGGAAAATATTTTGTCACCGATCGTACACCAATGAAGGCGGTTTTGGTAGAAGTCGGATTTTTGTCCAATTATGATGAAGAACAACTGCTTAACAGCCCGGAATACCAATCAAGGCTGGCCTATGCCATCTTTAGCGGATTGGCCAGCTATTATGCCGGTCAGCCTGTGTCAAAGAATGATAAGTAAAACAGCCAGTCGATAACCCCCCATCTGCGTTGTTCAAGTTCACATTTTTGTTCGACGTACCTCCAAGTACGCCTTCACTGCAAATGCTCACTGCGCCTAGCATCTGGGGGATTCTAGACAGGCTATAGGTCTATATCACTAAATCGACTAAATTTTACTAGATACTTTGTCATCTACTTGGATAAGTAAAAGGTTTTTGGCTTAAGTACAACTTAAACAGGTAAACTTATTAATAGGATGAAGTTGTGTTTGATGGAGGTGCTTGGCCATGTCAACGGAACGAGCCAGTGGAGTGATCATGGGCTGTATATGCCCTCATCCTCCAGTGATGATACCTGAAGTGGGAAAAAGTGATGCCAGTAAAACCCGTGCCAGCATCAACGGTATGCGTGAACTGGCAGAGGCGATTAAAGCCTGTTCACCCGATTGCCTGATTTTTATTACACCGCACGGCAATGTTTTTGCCGATGCCATCTCCTTTTTGGTTGAACCAGTGCTGGAAGGTAATCTGGCCGGCTTTGGAGCCGGGGATGTCCGCTTTGCTGCTGACAATGATCTGGAACTGCTGCGAGCCTGGGCGGTAGCCTGTGAAGCAGCCGCCTTACCGTTAGTGGCTATTGATAAAGACACCCCTTATCAGGGGGTTAGTCCGAAGCTGGATCATGGGGTTATGGTACCACTGTATTTTCTCGAACAGGCCGGGATTAAAGCCCTTCCCTTCATAGTTATTTCGCAGGCTGGTTTGCCGGAGGACGAGCTCTATCAGGCTGGTATGTGTCTGCAGCAGGCCTGCCAGGAAACCGGCCGTCGGGTAGTGATTGTTGCCTCTGGCGATATGTCACATCGATTAGCTGATGATAGTCCATATGGATTTAACCCGGCTGGGCCTGAATTTGATCAGCTGATTTCCACGATTATCAAGGAGGCTGACATCAGTGAACTCCTGCGGGTACCGCCGGAACTTCGTGATTCGGCTGGTGAATGCGGTTATCGTTCCCTGGTGATGATGGCGGGAGCCTTTGATGAACAGGAATTAACTTCCTGGATTTATTCTTACCAAAAGCCTTTTGGGATCGGTTATCTGGTTGCCGCATTGGCTCCCACCGGAAAAAACCAAGCTTCAGTTTATAATGAGTTTATTAACAACTACCAGCAAAAAATGGACACCTCGCGTCGGGAGGAGAGTGCCCCGGTAGCCTGGGCGCGCCAGGTTTTGGAGAGCTATATTAACCGTCATGTTCTTCCTGATGCCCCTCAGATCAGCGATCCCCTGTTCAGTCAGCAGGCCGGGGTCTTTGTCTCACTAAAGAAAAAGGGGCAGCTGCGCGGTTGTATCGGCACTATATTTCCTACCACCAGCAATATTGAGGAGGAGATCAAGAATAACGCAGTGTCTTCCGGTACCCGCGACCCCCGTTTTCCAGCTGTTCATCCCCAGGAACTAACGGATTTGGTCTATTCAGTGGATATATTGGGTAAGCCGGAACCCTGCCGGCGGGAGGATCTTGACCCTGCAGTCTATGGAGTAATTGTCCGCCATGGCAGTAAGACCGGACTGCTCCTACCGGCACTGGAAGGGGTTGACACCGTAGATGAGCAGCTGCGCATCGCCCTGTCTAAGGCGGGGATCAAAGCTTCCGAAGATTATCAGATAGAACGTTTCATGGTAGAGAGGTATCACTAAATGAGCGGGCACCAAGCGCAGGTATTTGCCACTGCTCAGGAATCTGATCAGGTTATCTGTCAGCTCTGCCCCCATTACTGCCATTTGCGTCCTGAACAGGTTGGAATCTGTCATGTGCGTTATAACCAGGATGGCAACTTAAGGACCATGACCTATGGTCAGGTGAGCTCACTGGCTTTGGACCCGATTGAAAAGAAGCCGCTTTATCATTTTTACCCGGGTGCCCAGATACTGTCGCTGGGCAGTTTTGGCTGCAATCTGGGCTGCCCCTGGTGTCAAAATCACCATATTGCCTGTACGGTTCCGCCCACCCAGTTCCTTGATCCGGAGGAATTGATCAATCTTGGTTTGCAGGCCGCCCGGCAGGGTTCAATCGGACTGGCTTATACCTACAATGAACCGACTATGGCTTACGAGTATGTACTCGACTGTGCCCGCAAGGCCAAGGCTGCAGGCCTTAAAAACGTCCTGGTTACCAATGGGTATATCAATCCTCAGCCTCTGGTAGTTCTGCTGGAGTTTACTGATGCCCTCAATATCGACCTGAAGGGTTTCACTCCCCAGTTTTACCTGCATTATTGCAAAGGAAGCATCGAACCGGTCTGGGACAGTATTGAACTAGCCGCTTCCTTAAGTCATGTGGAGATTACCACCCTGGTGATTCCCGAATTAAATGATAAACCAGCTGACTTCCGGGAGGCTGCCTACCGGCTCAGTCAGATTGATAAAAATATTCCCTGGCATTTATCAGCTTTTTACCCGGCTCACCGTTTTCAAAACCGCAGACCCACCCCCCCGGAAACGCTGCTGGCCCTAAGAGAAATTGCCCGTGAATATATGTCATATGTCTATCTGGGCAATATCGGACCCGAAGATAATGATACGGTGTGTCCCAATTGTGGAGCTGTATTAATAGAACGTTATGGATATGGCGGAAAGACAATTGGGGTTAAAGAAAAGGCCTGTATTAATTGTCATGCACCGGTCAGTATCGTAATGTAACCCATCTGACAATAACTCCTGGCTGAGAGTTAAATAAATACCGCATATAACGACAGGAATCTGTTTGGTTATTGTAGAAGAGTATTATGTTACAGAGTTATGGAAGATAACATGTTATAAACGGTATTATATTTTTGACATTTCTGTCAGAAGGAGCATATCTGATTTGACCCCGATTTTGGAAGTTCAACATTTAAAGAAGAATTTTAAGGGTTTAACCGCAGTGGCTGATTACTCGGTACAGTTACAGACTGGAGGCATTTATGGCCTGATTGGGCCCAATGGTGCAGGTAAGACCACTGTTTTTAATCTCCTGAGCGGTGAGCAAAAACCCACTGCTGGCAGTATACGCCTGCAAGGTCTGGAAATAGGCGGACTTAGCCCTCATATTATTGCGGCTCGCGGCATGGCACGTACTTTTCAGAATCTGCGTCTGTTCGGCACCATGACGGTCATGGAAAATGTTCTGGTAGCCGCCCAGATGCACAAAAATTACGGATTTGCCGCTACGCTGGTCAGTGCTCCCCGTTTATCTCACGGAGAAATCGCTTTAAGGGCTGAGGCAGTTAAATACCTGGAAGTAATGGACTTAAGCAGTAAGTTGGAAGATCAGGCAGCCAGCCTGCCTTATGGGGAGCAGCGTAAGCTGGAAATCGCCCGGGCTTTGGCCACCAAGCCGCGGCTTTTATTATTAGATGAGCCGGCAGCAGGGATGAACCCGAGTGAAAGTATGGAATTAATGGCCACCATCAAGAGAGTGCGGGACGAGTACGATTTAACCATCCTCTTAATTGAACATGATATGCAGGTGGTAATGAGCCTTTGTGAGCATCTGCAGGTTTTGAACTATGGCAGCATCATTGCCGAAGGCAGCCCGATGGAGATTAAAAATAACCCGCAGGTGGTAGAAGCCTACCTGGGGAGGAGGGTTGCTGATGCTTGAAATCAATAACCTGCATGTTTATTACGGCAATATTCATGCCCTGCAGGGCATCGACCTGGTAGTCAATGAGGGTGAAATGGTAGCTATTCTGGGAGCTAATGGCGCAGGTAAGACTACCACCCTGCGAGCGGTATCCGGGCTGGTAAAAGTACAGCAGGGCCGAATTGCCTATCGGGGCCGGAACCTGATCGGAGCTAACTCACACCAGATCGTGGCGGCTGGCCTGATTCAGGTACCGGAAGGACGCCAAATATTCAGCAGCCTGACGGTGGAAGAGAACCTGAGATTGGGGGCTTATCAGCGGCGTGACCGGGAGCAGGCAGCTAAAGACCGAGCCTGGGTTTATGAACAGTTCCCTATTTTAAAGGAACGCAGCCATCAGGTAGCCGGTACCCTGTCGGGAGGGGAGCAGCAAATGCTGGCCATTGGCCGGGCAGTAATGAGCAGCCCCCAGCTGCTGTTGCTGGACGAGCCTTCATTGGGTTTGGCACCTCTGATTGTTGAACTCATCTTCAATACCATAAGTCATTTTCGGGAGCGGGGCATGACCATTCTATTGGTGGAACAAAATGCCTACCAGGCCCTGGCGCTGGCTGACCGTGCCTATGTGTTGGAAACCGGACGGGTCAAGATTTCGGGCAGCAGTGCTGAACTTCTCGATAATGAAGAGGTCAAAAAGGCGTATCTGGGAGGCTAGGATTTTATGACCGGGAATTATTTGCTGCAACAAATTGTTAATGGCCTTAGTCTGGGCAGTATCTACGCTTTGGTGGCGATCGGATATTCTATTGTTTATGGTATCCTGCGGCTGATCAATTTTGCCCATGGTGATATCTTGATGATTGGTGTTTACGCCGCCCTGTTTTTGGGGCTGGCTTTACACGCTCCTTTTACCGTTACTCTGGTGGCTGCTATGGTGATAGCTGCTCTGATCGGGATGATGGTGGAAAGGGTGGCTTACCGCCCCTTAAGGGATACTTCTGAAGAATCAACCATGATTACATCACTCGCGGTATCAATTTTTATTGAGAATTTGGGGATTATGACGGTGACGGCCCAGCCCCGCCCTTTTCCGGTGCCCAAATCGCTGGAAGTGCTGCATCAATTGGGACCAATTCAGGTGGCTAATATAAACCTTTTATTATTTGGGGTTACGGTGCTGTTGTTAATCATTTTAACCCTGTTTGTTACCCGCACTGATCTGGGCATTGCCATGCGGGCCTGCGCCGATAATCTGAATGCTGCCCGCTTAATGGGTATTAATATTAACTCGGTGGTAGCTGCTGCCTTTGCCGTTGGCTCCGGACTGGCGGCGGTGGCTGGTATTATGCTGGCTGCTCAATATGGGAGAATTGACCCCTTAATGGGTTTTATACCTGGGCTTAAAGCTTTTGTCGCTGCCGTTATCGGCGGCATCGGCAGCCTGGGAGGAGCTGCTCTGGGTGGTTTTGTACTTGGATTAGCTGAGATTTTGGTAGTGGGCCTGCTCCCTCCCGCTTTTTCACCTTATCGTGATGCTTTCGTTTTCCTGATTCTTATTATTGTGCTTCTGGTAAAGCCTTCTGGCCTGCTTGGTTCGGGGGAAGGGAGGCGCAGCTAGGATGCTGAATAAACAGGAAAAAATATTGACGCTAAGTGGAATTGTTGCTCTGTTTGCCGTATTGACTCTGCTCAACTATCTGCTCGATGATTATTATTTGCGTATAATCAATTTGATTGGCATAAATATCATACTGGTAGCTAGTCTCAATTTGACCAATGGTTTTACTGGTATATTTTCGATGGGGCATGCCGGATTTATGGCTGTCGGGGCCTATGTTTCAGCATTACTTACCATACCTCAGGTTCAAAAGGCCGCGGCTCTACCCGATTTGCCTGCCTGGCTGCTGGGGATAAGCCTGCCTTTTCCGCTGGCTTTGCTGGCAGCGGGAATAATTGCTGCTCTCTTCGCATTGATTATCGGGTTTCCGGTGCTCCGGCTGCGCGGTCATTACCTGGCGGTAGCTACTCTGGGTTTTTTAGTTATTGTCCGGGTGGGTTTGGCCAATGCGGAAACCTATACCCGGGGAGCACGCGGAATCAGCGGACTGCCCGCCTTTACCAATACCTGGTGGGTGTGGTCAATAGCGGTTCTGACCCTGTACCTGTTGTGGCGGCTGTTGCATTCATCGTACGGGCGGGGTATGGTAGCTATCCGTGATAATGAAGTAGCCGC
>JBLNAA010000103.1:0-17294 GCA_050259135.1 Methylocystaceae bacterium | reverse complement strand
AGCGGGCTTCGGGGGTGATAATACGAATATCTGATGCCAGGCTGAAGCTAAAGCCGGCCCCGGCGGCTGCCCCCTGAACCAGGCAAATGATCGGCTGCGGAATGGTACGCATCTGGAGCTGTAGATCGCTGAGCTGACGCTGATATTCAAACATGCCCGG
Source organism: Methylocystaceae bacterium (assembly GCA_050259135.1). GTDB lineage: Bacteria > Bacillota > Syntrophomonadia > Syntrophomonadales > JBLNAA01 > JBLNAA01. Next base: position 17,134 of record JBLNAA010000103.1, on the reverse strand, counting down.
AACCTTTAAGATATCATCGGTCCCCTGTTCCCTGACGTCAACCCCACCGCAAAAACCTTTGTCTCCGCTGCCCCGCAGAATTACCACCCGGGTATCCATATCATATTTTAACCGCTGCCAGAGATCTTTTAGGTCTTCTAACATCTGACGGCTGACGGCATTAAGGCTTTGCGGCCGGTTTAACGCCACGACCAGTATTCCCGGCTCCACATACTCCAGAAGTAAAGTGCTGTAATCAGGCCATTTGCCGCTCATTAAAACATCCTCCTCATCTAAGTTTCTCTAAATTTAATGATATCACCCACCTGTAGCTACGTCCGGTATCCGGAGTTGCCAAATGGTAACCCGGAGTGAAAAATAAGAAAATGGTGTGTCCTCCCAGAGGTACACACCATTTTAGCTCGGTTTAATTTACCCGGAATCAGCCATGGATCAGGCGAGGTAAGCAGTGAGTACAGCACCACAGTGACTGCCCCCGATGCTTAACCGGCAGCAGGTAAGCCTGATCTTCACTGGTATGACAAAAGCTGCAATCCTGAGCCAGATAAGACGGTCCACTCTTTTTGTGCTCAGCCTCTACCACATTTTCATCAAAATCAGCCGCCTCCCGCTCTTCCAGGCTTAGTGCTCCCGTAGGACAGGTACCCAGGCAGAAACCTGCCCCATCACACATTTCATCTTTGATCACCCGCGCCTTGCCATCAACAAGAACCAGGGCTCCTTCAGCACAGGGACTGATGCAGGCACCGCAGCCATTGCATAACTTTTCATCAATTTTTACTACCGTACGCTTGGCCATTTTTAGTCTCCTTTAATAAATGTCCGGCCTTAGCCGCGGATCATGGTAAGCAGCATCTTAAACGGCTGCTCAGCCCTGAGTGCGTGGGGATGGTGGGCTGGCATTACAATCATGCTTCCTTCTGCTACTTCATAGGGATCTCCATCAATCATGATTTTAGCTTTTCCATCCAACACCTGCACCACGGCATCATAAGGTGCCGTATGCTCGGATAATCCCTGCCCAGCGGCAAAGGCGAAGAAGGTTATGGTACCCGCCGGTGAGTCGAGCAGAGTTTTGCTTACTACCGACCCTTCAGAATAATCAACATTTTCCTTGACCTTGATGACCTGGACTATTTCCATCTTGCTTAACACTTCCTTCCTATTTCACCCCGATACAGTACGCTGTCTGAATGTTAACCGAGAATAGCCGCCAGATCCTGGTCGGGAGTAGTTATCGACTTAATACCAAAATTATCAACCAGGAATTGCAAAATATTAGGCGTAATGAACGCCGGCAGCGAGGGTCCCAGCCGAATATCCTTGATCCCCAGGTACAACAGGGTCAGCAGAATGGATACTGCCTTTTGTTCATACCAGGATAAGATCATGGATAGCGGCAGATCATTTACCCCGCAGTCAAAGGCATTAGCCAACGCCAGTGCAATTTGAATGGCTGAATAGGCATCATTACACTGTCCTATATCCAGGAGACGAGGAATACCACCGATATCACCTAACTGTTTGTCAAAGAAGCGGAATTTGCCGCAGGCCAGGGTCATAACTACGGTGTCACCAGGAGTTTTTTCTACCAGTTCAGAATAATAATTGCGGCCTGCCTTGGCACCGTCACAGCCGGCCACCAGGAAGAAGTGGCGGATGGCTCCGGATTTAACTCCTTCCACTATACGATCAGCTACCGACAATACTGCCTGGCGGGCAAACCCGGTCGTCACACTGCCGGCTTCGCTCTCAGCATCGAAACCTGGGAGTTCCTTAGCTCGGGCGATTACCGAAGCAAATTCCCCGTTTTTGACATGTTCAACCCCTGGCCATCCTACCGGGCCGGTGGTAAAAATATTGGATTTATAACTTACCTGCGGTTCCTGTATACAATTGGTTGTCATCAATATAGCTCCCGGAAAAGCAGCAAATTCCTTTTTCTGATTATGCCAGGCAGTGCCATAATGGCCTGCCAGGTGTGAATACTTGTTCAATTCCGGATAACCATGAGCGGGGAGCATTTCACCGTGGGTATAAACATTTACTCCAGTACCCTCAGTCTGCTTCAGAAGATTCAGCAGATCCTTCAAATCATGGCCACTGACCAGAATGCACTTACCAGCCCGATGCCCGAGCGGTACGCTGGTAGGCACCGGGTGGCCAAACAATCCAGTATTGGCAGCATCCAGCAGTTCCATGGCCCGGTAGTTAACCTCACCGCATTTCATTACCAGAGTCAGCAGTTCTTCCATAGTTTTATCAGTACCGAGAGCTGCTAACCCTTCAATAATAAAATCATATATCATACGATCTTCCTGCCCCAAAACCACGGCATGATGAGCATAGGCAGAAATTCCCCGCAGGCCGTAAAGAAGCAGCTGCTGCAGTGAGTTTAAATCCGGATCACTGACCAGATATTCAATTCCTGCTGTACCTGTCCAACGAGGACTGTCAGCCGGCAAATCAGCCAAAACTTGGTTGGCCTTGGCATTTACTCGATCCCGGATATTATTAATGGCCGCAGCATCAAAATTGACATTGGTCAGAGTAGCAAATAATGCCTCCATTAACAGAGCATCGGTCTCATGATCCTCCCATCCAGCCTTCCGAGCCGGAGCTGCATAAAACGCCAGGCGTCTTAAATCGCTGGTTAGTTCATCAAGTAAATCAGCTATTTCCGGCTTTTTGCCGCATACCCCGGCTGCAGAACAGGCAATTCCCCGAGCAGTTTGTTCGCATTGGTTACAAAACATCTTTTTATCCTCCTTTGTAGATTTAGTGGACCATAATTATCCTGTTTAATGTTAAAATTTTTTCCTTTTCCTAGTCGTTCAATTCATGTGCCCAGATCTTTCCAGAAGCTATATCAGCAATAGTCTCCCGGTTAAGTTCTTTGTACATCGCCTCCTGGGCCCGATGGAGAACTCTTCGTACCTGACAGAAACCTGAATTCGGGCACGCAAATCCTGCTCCCAGACACGGATTAATAGCAGTTGGCCCCTCAATCGCCTGCAGAACATCAGCTATCGTGATATCACTAGCAGCAACCGCCAGTCTCACCCCTCCCTGAATACCCCTTTGCGTGGTCACCAAACCGGCTCTCCCTAATTGTTGAACCGTCTTTTGTAAAAATACCTCGGGAATACCCTGCTGCTCGGAGATCATTCTACTGGAGACCAGTTGACCCGGCTCAGCCTTAGCCAGTTCGATCAATATTTTAATCGCATATTCAGATTGCCTGGTAATTTGCATAGGTATCCCTCTGTCTCTTTTTGGACTTTTTTTATCCACTTTGTATACTTTGATATTAACAAATGAAGCCGGGGCTGACAATAGTTTTTCTAAATAAATTATCCCTTTACCAGGTAATATCCCTATCAGTTTCTCCAATAAGCAGGATATTTTACCTCTAAAAGGAATATGGGATACCAAGAGGTGAATAACATGTTACTCGGCATTCTGGGGTCAATCGGATTGGTTCTTTTTGCCGTCTGGTTAGTCCTGACAGCTCGTGATGAGAATAAGCGCAAGACACCGTTAATTGGAGCGGTTATCTGCCTGCTGATTACCCTGGCTGGAATTAGCAGCGTTCTTAACCCTAAACCGGCAACCACCAGCGAAGAACTGGGACAGCAATACCGAGTCGGCAGCCTGACGATAAACTACGAAATTCAAAAGACATTAAACGGGGAGGGCAAAACCCAGATAATTATAACCTCTGTAAATGAGGGCAGCTCCCCTTTCAGCGGCACGGTTGACGTCAAATCGTATAACCCGGACGGGGTTTTTCTGGATATGAGCATTTTGCACCTGTTCAATATGGCTCCCGGCCAAAAGAGAGTAAGCGTTTGCTGGCTTAAATTAGCCAACCCGCCTCGAGTTACCGCTACTTCGAGCAATTAACAAGCTATAAGTAAAAACAGCCAGCACATATGCTGGCTGTTTAGCTTCTCATTCTACATATTCAACCGAAAGGGGTTATAGCTGATGCCACGATCATAGGTATCTACCTGTTCTTTTCGTTTCAGCCAGTTGATAACCTGATAGGTTATTGGGGTAGCCAGAATTTCATATCCTACTTTCCACAGGTATTGAAATACAATCATACTTACCAGCACAGACGGCTGCATTGTGCCGATAAAGGCGATAGTCATAAAGGTCAGGGTGTCAACGCCTTCACCAATCAGCGTAGAACCGATGGTCCGCATCCATAACCAGCGCCCGGCAGTGATTACCTTTAATCGGGAGAGCACTACCGAGTTGCTAAGTTCTCCTACAAAATATGCCATCAAGGAAGCGGTTACAATCCGTGGTGTACTGCCCAGTACGGTGGTAAAAGCTGACTGCCCTTTCCAAAAGCCCGGGTGCGGCAAGGCTAATGCCGCCATAAAGGCCAATGCCATCAGCAGATTGCACAAGAAGCCGGTCCAGATGACCAGGCGGGCACGTCTAAATCCATATACTTCCGTAAGCACATCACCAAAAATATAGGTCATCGGAAACAGTATTAAATCAGCTGTTAAGACCATACCCCACAGGCTGAACAGCTTACCGCAAATAATATTCGAAACCATTAAAGCACAAACAAAAAGTGCTCCAATCACAAAAAATGTAGGTGTTATAGTCTGGGTTGACTGGTTATCTGACACTGATGATGCTCCTCCCGAACGCAGAATGCCTATATTATAGCAAATATGACCGGGTGAATTAGGTCCATATTTAACCATTTGTGTTTTTTGTTTGCCGGTGCTGTAATCCGGTCCCGTACCCATTATGATTATCAATTGGGGAAATATCGGTCAGCAAAAGCCAATATTACCCTGTCAACTTCTTCCCTGGCCTGCAAACACTGAATCCACTCTGGCGGAAGAGCCTCATATCCGTAATAGAGACCGGCTAACCCCCCGGCAATAGCAGCAACTGTATCACTATCATCCCCAAGATTCGCGGCCTGGAGCAGGGTGTCAGCAAAAGAGTTGCCTCTTAGAAATGCCCAGCAAGCAGCTACCAGGCTGTCAACCACGTAACCACTGCTAGAAATAGCTGCTGTCTCACGTTTCGCCAGTTTAATACCATCATCCAAATACTTATAGTAAGGCAGCCACTCCATCAAACCCAGTCGCTGCACATGCGGTTGGACTTTGGTCATTAACTGACTGAATACTTCTTCTTTGGAACTACCTGCGGCCATCAACTCGGAAGCCTGCGCATAAATAAGACAGGCGGTTCGACTGATACCGTGAGCGTGGGTTATCGCTCCGCAGCGATTTGCCAGATCAAAACTATCATTACTCACCGCTAATCCGTACAACACTACCGGCATTATTCGCATCAACGCACCATTGCCATTGTCATGCCAGCCATCTTTTCCTGCTTGTTCCGGCGGCACACCCTGTTTCATGGCTTCTATGGCAATACTGGTAGTGTTGCCAATATCAAAAGCATAACCAAAAGGAGTTAAATATCCGTGATCATACCAGTTGATAAATCGACGTCCAACATCTTCTGGGTCATATTGTCCACATTCCGCCAGGCTGGCCGCTAGGCAAAGACTCAGACTGCTGTCATCAGACCAGGTTCCCGGTGGTAAATTGAAGGTGCCATAGCCTGTCATGCCGGTAACCGGACGATGAGCAATTTCATCCCGGGACTGGAATTGGACAGGAAGTCCCAGTGCATCCCCCACCAGCACGCCATATAGTGCTCCTAGTGCTCGATTTCGCCTATTTATCACAGCCATCATTACTCCATTCGGTTAGAACATTACGATCATTATCTCCCCAGAAACTGTTCCGGAATAAAGTATTGGCGAAACTGTTCCAGGAAATATTTATCTGTCATTCCGGCAATAAAGTCTGCTGCAATGCGGGCGGGAGCATCCACGCGTTGTTTTCCCGCAGCTAAATGGTCAGCATAAGCCGGTGTACGAGGGTGATTCTCAGAGGCCTCCTGCAGGTAAATATCAAAAAGCAGTTCAAACATAGTTTTTATTTTTTGATCCTGAATGCGAATCCGCGGGTTAAAATATATATTTTTATAGTTAAAATCCTTAAGCGTATTCAGCGCTTCCAAAATCGGAGCTGAAAACTTCAAGTAATAATGCCCCATACTATTGGCAACCAAATCCCGAACCAGAGTATTGATAATCTCACGATTTGACGATCCCAAGACTCTGGTAACCGTATCTGGCACCTGAGTCCGTTTAATTAATCCCAAAGTAATAGCATCTTCTATATCCCTTCCAATGTAGGCAATAACATCGGCAATACGAACCACGCAGCCCTCCAGGGTAGCCGGGATGAGGGTACGGGTGAAGCCGGGCTCCTGCCAGCAACGTCGATACTGCTCGTCAAAATGTTCCCATCCCTTATCAGCAGCTGGTTCATAAATCTCTTCAATAAATTCGCCATTATGGCATAACACTCCATCCAAAACCTGTAAGGTCAGGTTTAAACCCTGGCTGCCATTCTCCAGTTCCATTAAAAAACGGGCGCTTTGGGCGTTATGACAAAACAGTCCGGCATTATACTGCTGACACAGGGCATTTAAGTAATTCTCCCCATCGTGACCAAAGGGTGCATGCCCTATATCATGTCCCAGGGCAATAGCTTCGATCAAATCCTCATTCAGCCGCAGCAGCCGGCCAATAGTACGCGATATCTTGGACACCAATTGTACGTGCAGTACCCGGTGGGTAATATGATCATTATCAAAAAGGAAAAATACCTGAGTTTTATCAATGTATCGGGTATAAGCCCGTGAATGGATAATCCGGTCGGTATCATGAAAAAAAGCCGGGCGGATGTTGCATTCATCCGGAAGAGATTCAGGAAGTCGGCGTAACGCCAGTGCTGTTTTGCAGGCATAAGGTCCCAAAATCAAGTTCTCTCGCTCTTGTATGGCAGCCAATGCCTGCTTTTCCCATAACTCCATAAATACCACATCCGTTCCTTAACTGGATATATCATATATTTGGCTCTATATGAAGAATTCCTGCGGCCAGTTGCCTGGATTTTTCAATATTAATTATAATTAATTGCGTGGGATTTTGAGGCAAGATGCCAAAGAAATAAAAAGCGGCGGTCCCTTGTTGCTTTAATCAGCTACTAAGACTGCCGCTTTCGAAATTTTTATCCTGAGAATTAATACCTTAACATACCAGCAACTAATGCCCCTTCGGGAACATCCTGATGGGGAACCACATACACCATGCCTCCATTTATCAGGGTCTTAAGTGCTGTCAAATCGAGCAGATCTTCGTCGCCGGGTAAGGGCTGCGAGTGCAGATCAACGCTATTCTCGCTGTAATCATATACCCCCCACTGTTGACCTTTATCGGCAACAAACAAGATCTCTACCTGACCGTTGCTTGCTGCCGCCACCAATTGGCCAACGTCCTTGGAAGTTCTGCCGGTTCCCACCAGAGGCTGATAATGTTCTCGTGCCTCTTTTTGTTTCTTCTGAAAAATCGCCTCAGCGATAGGCCAGGCCTGTTTATGCAGTTCCTGTGGGCTTTGCTTATCCGCATTGCCAGGAATGCCTTCCTTCAGCAGAAAAGGATAGGTATTTGCTTCACGATACAGGGGGAAAAGATAATCTACCCCAGCCAGGACTAGAGGAGCACTTTCCTCATGCAATAAATCATGAAGTCCTTGGTCCACCAGATGGAAATAGCGGATCAGATTAATCTTTTCATCGTCCACTCCCACCCCATGCCCATGAAACATAGCCATGCGATCACCGGTATTCTTGTCCGGGGTTCTGGTATGGAACTGCAGCTGCTCTTCCGGATCATCATATTTCATCGCCTCGACCAGGCTGACTGGAACATTTGGCACGTCCAATTCCATAACGCTATCCCTGGTTCCTTGCAATACCCGTACCTGATGCCGGCTCAAGGCCAGGATATAAAACTTGTTATCAGCACTTAACAGTGGCAAAACCGGTTTGAGATAAAAGCGATCATTTACGGTCACCAGTTCCTCAACCATCAGGGGCATATGATAATAACGGAAAAAACTAGCACCCAGGAATAGGGCTAAACCCTCACTTTGGTACTCCCAAAAAATAGTATCCCGCAGCAATTCCTGAGCAGGTTGCAGGAAAGAATCAATCTCAGGATTTCTCATTCCGCGCTCCTTTAGCTGCTCATGTGCTTGCTTAAGCAGATTCTTAAGCCGAATCCTTCCTTGACTGCTTTCGATCCCCGGTCGTTGGGTAGGTATATACATGGAAATACATAATCCCTGCTGTTCTTCCATCAATGCTTTTAGCTCATCACGACTCAGCCGGTTCATAAATTCCCTCCTTAAGATTCTCTGGAATTATTATGACCCGGCGTGCCATTTATAATGATGACCTAAAAAACAAAGTCCTTGAATGCATCGTTGAAGTAACCATATTGGCAAGCTAAAAGCCGGGTGTACACCCGGCTCAATTCAGAAATAATAATAGAAGCGAATATACCTTTTGGGTTCTCCAGTACAATAATAATAAGTAAACAAGTAACTGTCTTAAGGAAACTAAAAAGCCCCACCGATGCCGGTGGGGCCGATATTTCAAATGGAGGGCGGAACCGGATTTGAACCGGTGAATGTCGGTTTTGCAGACCGAAGCGTTAGCCTCTTCGCCATCCGCCCAATTTGGTGTCGCAAAGAGTAGTATACTCAGATTGCACTGGTTTGTCAAGGCCGGTTGTCCTGTTTTTCGGGGATTATCTCCATAAATTGGATCATTGGGCTGCCGGATAAGAACCGAGCACTCGTAAAAAAACACTAGCTTGCTCCAATGCTTGTATGGCCTCTACCAGTGGTTCATCCAGCCTGGATCCTATACAATCGATAAAAAAACGATATTCTCCGAGACGGGTTCGTGCCGGCCGGGATTCAATCCGTGTCAAGCTTATATTTCGAGTATAAAATTCATGTAATAGATGGTATAGAGCTCCAGGGCGATCCACGGCCTGAACTACCAATGAGGTTTTGCCGTTATTTTTTACAGGATTATCGTTTTGTTTTATAATCAAAAATCTGGTTTCATTATTAGGCATCGTACAAACATTAGCAGCGATAATCTCCAGGCCATACTCTCTGGCAGCCCCAATACTAGCTAAAGCTCCCCAGCATTCATCTGCGGCAGCCGCCATAGAAGCACCCTGGGCAGTGCTCGTAACCTCTACCCGTTCCGCATCGGGGCAGAACTCAGACAAATAGGCTTCACATTGTGATAAAGCCTGGTTATGCGAAAAAACTCGGGTTAATTCTCCCGGTTGCCGTCCCGGACGAGCTAGCAGCTGGTGCTGTACCGGCAAAATAAGTTCCGCAGCAATGACCAGGGTATCACTGGCCGCCAGCAAGTCCATGGTCTGATGTACTGCTCCCTCCCAGGAGTTTTCTGCCGGCACCACTCCGGCCTCGGCTCTCCCCTGAGCTACCGACTCAAATACTGCTGAGATTGAGGATGTCGGGACTAACCTGGCTGCATCCAGTTGAGCCGCTGCTTCGCCGCAAAAACTACCCAATGGGCCCAAATAAGCCACCTGGTTAAGCATGGCAGGCCACTCTCCCCTCAGAGCTACCCAGGCTGCCCACCACCGCCCGAATTGCTTTTACCTGTCTAACCAGATCATTAAGCTGCTCCGGGTAGAGTGACTGCGGCCCATCGGACAGAGCCTTTCCGGGCTCCGGATGCATTTCTACAATAATTCCATCTGCCCCGGAAGCCGCCGCCGCCAATGACATCGGAGTAACCAGGTTGCGATCACCAGTAGCATGACTGGGATCAACAATAATGGGGAGATGGCTGAGCCTTTTAATCAGCGGAACCGCACTTAAATCCAGGGTATTTCGAGTCGAGGTTTCAAAGGTTCTGATACCCCGTTCACATAAGATAACCTTTTCATTACCTTCAGACATGATATATTCAGCTGCCATCAACCACTCCTCTATGGTTGCTGACATTCCCCTTTTAAGCAGAACCGGCATCCCGGTTTGCCCGACCGCCCGCAGCAGCTGGAAGTTTTGCATATTCCTGGCCCCAACCTGTAATACATCTACATAATTGACTGCCAGATCAAGGCTGCGCTGATCAATAACCTCAGTAATTACCGGCAAATTATACTCCCGAGAGGCAGCTCTAAGAATTTTTAGCCCTTCTTCTTCCAGACCCTGAAAACTATACGGAGAGGTACGGGGTTTGAATGCCCCGCCCCGCAGCATTTGAGCACCGGATGCTTTCACCTGCCCGGCCGCAGTCATCAGCTGCTGCTCACTCTCAACCGCACATGGTCCGGCAATAATTGCCAGATTACCGCCGCCAATCAAGCAATTCTTGACTTTGACCACCGTATCCGCATCTCGAGCCTCCCGACTGACTAATTTGTAGGGCTTCATTATATGGACAATTTTTTCCACTCCCGGCATCTGCTCCAGGGCTGCCAGGGCTTCATTTTTACCTTCACCGACGGCACCGATGACAATCCGTTTGACCCCTCTTATCATCTGGCAGTTGAACCCCAGAGACTGAAGTTTGTCATTGATTGCTTTCACCTGTTCTGTAGTTGAATTAAGGTTCATCACGACAACCATAAATACATCCTCCCTTTTTATAAAAAAAATAGTCCGGAGTCATCCCGCTCAAGGGACGAAAGCTCCGGACTTCCGTGGTACCACCCTTCTTGAACCATACGGTTCCACTCTTTTTTCGGGGTACGGGACTGGGTTAATGGGAAAAATAAAAAAGCTTCTCCTCCCTATGGGACGAGAAGCTTATCGCTTACCGCGTTACCACCCAATTTGTTCTGCTCATAATCAGCAGAACCACTCCCCAGAGTACGGGAATTAAATCCGATACCCCCTTCCCGTTAACGTGGGAAGCTGCCGTCCTGACCTACCATGGTCTGATTAAACCACTTCAGCCGGCAACTCAGGAGGGAACTTCAGTCAATCATGCTTTAAAGGTGCTTCCAGTCCATGACACCTTATCCCTGGAAAGCTGGGGTTAACTTACTTTTCTCCGTCATCGTTTTTAAAACCGATATATTTAATTAGCTAATACCTTAGCATAAGGATAAGCCTTTTGACAAGCATTAAAACTATGTAAAATATGCCAGCGGTATTAGGGGTCAGGCCAAAACCTGTGCTATATCGTTATCGGTTACTCTATTAGTTAACACTGCCGAACCGATTGAGGTAGGCAGAACCAGGTTAAGCTGTCCCTGGCGGCCCTTTTTATCGTGATACATGGCTTCTATAACCGATGAGACATCCATTCTTCCGTCTGCCTGGATCGGAAGTCCAAAACCGGCAATTAATTTGGTTATGCGCTGAACATCAGCTGGTTTCAGCCAACCTAAATTACTGGCCATTTGTGATGCATACACCAAACCAGCAGCGACTGCTTCACCGTGGTTGTAGGTATAATTACTTAATGTTTCAAACGCATGTCCGAAGGTATGCCCCAGGTTTAACAGGGCCCGCTCACCCTTCTCCTTTTCATCTCGGGCTACTATATCAGCTTTTATAGCACAGCAGCGGCTGATGATCTCTAATAAACACTGGGGATTACGAGCCAATATAGCAGTCTGGTTTTGCTCTATATAATTAAATAAAGCCGCATCTCTAATGATTCCATACTTAATGATTTCCGCCAGTCCGGTTCGGAATTCCCTTTCATTCAGGGTGTTTAACAGGGAAACGTCGGTCAGTACTAGCTGCGGCTGACAAAAGGCACCTACCAAATTCTTGCCTCCCGGGAGGTTAACCCCGGTCTTTCCCCCTACACTGCTATCAACCTGCGCCAGCAGGGTGCTGGGAACCTGTATATACCTGATGCCGCGCATAAAGGCAGCAGCCACAAATCCAGCAATGTCACCCACAATACCCCCGCCCAGAGCTACAACTGCACTGTCACGGTCCAAGCCCAGCTCAACCAGTCTTTGACTGACACACTCCACCGTCGTCAGATTTTTATGATCCTCGCCTCCGGCAATTACCACTTTATCAGCCAAGAATCCAGCATCCAACAGTTGATCTGTTACTATTTTGCCGTAGCAAGAATCAACTGTCTGATCAGTAATTACCGCCAGTCGGGACAGCCCTGGCAGGGCAGCCTTAATTATCTCCGGCAAGCTGCTCAGGATTTGGTTTCCCAGATAGATGGGATAGCTGCGTTCTCCCAGATTGACAGTCAGTTGCTCCATAAGTTCAGCAGCCTCTCTTAATTCGGTCGGTTAACTCATCCATACTGTCCCCACCGTACTTTTCCATGACCGCAATGGCCAGCTCGAAAGCCACTACTGCTTCCGCCACCACAGCAGCCGCCGGTACGGCACAGATATCAGAACGCTCGGTTGCAGCCGGTGCCTGGTGTCCGGTGGTCAAATCTACACTGTTTAAAGGGCGCATCAAAGTGGCAATTGGTTTCATAGCGGCACGCACCACCAGAGGTTGGCCATTGGTTATACCTGCCTCCAAGCCGCCAGCGTGATTGGTAGGACGAATTAACCCCCTTTCACCTGGCAGAATAGCATCATGTACCCGCGATCCTGGAAGAGAAGCAACCGCAAACCCCAGGCCAATCTCCACACCCTTGATAGCCTGTATACTCATAACCGCTCCGGCTAATCGTCCATCCAAACGGCGGTCCCACTGTACATGACTGCCCAAACCGATGGGCAGTCCAGTGACGATTATTTCGAAAATTCCTCCCAGGGTATCACCATTATCCCGAGCGGCATCAATAAGGCTCTTCATGTGGTTTTCCGCCTCCGGATCAGCACAGCCCAGCTCAGATTGAGGAACTTTGATACGTATATCGTCAAGATCAGCACTCCGGGCGGTAACCTCACCAATGCGCGTTACCTGGCTCAGCACTTCACAGCCAATTTGTTCGAGCAGGCAGCGACCCAGCGTGCAGGCGGCCACACGGGCAGCCGTTTCACGGGCACTGGCTCGTTCCAGAATATTGCGCATGTCACGATGGCCGTACTTGACGCTTCCGGCCAAATCTCCATGGCCTGGCCGCGGGACAGTAACTTGTCTTAAACTGGTGTCTGCCGTTTCCGCACCCATAATGGCCTGCCAGTTATCCCAATCCCGATTGGCTACCTGCAGGGTAACTGGACTCCCCAGGGTCAAACCGGCACGTACACCGGACAGTATTTTTACCTCATCTTTTTCAATCTTCATGCGGCCGCCACGCCCATATCCCATCTGCCGCCGGGCTAACTGTTTATTGATATAACCAGCAGTAACCGGCAATCCAGCTGGCAGTCCTTCTACTACCGCGGTTAGCGCCAGCCCATGTGACTCTCCAGCAGTAAGATATCTAAGCATCGTGGTCAGACCTCCCCAAACTGATTTATAGATTGGCAACTGCCTCGGCAAAGCCGGGGAAGGAAATATCCGTACAATCAGCGTTTTTTATAGTAGTAGTCCCTGCTGCTGCCAGCCCCATTAAAGTACAGGCCATGGCAATCCGGTGATCATCATGACTCTCACAGACAGCACCGGTATAGTTGCGGCCACCTCTTATAATTAACCCATCATCGGTTTCCTGAATATTTACCCCGAAACGCCTAAGTTCCTGGGCTGTCGTCTGCAGGCGATTGCTCTCTTTAACTTTCAGTTCCTGGGCGTCACGAATAATTGTCTGCCCCTCGGCTAAAGCAGCAACAACCGCCAGGATCGGTATTTCATCCACCAGACGCGGTATAATTTCACCGCCAAATTCTATGCCTTTTAACTCTCCGGTTTTAACCGTGATATCTCCAATCGGTTCGCCGGCAATTTCACAGGCATTGGTTACTTGGATCCTGGCCCCCATCATAGTTAGTACCTCAATAATCCCGGTACGGGTGGGATTAATCCCAGCTCCTTTGATAGTTATACAAGCATCGGGAATAATCGCGCCGGCTGCCAGATAAAAAGCTGCAGAAGATATATCTCCGGGGATAACAATGGTGGCGGCTTTAAGTTCCCCGGGTTTAATGATGCTGGTTAAGCCATCTTTCCTGATCTCGGCACCAAACCCTTTAAGCATACGCTCAGTATGATCACGTGATGCTGCTGGTTCGGTAACCGCGGTTTCACCCCCGGCATAAAGGCCGGCTAATAATAGTGCTGATTTAACCTGAGCACTGGCTACTGGTATGGTATGATGCCTGCCCGTCAATGACGAACCTTTGATCGCCAACGGAGCGTAGCGCCCCCCCTGGCGTCCCCAGATGGAAGCACCCATTTCTTTTAGCGGGTCAGTAACCCGTGCCATCGGTCGCTGCCGGATCGACTCATCGCCGGTCAGCCAGGAAACAAACTCCTGGCCGGCCAGCAACCCAGTTAAAAGGCGAATTGTCGTACCTGAATTACCGACATTGAGTATGTCCTTTGGTTCAGATAAACTGTCCAGACCCTGACCGTTAATCACCATCTCTGTGGCTGACACCCGGTCAATTCGAGCTCCTAACTGCTCCATACAGGACAGGGAACTCAAACAATCGGCGGCCGGCAGAAAATTTTTTATCCGGGTCTGCCCCCGAGCAATGGCTCCCAACATAACACTGCGATGTGATATCGATTTATCCCCGGGTACCATAACTTCTGACTGCACCCCGGTTCTTGGCTTTACCGTCAGGTTCATAACGGTCCTCCTAAAAGTCTCTTAATCCCGAATCCAGGCACGGATTCCGGCATCCTTAAGCAGATGCAGAGCATCCTCCGCCTGTTTCTCCGGTATAGCTAACCTTAAAGAACCTTCATTTTCATCGCGCACACCCAGTACCTGCATATCATTGATATTCACTCCGGCATTCCCCAGCAGTAAACCCAGTTTACCAATAATACCTGGTTGATCAGGGACAATGGCAATAATATCAACTGAAAGCAGAAGTGATTCCCGCCGCTGCGGGATACGCCCTCTGGTTTCCCGTGCTGAACACAATTGGCCAACCAGATTCTCACGGTTGCTGCTGCTTAGAGTATGCCGCATTTCTGATAATTTCTCTACCAGAGTATCAATTCCGTTAATTATAAGCTGGCGGTTATTCAGCAAAATATCAGCCCATAACTCGGGATCAGAACTGGCAATGCGGGTGGTATCCCGCAGTCCTCCCCCAGCCAGGCTTAAGAAATCATCCCCGGTGGGCAGGGCATTTACCAGACTTACCGCTGTAATATGCGGCAGGTGGCTGACCAGGCTTACTGCCTCATCATGTTTGTCAGCCGGCATAACCCGTATGGCAGCACCAGTACAGGTCAGAAGCTGCGCCAGCTTCGCCAGTTCATGGGAGGTACCTTCCTCCGGTGGTGTCAGTACCCAGACCGCATTCTCAAAAAGATGGCCATCAGCAGCAGTAATACCACTTTTGTCCGAACCAGCCATCGGGTGGCCGCCAATCCCGGCGACCCCGGCTGGAAGCAGTTCAGTAAACCACCTCATTACTGGGCTTTTGACACTGCCCACATCCGTTACTACCGTTCCAGGCTTCAGTGTGGGACGGATCCTAGCCAGCATATCCGGTATCGTGGGAAGAGGAGAACAGATAAAAATTATATCACAGGCGGATACATCCCAATTCTCTATAATGTGATCGATAATACCCATTTCCTGCGCCCTCTGCATGGTAACCGGGTCAATATCCAATCCAGCTGTCCAGTACTGATCAGCACAGTTGGTCTTAAATGCCAACGCCAGCGAGCCGCCAATCAGTCCCAGCCCGATAATACCAGCAGTTAGCATTGATTATTTCCTGCCTCTCCCTGCCAGTCCATAGCATTCTTAAGCACCTCAGCCCGCTTAACCAGAACTCTAAATTGCTCGGGCAGTAATGACTGCGGGCCATCAGACCAGGCTTCCGCCGGATTCTCATGTACCTCAACAATCAGCCCGTCACAGCCGCAGGCGACTGCCGCCAGCGCCATGGGAATTACCAAAGCCCGTTTGCCGGTACCATGGCTCGGGTCGACAATAACCGGGAGATGGGACAATTGCTTAATTAGCGGTACTGAGCTTAGATCCAGGGTATTCCGGGTCGCCGTTTCAAAGGTACGGATACCCCGCTCACAGAGAATAACCTGAGAGTTACCGCTGTCCAGAATATATTCGGCAGCCATTAACCATTCCTCAATAGTAGCTGACATTCCGCGTTTCAATAGCACGGGACGATTAACCTGACCTAACTCCTTCAACAAGAAAAAGTTTTGCATATTACGGGCTCCAACCTGAATTACATCAGCATATTCCGTAACCAGGGGAACTGACTTTTGATCCATAACCTCGGTAATTACCGGTAAACCGGTCAGTTCACGAGCCTCAGCCAATATTTTCAGGCCATCTTCACCTAATCCCTGAAAGGAATATGGCGAAGTTCTGGGTTTAAAAGCACCGCCCCGCAGCATATCAGCACCCAGTTCCTTTAAAGTAAGGGCTATCCGCAAAAACGGTTCTCTCCCTTCAACGGCACAGGGACCGGCGATAATCGGCATGGAACCATCACCAAATATCGTCTTACCGACTTTAACTGTGGTGCTGAGGGGGCTGAATTCCCGGGCTGCCAGTTTAAATGGCTTCATTACCGGCAGTACCTTCTCTACACCCGGCATGGCTTCAAGTGATGCCATATCTACCCTTTGCCGGTCTCCCACCACTCCAATAATGGTGTGATCTGTCCCCTGGGATAAATGCACGGAGAGTCCAGAGTTCAAAAGCCTTTCTTTAATTTGCTCGACTTGAACTGATGAGGCACTTTTTTTCATTACGATTACCATACTACCAACCTCCTGATTTTGTGGTCGGCAACGGCAAATAAAAAACACCACAGTAAGCCAGTGGTGTTTCGCTATCCATATTAGCCACCCTGCCATCCTACCGTTATGTTTAATCACTTGCCCGATCACCATTCTGCCATTCTACAAACCTGAAAACCGTCTCCAGGTTAAATATTATTTTAACATATTATATAAGCACCAGAGCAAGAAATTTTCACTTCCATAACTTGGCACTAGTATCAACTAACGGCCATACTGAGCAGTTTCAACTGCCATTGGCCATTGCTGAAAGCAGCTTCATACTCAGGCCTAACCGCTCCCAGATTTCCGAACCAGGAGGTACCTCTGATAACCGCCCGATTATCACT
>JBLNAA010000102.1:0-7772 GCA_050259135.1 Methylocystaceae bacterium | reverse complement strand
AAAAAAGCACCTGGATGTCCTCCGGTTCAACCTCAATCCTCGGTTCGTCGTCGCTGCCACCTGCTATCAATTGGTCGAAGGTCAATGCCTCCGGGTTTTGGCTTTCCCCTACCAATACTATCTCTTTAATGGTCGACAGTCGGTCTATCAACGGATGAATTAAATCATATTGATCATTCAGAACAAAGACGACTTTTGCTTCACAGTTATTTATCTGATAAATTATTTCCTCCGGAGTCAGACGGTAGTTTCCATACGACAACGGCATATCAATCATTTCGCAGGCCAGCATAATCTCCACAAACTGATAACAATTTGACATATAAGTAACGGCTAAATCACCTTTCTTATAGCCGCGCTCCAGTAGTGAGTTGGCCAATCTTATGCTGCGCTGCCATAACTCGGCATAGGTCTCGCTGAAGCCCTCCATACGCAAAGCAACGGTGTCAGGTCTCTTCAATACATTACTTCTGATGGAACCGATCCCATTACTAATAAGAGTGGTCTTCCCGGGTTGCTTGCCGATAAAATCCACACCGCCCACCTCCATAAATCAGTTTACATTATCAATATATTTGTACATGCTATCCATTTATAACAAAGATTGGGGGCCAGCATTGCATTATGGGAGGCATAAATTTTTGCCGTTCTGATCAGGAACTCCGAGGTTCAACCTTTAAAACGGCTCTGCTATACTTTATTGGTAGTTAAAGTTACACAAAATGAAACATTTACACGGGTTATATCTGCGCAGGAACATACAAGCCTCAAGCTTACGTTAAAAATGACATTGGTGAAATATACAGTAAAATCTTCAGGAATAAATGTAGGAAAGGGGCTGCCAGAGATTGGAATGGGGCTGTTTGGATTGGAACGAACCCACGGTTAATTTTTATAAAAAGTTAGGTGCTGTTGGTGTAGATATTATGACTATATACCGCTTTGCTCCGGATAAGCTGCGAGAAAATGCAGGACAGTTTTAGGGGTTTATTATTACTGCAACTTTAAAAAATTGCTAACCATAATAGCAGCCAATAAATTTGGAGATAATAATGGCTATGCAGCTTAATTCGATGTTTTTCAGCGCTACCGGTACCACTAAAAAAGTAGTATCCGCAATGACTGGGCATATCTCTAAGCTTGCCGAAGCCCGCGGGACCATAAATATAATCGATTTTACCCTGCCTGCGAGCAGGCAACAGGCACCCTCTTTTTCCGAGAAGGACCTGGTCATTATCGGGATCCCGGTCATTGCGGGGAGGGTACCCAATGTACTTTTAAAGTATTTAAATAGCATTCACGGCAACGGGGCTTTAGCAGCTGCTGTGGTTGTATATGGCAATAGAAACTATGATGATGCTCTGGTCGAGCTGAAAGATATTCTGGAACTGGATGGATTTAAAGTCGTGGCGGGGGGAGCTTTTATCGGCGAACATTCCTTTTCTAAAGTTCTGGCAGCCAACCGGCCCGATGATAATGACCTGGCTAAAATTGAGGACTTTGCCCGAAAAATATATAACAAAATAACCAATGAAAAAGTAGTTAAACCACTGCAGATAAAAGGAGATAAGCCTTATCGCGATTACTATAAACCCCGGGATAAGGAAGGTAACCCGGTTGATTTCCGAAAAATAAAGCCTAAGACCACGGAAGATTGCATTGATTGCAAGCTGTGCGCCAACATTTGTCCTATGGGCAGTATCGCCCCCGAAGATGTATCCATAATAAACGGAATTTGTATTAAATGTTGTGCCTGTATTAAGGAGTGTCCGGTTAATGCCAAGTATTTTGACAGTGAAGACTTTATCCGGCATAAGAATGAATTGGAAATAGAATTTGCCCGGAGAAGGGAACCAGAAATATTTATTTAACCTATCAATCTGAGTATTTTAATAAGATATTCTTTAATTCATGCACTCCGATAGTTTCTGTAGGGGTTGGTAAACAATACGCATATGTTTAGCTTACTTTGTTCCCTCAGCACATGCTTTTATTCCCCTTGCCATTAGAATTCTCCCTCTCTGCCACCTGGGATACCAGTTGAAAGAAAATATTCAATAAAACCTAATTGAAAACGGCTGAATCCCAGTCCAACTTTTCCCCCCGGACAGATAGTGATCTTATCCTCAAATACCGCTACCCGCCCTTTAGCGGCCGCATTCAGCATTTCCAATCAATTTTCGCCGGGTTTGGTTCGTTCTCCACGGCAAGAGCACGCAGCGCGTCAAGCATACGCCCGCACTCTTCGGCGGCACATTGCTCCAGATGCTCCCAGGACGCATTCATTCCGAGCGTGTCATACGCAACCGCTATCGCTCCATATAGCGCGAGTCCGACACAGTGCCTTGCCGAGTGAATAGTCGACGCAGATTGACCGATCGCCCTGGCGGCGGCTTGCGCAACAGGGTTCGCAGGGGTTTCACGGGCAGCCGCATGGCACTCGAGGATTGTCGCTTTCGCTGGCGGCAGTTTTATTGCTCCCACCAGCCATTTATGAGCGGCATTTAGTGCAGTTTGCGGACGCAGGTCATCCGGATAGTGCTTGCTCCATAGCGGCAATATAACTCGCTCGGCATAACCAACTGCCCAAATCACAAGTGTTGTCTTGCTCTGCGTTTCAATTAACTTTACCAGTGACTGAATATACGGTGCATCCCAGTCACTTAACATCTTTCGTGCTTTTGGCATACTCATCCTCCTTATTGATTATAATCGGTAGGTTGGCAGCCCAGCATTAAGGGTGCGCTACTGCTACTGCTACTGCTAAATCATTACAGTAAATCAAGGCAAAAGAACCGTCCCTGTGCCTTGATTGTCCCTGATTTACAAATTTCCATGGTGGAGGCGGGAGTTGGCTTATTTCCTCAGTTTTAATTCAATATTCTCTTTCCTGGCCTTAGCTTCAAACAGTGCAATTATTTGCGTTATTTTATCCTTCTTATCGATATCCTGTTTGTTTGCTTCCCCATTAATTTCCGTCATAATATCTCGCAAATCAGCCAATGGCAGCAGATTCACAGCATTGCAATAGAAGGTCTTTCTTTTCCCATCATTAAAGTTATCAATCAGGAACTCTGCTATATTGACCTTTTCATTCAGGTCCTTAATATATTTATCTATCCCTTCACTGGCCTTCTGAAAATCAGAGATAACATTCAGATACGAAATAAACGAATCCACTTCACTCGGTTTACTATATCTTTCACAGGGATAGGAAGTGCATTGAAAACAATATTCCACATTGTCATGCTTGCTATTACATGTAACAACAGCACAAGTGGGATGTTTTAAATGAAAATCCTGCCCCCCACATCCCGGACATTTAGACGTTCCACTGGTTTGATAACGTGTACATAATCCACAGTTCAATCCGCACAATGAGAATAAAGGATACTCTCTCTTATACTCTTTCATATTTATCCCTCCCCAGATACAAAGTACCTTCCTCAGCTATTTTTATCAGCCAGATTATTTTTTCCATGCAGTACG
This sequence comes from Methylocystaceae bacterium, assembly GCA_050259135.1. Classification (GTDB taxonomy): domain Bacteria; phylum Bacillota; class Syntrophomonadia; order Syntrophomonadales; family JBLNAA01; genus JBLNAA01. Next base: position 4,283 of record JBLNAA010000102.1, on the reverse strand, counting down.
TCCTCTAGAATAATATCCATCATACGCTCAGACTCCTCATAAATCGGGCTGTGGGCAGACTGTTCAAATGTGTAGAACCCTTTTACCGGTGCCTGAATTTGCTCAAGATAGGCCTTCGAAAGGTCATGATTTACCGTTAGGTCGTAAGCACCGCTGAAGAAATACATCGGTATCTCCGCCTTAGTTACTTTGAGAGTTATATCATTGGTCACTATTTCGTCATGCAGTTTCGTCTTCTTGATAAACGAGAACTTTGATTTCCACAGACTAGCCTTTTCTCCAAGCGTATACGCCCTGCATAACATTACTGGTACAAACACATCCATCCCGACAGACTTTATATTGCGCATCGTACCGACACCAAGTTCGTGCATTGCCTGGTCGCGTACCATGGATTTAAAAAACGGAGCAACATCGGCATCCTCCTTTAGAACCCTAAAATACCTTAGTTTCTTAACCATCCTGGTATTTCCTGCTGCTTCATACTGTTCCAGCAAATACTTGTATGCTATCCTTTCTGATTCCGCCTGGCTAGTTATCTGGCTTATCCCGATGTATGCATGATAAAGTTCCGGTGCGCTGGCAGCTACCTGAATAGCAAAGAACGTTCCTCCGGAGTGAGCCATCAAGTATATCTTTTCCTGTCCAAAACGCTCACGCAAGTAATTGGTCACGGCAATAGTATCAGATGCCAGCTGTTCCATGGTCATGCTCTCGAGTGCAACATCTGAGCTGTAGGAAAGTCCTCCTCCCCGCTCCTCCCAGTAGCAAACGGTAAAAACATCCTCAAGACCGGTAGGATATTTATCTACCAAAAAATACTCCGGAAAACATGGACCTCCATGAACAAACAGGAGCACTGGATTATCGGTGTTTTTCCCCTTGATAAACATTCCCTGCTTCACACCGCCAATATTGACAAAGACCTTTTCAGATATGCTGTTATCAAGTACCTTGCCGTCTTCATCGCGAAAAGGTTCAAGTTTACCCGGGCTATATGCCCAAAGTATTCCAACGAGAATCAATGTGCTGGCAAGCAAAAGCAAAAGTACAATAAGTATCATTCTCACCACCTTCTGGACAGACCTGTTCTTAATAATTAAACTAGTCCCCTGCCTGGTTCCAGATAATATCTTCAACCTTTTCTCCCCAATCCTTATCATAATGGACGTTCTTCATAGTTGCGATGGAAGCAAGCCCATGTACCGTTGCCCACAAAGATATGACCGCATCCTCGACCTTTTCTTTTGCAATTCCTTTAGCAGCCAAAATGGGAACAGCGATATCTTTCATCAGCTTGAAAGGAGGGAAATTATCGGTTTCATCCATCTCAATAGACAAATAGACCTGCATGCACTGCTCAGAAAAAATGAATTTAAAGTACTGCGGGTTATTTATAAAAAACATTACATAGCTTTTTCCCATTTCAATCAGCGCTCGTTCTTCATCTGGTCCATATAAGCTAATCGGTTTCTCCAACGCTTCCATAAACTGCGCCAAGACATAATCCCTCATGGCCTGAAGCAGGTCGTCCTTACTCTGAAAGTGACTGTATGGTGCGGCCTGGCTTACTCCACATATAGAAGCAACCTTCCTTAACGACAGTTTATCTAAACCCTCTTGATTGATTAGCTCTATTCCCGCCTCAATTAGAGCCTCTTTCAGGTTTCCATGATGATAAGGTTTTAAAGACATGAGTGTCAGCTCCTGTAATCTCTTAATCTTAACTATGTTAAGATTATATTACCTTATCTTAACGGTGTAAAGATTGATAGTGTTTGCTTTTTCAAACAACTATACGGTTTTCCGGGCAGGTCTTGCCCTACAGAATGCGTGCAAAGAGGTGAAGCCCAATCCTTTGTCAGCTATAATGTACTTACCGGTTAACAGAAAGGGTGAGAGAGATGTCTCTGCGCGCGGCGACCCTGTCGATGCTTAGACAGGGAATGGGCGACTGGGTCTCGGGGGAAACGCTGGCCGAGAGCCTGAACGTTTCGCGAACAGCTATTTGGAAACAAATCAAGAAACTGCAGGAGGACGGTTACAGTATTGAGTCCGCCTCCAAGAAGGGGTACCGCCTCCTGGAGGTGCCTGACGTACTATCTCCCGATGAAGTGTGCCCCGGCCTTCAGACCGAGGTCTTTGGCCGGGTACATTATATTTATCTTGAGGAGGTCGGCTCAACCAACACCTATGCCCGGGAACTGGCCGCCTCCGGATACCCGGAAGGGACGGTCGTCGTGGCAGAAAGTCAGACGGCTGGACGGGGCCGACGCGGGCGCGCCTGGCACGCTCCGCTGAGCGAAGGAATCTGCGTGTCCTTGCTTCTCAGGCCGAAGCTTCCTTTGAAGGAAATATCACGAATTTCTCTGGTCACCGCTGCGGCCGTCGCCCAAATGCTGGAGACGCAATTGGGACTCACGGCGAGCATCAAATGGCCCAACGATATCCAAATCCGCGGAAAAAAGATCGCCGGTATACTGACCGAGGGTGTCACCGATATGGACGGTGTGGAATACATCGTGGCCGGCATCGGACTTAACGTCAATATCCGGGCAGAACAGTTCCCAGAAGAATTCCGCGATCGTGCCACCTCAGTCCTCGCTGAACTGGGCCGTCCTTACTCCAGAGGAAAATTGCTTCAGAGCCTGCTCGCGCACTTTGAGTCGTCTTACCAGTTGCTGCTCGCAGGCGGATTCGGAGATATTCTGAAAGAAGTTAGGAAGCGGTCTACGGTCATTGGCCACGAAGTGCATCTGGACGCGGTGAATGGTTTCGTGACCGGTCTGGCCGTTGACATTGATGACAACGGGTTCTTGGTGGTTCGTGATGATTCAGGAGCTATGCAGACTGTTATGTCCGGGGAAATTGAGGTAATCCCTTAAGGAGCGAAACGGCTTAGTGAAATTCGTTAACCACACAATCCTAATGGGTTGACAAATATCCCTCCTACGCTACTATAGATAGATGAACCCGTTTCGTGACCGTTCAGGCACCGATAGTAGGGTCAGAAACATACTTGCAAACAGGAGGGCATTCGGATGTCTACCACCCCACATAATCCGCTGCGGCAGAATGTCTACGCCGCTATATTTGGAGCGCTTACCGCTGTGGGTGCCTTCATCGTTATTCCCCTGCAGCCGGTTCCGATAACTCTGCAGACCTTCTTTACTGCTCTCGCCGGTTTACTCCTGGGTGGGTACGCAGGCGCCCTCAGTCAGGTCATCTACATCCTACTCGGAGTAATTGGCCTGCCGGTGTTTGCCGGCGGCACTTCCGGCTTCGGGACACTACTCGGCCCTGCTGGAGGGTATCTCATCGGCTTTGTCGTCGCCGCATTCGTAATCGGGAAAGTCGTGGAGACAAGGCTCAAGCCTGGCCTGGTTTGGATTGTCCTGGCCATTATCCTCGGTGACTTGACCATCTATTTCTTTGGCGTGGGCCAGCTTGCACTTGTGGGGCATTTGACAATTCCCCAAGCACTGATGGCCGGTGTCGTGCCCTTTCTCATCGGTGACGCCCTCAAACTGGTGGTCGCTGCTCTCCTCAGTCTTAGACTGCGGGATATCCTGAAGCTCTAGAGGAGTCAAAATATGATCGAGATCAAAAGCCTCAGCTTTAAATATGATGCCGACCAGTCGGCGGTCTTGAAATCACTGGATCTCAATATCCTCGGAGGAGAGTACACAGCCGTCATTGGGCCGAATGGCAGCGGGAAGACCACCTTGATCCGCCATCTTAACGCCTTGCTGCTTCCGTCAAGCGGCGATGTCAACATCGACGGCTTGTCCACCCGCAGTACCAAGAATCATCTCGAGATCAGGCGCCGGGTCGGTATGATCTTCCAGAACCCGGACAGTCAGATCGTGGGCATGAGCGTAGAGGAAGACGTGGCCTTCGGTCCCGGTAACCTTGGTCTGCCACCAGCGGAAATTCGTCGGCGGGTAGACCGGTCACTGGCCGCGGTCGGCCTGGCTGGTCTGGAGAAACACCCGCCCTATACACTCTCCGGGGGGCAGAAGCAGTTGCTTGCCCTCGCCGGGCTGCTGGCCATGAGCCCCAGATACATCGTCCTGGATGAGCCGACGGCATCCCTTGACCCTGAAGCAAAAGGTCGGGTACTCAGGCTTCTGCGTGATCTGCGGCAGAATGGTATCGGTATCATTCATGTGACCCACAGCATGGATGAAGCGGCACTGGCGGACCGGGTGATCGTCCTCGCAGGCGGTCAGCTGGCAGCCGACGGAGAGCCACGTGAGGTGCTCAGCCGTATGGAGTTTCTG
>JBLNAA010000101.1:0-7393 GCA_050259135.1 Methylocystaceae bacterium | reverse complement strand
TAAAGTCTTAGGCCGTATTTCTTATTTTTCAACTATAATATTAAAAAATGGCTAATTTGAGAGGAGATGGAGTGAATGTTAACTCGATGGCACCAGCGTAAAGAAAAAGATGAAAAAGGATATACTTTGGTGGAACTGATTATCGTTATGGCAATACTGGCGATATTGGCTGGAATAGCTGTACCCAAGTTTGGGGATGTCCTGGCGGATTCAAAAGTTAAAGCAAATGAAACCAATAAGGCCATGATATTGAAAGCACTTGATATGTATCAGGTACAAGAAAGTAAAGCAGATACAGACACCGTGCCAACCATTTCTACTCTTATTAGTAGTAAGTATTTGCAGGGTATTTCGCCTATGAAAAACCCAACCGACGGGACTAAGTTTTATAAGTTGACTGGTACTTTTGCTACCCCGATACTAGTCGATAATGACACCACAGGTAATTAACCGGTGTTAAGCAGAGGTAACTAAAGCAGATGATCGAGTTCCTAATCATTGTTGTGGCTCTGGTAATCGGATCGTTCCTGAATGTGGTTATCTGGCGATTACCGCAGGAATTGTCGCTTATTTTTCCCCCCAGTCACTGCCCGCATTGTCAGCACCGGCTGGGGGCAAGAGATCTGATCCCGATTTTCAGTTATCTGTTGCTTCGAGGTTATTGCCGGTTCTGTCGGGGGAAAATATCCGTTCGGTATCCACTAATTGAGGCTTTAACAGCTGCTGCTTTTTTATTGGTATACCGGCAGTATGGTTTTTCAATGGTTACCCTGGCAGGTTGGCTGCTAGGCAGTATTCTCATAATATGTGCCTTTATTGATATTGATCACGGCATCATACCTGACCGTGTCACTTACCCGGCGTTAGGATTAGGTTTGGTACTGTCGTGGTGGACTGTCAGCTGGCAGTCAGCGTTGTTTGGAGCGGCGCTGTTTAGTGGGATATTGATATTAGCTGCTGTTTTATCCCGAGGAGGGATGGGGGGCGGCGATATTAAACTGGCGGCAGTGGTTGGGATTTTTGCTGGCTTGCCGGGCGCAGTGGTTGGTCTGTTTATCGCCAGCATTACCGGTGGTTTATGGGCTTCAATTCTGCTGCTGATAAAAAGAGCAGGGCGAAAAAGCGTCATTCGTTTTGGCCCGTTTTTAGCACTGGGTGGATGGCTGGGTATGGTTTACGGAACTCGGTTTATAAACTGGTATTTCGGCTTATTAGCGAGATAGCTTCAATGGTAATCGACTGGACCAGAGGTAAAAGGATGGAACCTGATATTAATAAAAGCTGGAAACAACAGGGTATGGGATTAGTAGAGGTTTTAGCATCACTGGTAATACTATCCCTGCTCACGGTATCGTTTATGACGATATTTACCACGGCCCAAGTATGGATAATGAATTCTGGTAAAAGAGTTCAAGCGAGTGAATATGCTTCATCAATTATGGAAAACGTGAGAGCTAATTCTGACCGGTTAACTGCTGTGACACTGACCGGAAACCCCCTGGCTAAAACATATACCGATCCGGATAACGCTGCTACCAAGTTTTCAATTCCAGAATTAAATTTAACAATTGATGACCCCAACCGGTTTTCGGAACAGGTTATGGTATCACAGTTTATACCGGGCAACACTAACCTGTATAAAATTGAAGTGACTGTAAACTGGCTGACGGGAAGTATTAATAATCATGTGATTTTATCAACCGTGGTCAGAGCGCGATGAACAACAAGATGAATAATAAAGAGTATAAATTAAAACAGCAGGGCTTTACTTTAATCGAGTTATTGGTAGCCCTGGGGCTTACTGCCTTAGTTACTACCGGTTTAATGTCAGTATTTTGGCTCAGTCATAATGCTTTCATCAGGGAACAGAATCAAGCCGATATGCAGTATTCAGCCCGCCATGCCCGGGACATTCTGGTCAGAGATATCCGGGCCAGTAAAACTATTGAGGTCTGGATTGCACAAGATACGCCGGTCAGTTCGCCGCAGGATTCTGGTTCCTGGCTGAGTTTACAGGTTGAAAATAACGGCAGTACCCAACAGATCAACTATTATGTTGCCAATAATGTCTTATACCGCGATAATGTATCGGCTCATCCGAATAATAAACTGCCGATAGCCTCTAACCTGGAATCGATAAGCTTTACAAGTCCCAAGCCGACACTGGTAAATATAATGATTAATACCCGTATTGACGAACAGGTATATTCGTTGAGCAGCAGTATGAGCCGCCGAATCGACTGAGCGGGAGTGAGCTAAATGGCAGCTGCGATTAAGAATAGAAAGGTAATATTCAATCAAGATGGTTCATTAATGCTGATGACCATCATAATATTGCTAATTGTTACCATACTCGGGTCGGCGGTAATAAGTGTTGCCGGGATGGAAGCTAAAATGGGAACCTATAACGGTTACATATTGCAAGCCCAACAGGCAGCTGATGCCGGACTCGAAATCAGCACTGACCGGGTATTCGAATATTTACGCACATCGACCGAAACTATACCTGTTGACCAAAAGAACCTTTCAGGAGTTATTGCCAGCGGTCCGCCCGAGGTCAGGTATAGTGTGACTATCGATGACAGCGATATAAATGATACCGGTGTTGTTAAAATTGTATCGATTGGCGAAGTAATAAACAATGGCAGAACATTGAGTAAAAAAAGAATTACCGCATTTATAAATTATACCGGGGAAAGCCGTTATGCAGTTCGGTCTAACGATATTGTAATTAATGGTGCTGCTACTTTTGGAATCGATAATGACTCGGTAAACATTATTGGCGGTGATAGTATAGCAACTTCCAGACTGAAAACTAAAGAACTTACATCCAGCAATATAACAGTCGAAAACGAATATTTACCTGCGGTATTAACTCAAAATGATGTGGCCAGAATGGCTGAGCTGATAAGGCAGGATGCCCTCAGTGGTACCAGTAAATGGACTTATATGCAGCCGTCTTTCCATGGCAATACCTATGACTTATCAGCGGGCAGCATCTCCAGGCCTAACCTGTTTGTGGATATGAAACAAAATAAGCGCTTGGAGCTTGATATGACTGATTGGGATCAGATTAACATTTGGAAACTTGAACAGACAGTTAAGTCAGTTATTATTGTAAGCCCGGCAGCAATAACGATTAATTTCGGGATATTAAACGATACGATGCCGGAAGATGCTTATATATTTCTGATGTCGCCGGAGGATATTACAATCAACTTCAATGTTATTGGCTCTTATTTAGGAACTGACAGTGTTAGACTGTATACCTTATCGGGTAATGATATTACTGTGAATTCATATACCAACAAAGTTAATATTACTGGCTCACTTAATGCAGCCAATACAACTACCATAAACTTTAATAATGATCCCTGGGCTTATTTTGCTGCTCAACAAATTAATCTGACTCCTGACCCGGGGATTCTTAACTCATTTCCGTATAATTGGGCTCTGGTTCGGGTAGGGGCAATTACTGCTTATAGTGAGAACTAGGTTTAATCTGAAAGGCCGGGGTTAGGGGGAGAGGATTTGCTTTTTTCAAAGACTGGTATTGGCCTTGATATAGGCAGCCAAAAGATTAAGCTGGTCAAAGTCAAGCGCCAGGGTAATAAAATTGAACCGGTGCTTTTTAAATGTATGGATACCCCACCCGGTACTGTAGATTCCGGTACTATAATTGATCCTGAGCTGTTGGGCGAGGCCATAGCTGATTTAGTTAATGATCTTAAAATAAGCGGTTCCCGAGCAGTTTCTGCCATTGGCGGACAGCAGATTTATATTAAGAATTTCGTCATGCCTCATATGAAGCAGCTGGATCTCAGGAGAGCAGCATTCTATCAGTCATCCAGCTTCCTGCCTATTTCCCCGGAGGAGGCGGTAATGGATGTTTGTCCGGTACGTCGGTTTACTGATGGTGAAGGTAGGAAGACCGATGTATTTTTTGTGGCTGCCCGTAAGATGCAGTTGGACAACCTGTTAGCTGTATATCAAGCTGCCGGTTTAAAACCCTCAGCCGTGGAGATTGAGCCTCTGGCCCTCTACCGCTTGTTTAAAAGTGAGGATGATATAAGAACACTGGGTATTCTCAACTTTGGCGCTTATCGCTCTTATCTGGCGGTTTTTGATGAAGGGGTTTTAACCTCCTTACGCCACCTGTCACTCGGATGTTCTGCCTTTTTGCAGGGGGTAGGATGGGGCGAGGTCGAGCAGCGGGAACTTGACGGTATTGATCTCAATGAAGACAGTAACTATTCCTATTTATTGGGTGACATAATAACGGAATTATCACGTACGTTGGAGTACTTCAGCATGCAGACCGGTGGTCACAAGGTCAATAAGGTATTGCTTACCGGAGGGGGCTCGCGGATAAAAGGCTTGACCGATTATCTGTCCTCGGCTCTGGGTTATTCCGTTGAGCAGGCGGATATTGAAAAGCAGGTAAAAATACCTCCCCATTTGACTGAACATGAACGGCGGCAGATAATGCATGATTATCCAGTCGCCCTGGGGCTGGCAGCGCGGGGGGTGATCTAATGGCATACCGCAAAGAGGTTATGATTAATCTGCTTCCCATCGACCAGGAAAGCATACAAAATCGCAGACTAGCCTGGGGTGGGGCTTTAATCACCGTAGTTCTGGTAGCTGTCATTTTGCTGATTAACTGCCATCAAGAAAATCAGATTGTTCGTGTGCAATCAGAACAGACTAAATTACAAAAACAGTTAGTTAATTATAAAAAGCAGGAAGCGGCTGAAAAACAGAAAAAAGATCTGGTTCAGTTATTAAAACAACGAAAGGCTGAAGTCAAATCAGCAGAACTGACCGGTTTGCCGGCCAGTACCATTTTGCAGGAAGTGGAAAGGTCAGTACCTCGATCGGTTAAGCTAACTGATATTCAATTTGATCGCAGTAAGCTGATGATAAACGGCTTTTCACCTGATCAGAAGGAAATTGCAGTGCTCTTGTCCGGCTTACGAAAGAACTCGCGTTTTTCTCAGGTTACAGTGACAGCTTCGAAGGCAATTGAAGAAAATGGGGAAATCGAGTTTGTAATTGAGAGTGAGTGGAGGGGAGGCCGATGAAGCTATCCCGCCGGGAATTAATCATGATTATGGTCATGGTCTGGATTTTGATCGGGGCGGTTTATTATTACTTCATCTATACCCCGGAAAGAGCAAAGCTTGAGCAGCTGCAGCAGATTAATTATCAGTTACAGCAGCAGAAAACCGGGCATAAAGTTATTACTGGCGCCAACACCGAAAATGATGTACTTCTGGAATATCAGCAATTGCTGGGAAAAATACCGGAAAAGGCATTTTTACCAGAGGTATTAGCCCTAGTTAACGAAACTGCTAATAAATCGGATACGGAAATAAGCGGTATTAATTATGGTACAAAAAGCAGCCAGGACACGGGGAGCCTGCTTGGTGAATCTGGTACGGCTAAAAAAGAAGTTGGCAAGTCTGTTCCCTATCAATCGATACCGATCGAGTTCGAGGTTCGTGGTGACTATTATCAGATAAAATCATTTATCCAGCTTATAGAGAACAGTACCCGTTTAATAACCATTAATAACATAAAGCTGGTGGCGGCTGCAGCAAAACAAGCAGGGGCGGAGCCTCCGGCACCAGTAGACCAAATCAATGCTAAAACGGAATCGATTCCCCAACTGGTTGGTTCAGCTGCCTATACTGGTGATAACCTGGTTATGACCATCAAACTCACTGCCTTTTATGATGCCAGGTCAGTAAAGGGCCGGTCCGGTGTTTCGGATCAGCTGGCTCCCCCATCCGAACCGAAAGAAAACCCTTATAAGAAATAAGGAAATATTAATATGTGGCAAAGCCGGGAAGCCCCGGCTTTTGCTTCTCTTGTATGTTTTGCCTCACAAGAGGTAAGCTATATTTGATGACATTTGTCCAGTAATTGCCATTGACAGCGCTCATAGCTCATATATAAGGAGGTAACTGCTGGTGCTGGAACAAAAACTGCTAGCCCAGGTTTTAGATGAGGTGCTCACCCGGGGCGGGGAATTTGCTGAGATTTATGTAGAGAAGAAAGCCAGTTTAAATATTGTGGCCGAGGACAACAAGATAGAAAAGATAAACCGGGGAGAAGAGGCCGGAGTTGGTATCCGGGTGGTTAACGGCGGGAATACGGCTTATGCTTATACCAATGATTTATCGTACGAAGGTATGTCGAAGGCAGCTCAGGTTGCCTCCCATGCAGCCGCTAACGGCGGCCGGCAAAAGGAAATTCAGCTGGATAAACCAGTACGGGTTCCTCTGGAGGGAATCGAGAAAATGCCTTCCCAGGTGAGCTTTGAACAAAAAGTCAGCCTGGTCAAGGAGGCGAACGATACTGCCCGTTCACTCAGCGATGAGGTAAAACAGGTAACAGTAGCTCTGGGAGAATCCCTGCGTGAGGTTCAGATCGCCAATTCATTAGGTCAGGATTTGGAACAGGAAATCCTGCGAACCCGATTTGTTATTAATGTAGTGGCCAGCCGTGACGGACAGATTCAGACTGGCTATGACGCCATGGGCGGGACTATTGGCTGGGAGATTCTTGATCAAACCCGGCCGGCTGATCTGGCAACCACCGCTGGAAAAAGAGCATTATTGATGTTGGATGCTAAACCGGCGCCCACCGGAAAAATGCCGGTGGTAATGTCGTCAGAAGCTGGCGGCACCATGGTGCATGAGGCCTGCGGGCATGGGTTGGAGGCGGATCTGGTTCAGAAAGGACTTTCAGTATATCGGGGCAAAGAAGGACAGATGGTGGCTGCTTCCCAGGTCACGGTAATGGATGATGCCACTATTGCCCACCGGTATGGTACCCTGGTCTATGATGATGAAGCGGTTAAAGGGCGCCGCAATGTTTTAATTGATAAAGGTGAACTAAAAGGTTACATGTATGATCGCATTACTGCCGGGAAGGCAGGAGTAGAATCCACCGGCAATGGCCGCCGCGAATCTTATCAAAACAAGCCGATACCCCGGATGACGAATACCTTAATTGCCCCAGGTGAGGATGACCCGGAGAAAATAGTCCGGGATACTAAAAAAGGATTATTTGTACGGAAAATGGGCGGTGGTCAGGTAAATACAACCAATGGTGATTATGTTTTTGAAGTTACCGAAGGCTATATGATAGAAAACGGAGAATTAAAATATCCGGTACGGGGGGCTACCTTGGCCGGCAGCGGCCCGCAAACTTTGATGAATATTGATCGAGTGGGTAAAGACCTGGGTTTTTCACTGGGGACCTGTGGTAAAGATGGGCAGGGAGTACCGGTAGCGGACGCCCAACCTACGATCCGCATCAAGGAGCTGGTGGTGGGCGGTACGGCAGTTGGTGACGAGGATTCAGCCCCAACTATCAAACGCAT
>JBLNAA010000100.1:0-6852 GCA_050259135.1 Methylocystaceae bacterium | reverse complement strand
CATTTTCATGAAGTGGGAGCTGTTGATTCCATTATTGATATTGTAGGAGCAGCGGTGTGCCTGGAGTATTTAAAGGTTGATAAGATTATGTCTTCTTCAGTCCAACTGGGAGGCGGCTTTGTCAAATGTGCGCATGGTATTATTCCTATACCGGCTCCGGCAACTATGGAAATTCTGAAAAATGTTCCGGTGAAGTCGGGGATAGTTCCGTTTGAAACCACCACCCCTACTGGCGCCGCGATACTGGCAGCTAATGTAGGGACATTTACCGACCACATGGACTTCTCAGTCGAAAGTATTGGCTATGGGATAGGTCATAGGGAGCTTGATATTCCTAATGTTTTGAGGGTGTATCTCGGCTGCCAGGGTATATCAGGAAGTCTGCAAGATTATTGAGGGTAACAGCTATGATAAATAATGAAAAATATTTGAATTTGCTTAACTATTTAAAAGGTCTGGGCAAAGTTATTCTGGCCTTTTCAGGCGGAGTCGACAGTACTTTTTTGCTTAAAGCAGCCAGGGAAGCCCTGGGGGATAACCTTAAAGCAGTGACCATACAATCACCTTACATTCCTAAATGGGAAGTGGAAGAGGCGAAACAGTTCACAACCGAGCTGGGTGTAAGGTTTGAAATCGTGGAAGCGCCGATTATTGATGTGATTAGATACAATCCTGAAAACAGGTGTTATCTCTGCAAAAAGGCGGTATTTAGCCGGATTAAAGACATTGCCCAGAGCGAAGGCTATCCTTATGTCATTGATGGTACCAATTTTGATGATACCGGTGACTATCGCCCGGGGTTGCAAGCACTAAGGGAACTGAATATAAAAAGTCCCTTATTAGAATGTCAATTGGGTAAACAGGAAATAAGAGATCTATCTAAAGAACTGGGGCTTAACACCTGGGATAAACCGCCTTATGCCTGTTTGCTGACCAGAATACCCTATGGCAGTGAACTGAAAGAAGAAGATTTTATCAAGATCGAAAAAGCAGAAAGATATTTAATGGGCAGAGGATTCCGGGCGATTCGAGTAAGATGCCATGACAATCTGGCCAGAATTGAAGTGGATAAGAGTGATATGAATAAACTATTCAATCAGTCTCTTCTAGGGGAAATATCCGCTAAACTCAAAGAATTTGGTTTTACGTATGTAACTTTAGATTTAGATGGTTATAAATCAGGAAGTTTTAACGCGGCGATAGGCAATAAATAGTGCTAAATCACAGATATTTTCAGAGATTTGACTTAGGTGGCTGCAATAGAAGGAGAAGACGATGAACAAGCAAGACATTCAGATCCTGCTGCAAAAAGTAAAAAACCATGAAATTGAAGTTGAAGCCGCCATGGCAGCAATTGAGGATTTACCTTATAAAGAATTGGGTTTTGCTAAGATTGATAACCATCGCGAAATACGGGTCGGGTATCCGGAAGTAATTTATTGCGAAGGAAAAACAGCCGACCAGATAAAAGGTATCATCCAATTTATGCTGTCCAAAGATAACAATATACTGGCAACCCGGGCCAATGAGATGATGTATGAGGCAGTAAAAACCATCTGTGCCGATGCCCAATACAATCCATTGGGAAGGACTATCACCATTCGTAAGCGAGAAGAATCTATTACTGACAGCTATATTGCCATTATATCAGCGGGAACCTCCGACCTGTCGGTGGTGGAGGAAGCAGCCGAAACCGCTGTGCTTCTTGGCAATCGGGTGGAAAAGATTGTGGATGTAGGGGTGGCCGGTATCCACCGGCTTTTTGCCCAAATAGATGTTATTCGAGGAGCAAAAGTCATTATAGTGGTGGCAGGAATGGAAGGAGCCCTTGCCAGCGTAATCGGTGGCCTGGTGGACAAACCGATTATTGCTGTCCCGACCAGTGTTGGATACGGAGCTAACTTCGGCGGCCTTTCAGCTTTGTTATCCATGCTGAATAGCTGTGCCAGCGGTGTTAGTGTAGTTAATATCGATAACGGTTTCGGTGCGGCTTATAATGCCAGCATAATTAATAAATTATGATAGGAGAAGACCGAAAACCATCTAAACGAATATATCCTTAATTGTCATTGCGAGCCTGTGTAACAGGCGCGGCGACCGAAGGAAGTCCGTTTACGGGCAATCCGGAATCTCCGATGTAAGCTATCTTATGAAGAAGGGGTTCGGACTGCCGCGCTCCACTACGTTTCACTCGCAGTGACAGTTTTGGATAGAAAGCGAGAGAAATGAAATGAATTTCAAAGACGCAAAATGCTTGATCGCTTATTATTCACGTGCCGGTAACAACTATGTCAGCGGACAAATTGTTAACCTGCGGGTTGGCAACACTGAAGTTGCAGCTAACATGATCCAGAAAATGACTGCCGGCGATCTTTTTCACATTGAAACGATGAATGCTTATCCCGCGGATTATACTGAAACCACCGAGGTAGCAAAACAGGAACTGCGTGATAAAACCAGACCAGAACTTACTGACCATGTAGAAAACATGGCTTCCTATGATGTGATTTTCCTCGGCTACCCCAACTGGTGGGGAACTATGCCAATGGCGGTGTTCACCTTTTTAGAGGAATCTGATCTTTCCGGAAAGACTATAATTCCGTTTTGCACCCATGAAGGCAGCGGGCTTGGTCACAGTGAAAAGGATATAGCCAAACTATGTCACAATGCCAAGGTCTTAAAGGGGCTGGCTATCCATGGCAGTCGGGTAAATGATGCCCAAAAAGACATTGCTGATTGGCTGGATAAAACCAGTGGAGTTATTAAATAGTAGTAGGTGGGAGAAGCTTGCAATATCGGGAATTAGGACGAACTGGCATCAGGGTCAGCGAGATTGGTATCGGCGGAGAAGGCTTTGAAAACAAGAGCTATTCCGCTTGTGAGAAAATCATCGACTATGCCATAAAAAACGGAATTAATTTTATCGACCTCTATAACTCAAACCCGGATGTCCGCAGTAATGTGGGAAAGGCACTGAGCCGTTATCCCCGGGACAACTTTGTAATCGAAGGTCATCTGTGCTCCATGTGGGAAGACGGACAGTATCGCCGAACCAGGAATTTGGGCGAAGTCATTGCGGCCTATGAGGACTTTCTGGCCAGGATGCAGCTGGACTATGTCGACATAGGCATGATCCACTATGTGGACGACGAACGAGACTTTAACCGTATCTTTCAGGGTAGGATTATTGACTACGCCAAGCAGCTGAAGGCCAGGGGCGTGGTCCGCTGCCTGGGTATCTCCACCCATAACCCGGATATTGCACTGAAAGCGGTGGAAAGCGGCCTCATTGATGTAATTCTGTTCAGCATAAATGCTGCCTATGATATGCTGCCGGCCAGTGAAGATGTAAACATCTTGTTTGAGGAGGACACCTTTACCGGCAGAACCTATGAGGGTATTGACCCTCAGCGCAGCCTTTTATATCAGACCTGTCAGAATGCGGGTGTGGCCCTTACGGTTATGAAGGGGTATGCCGCCGGTCTATTACTGGATGGGGCACAGTCCCCGTTCGGTAAGGCCATGACCCCGGTTCAATGTCTGCACTATTGTCTGACCAGACCAGCGGTAGCATCGGTTATGGTTGGAGTAGCCAATGCCGATGAAGTCCTGGCGGCATTGGCCTATACGAACGCCGCCGAGGCAGAAAAGGATTACAGCTCGATCCTGGCGAATGCACCGAAACGCGCGTTCAAAGGGCATTGCATGTACTGCGGCCACTGCGCCCCCTGTGCCCAGGAAATAGATATTGCGGCGGTGAATAAGTATCTGGACCTCGCACTGATTCAAAAAGGTGTACCCGAAACACTGTGCGATCACTATGGCTTGCTGAAGCATCACGCCGATGAGTGCATCGCCTGTGGGCAGTGCATGGAAAACTGCCCTTTCGGTGTGGACATAATCAGCAAAATGAGGCAGGCTGCAGATTTATTTGCCAAGAAAGATCAGGAGGACCGGTAATTAATAATGCAATCGTGATGAATAAAAGAGCCTAATGATGCAGCCCTTGCGGGAAGGGATGTAAAACAATCCGACAAGTACAATGAGTGATTCTTAATAGGAGTGAATTGAGATGAAAGTATTATTAGTGAATGGAAGCCCACATAAAGAGGGCTGTACCTACACAGCACTTACGGAAGTGGCCGAAACTTTAAATAAGGAAGGCATAGAGACCGAAATCTTCTGGATTGGAAGTAAACCCCTGTCTGGCTGTATTGCCTGCAAAACTTGTGCAGAAAAGAAAAAATGCGTTTTCGATGATAAAGTGAACGAGTTCCTTGATCTGGCCCAAAATGCCGATGGATTTATATTTGGCTCGCCGGTACATTATGCCTCGGCCAGCGGGGCAATCACTTCCTTCTTAGATAGGGCATTTTATTCGGACATGCTATCGGGCCGACAGTCCTTTTACCTGAAGCCGGCGGCGGCCGTTGTCTCCGCCAGAAGGGCCGGGACTACCGCAACCTTTGACCAGATTAACAAGTATTTTACGATATCGGAGATGCCAGTTATTGCCTCAAGGTATTGGAACATGGTTCACGGTGCCACACCGGAAGATGTGAAAAAGGACTTAGAAGGCCTGCAGGTAATGCGTGTATTGGCAAGGAATATGGCATGGTTCCTAAAGTGCAAGGCGGCTGGCCTGAAAGCCGGTGTCCCGTTCCCGGAACGAGAAGAAAGTGTTATCACCAACTTTATCCGGTAAAGGTGCAACTTACCGTTTATCATTGACTTGACTTGGAGTTGACTCCAACCTCTATAATTGTAAATTAGGAGGTGAACCTGCATGCTGATTGCTGAGGTAAGTGACAAATTCGATATTCCACAGGATACTCTACGCTATTACGAACGCATCGGCCTGCTTCCTCGTGTTAACCGCAACAAAAGCGGAATCAGGGATTATACGGAGGAAGACTGCAATTGGGTCGGGTTTATCAAATGCATGCGAAGTGCAGGCCTGCCGATAGAAGTCTTAATTGAGTATGTGGGGCTGGTGCAAGAGGGCGACGAAACCATTGGGACCAGGAAAGAACTCTTAATTGAGCAGCGTTCGCAGTTAATTACCAGAATTGAGGATATGCAGCAAACTTTAGAACGTCTGAATTATAAAATTGAAATATATGAACAGGCATTAGTTTCTAAAGAACAGGCACTAAGAAAACTGGAGAATTAGTTTATAAATACAGTATGAATCCAGTTTTCCGGTATTAAGTACGTATAGGAAATCAATTCGTCACGGTCTATATCCGGCAAAAATCACTAAACCATCAAAAAGAGCAGGTGGAATATCACCCGCTCTTTTTTTTGCCTATAGCTTTAATTCAAACTTTTAGATGGTTTTAATGAAATTTTAATCTCCGGCTAATTGTTATTTAATGATGGAGTTATAAACTGGCTAAAGCTTGGGTAGAACCCTTTTTTCAGAATGTCCAGTAAAACGCTGGGGACGCTCTGGTGGTGTTTGGGGAGGACTAATAATGGAATCGGTATTAATATTTTCGGCTTCTACCGGCGGAGGTCATAACCAGGTAGCAGCGGTACTAAAAAAAGAATTTGTCCTGCATGGGTATAACGTGGAAATACACGACTTTTTAAAGGAGAGCAATCGTTTCTTAAATCTAGTTATTGCTGACGGATATAATCACCTGGCAGCATCTACATTCCCATTGTTTGGGGTTTTGTATAAAACCAGCGACAAAAAAATCATTTATCAAAGGCTGCATCGGATATTGAGCCTGTTTCTTTCTGATCAAATACTGGAAATTATCCGCAGCAGTGAACCCGACTTGATTGTGGTAACCCATCCGATGATTGTCAACGTATTAGGTGACCTTAAGGCCAGGGGCTATATCAATATCCCAATTATGTCTGTAGTGACGGACTTTAATGCCCATCAGTCGTATGTCAACAATTACATTGATGCCTATATTACCGCAAGTGAGCGGGCGGCCCAAACCCTTAACCAGCGAGGGATCCCCCGTTACAAGATATATACCCATGGAATACCGGTGGACAGTGATTTCCGGGAAAACACCTGGGTGAACAAAGATCTAAAACCGTTATCAATATTATTGATGGGGGGATCTATGGGTGCCAAACCCATCGATAAAACCTTAAGGGCGCTGCTTGAGGTTCCTCATCCATTACGAATAATGGTGGTATGTGCCAATAACCAGCATCTTAAGACCAGGTTAGAAGAAATGTATCTACCTGCTCCATCTAATAAGGATTTGGCCATCTATGGATTCGTCCCTGATATAGCTGGATTAATGGATGAAGCTGATGTGATTTTTACCAAACCGGGAGGGATAACGACCTCGGAAGCTATTGCCAAGGGTGTTCCGATGATTATTCCTTTTTATATCCCCGGACCGGAACAACAGAATACTCAGATTCTGGTGGAATGTGGGGTCGCCATTCAGGTTAGCGGAGCCAGAGATATACAAGAGCTGGTTACCAAATTCATTCAAAATCCAGAAGTGTTAAGTCAGCTGGCGGATAATATGAAACGGTTATCAAGTATGTATTCCCTTGAAAATACCATGGAGCTGGCTGAACAGTTGATTGATAACTTTACCAAGATGGAGTACCATGCTTGACTCTGATCCTTTTCTGTAATATTCAGTAACAGCCGTTTGATGGCAAGTACCCGGGAGAGTAAAACTAATGAATATTAAACAAATTATCAGAACTGATATTGATCTCGATAATATTAAACTGCCCTACCGTCCCACCCATGTAATGTGTAACCAACAAGCCCGGATAATTCTGGCCAATGATGGACTGGAAATACAGCATAAGGTACTGGAATTATATCGGGCTCATTTAGATGCCGGCGTAGTGTGGCCGGAT